>JADHNN010000001.1 GCA_016779485.1 Gammaproteobacteria bacterium
TTTTGTATATTTTTAATTATGTCTGATTTAGCAAAACTACTCAAAGGGTTTATTGTCGCTGTTATTATATTGACAGTCTTTGCATATGTTGGGGTTTATGTAATATCATTACTTATTTAATTTCATAGCAAGAAAAATTTATATTATTTTTTTCATTATTCAGGTTAATATGAATTATGGTTAAATGGGAATATAAAACATTTGAGTGGGAAGTACTTAAACACGCACTCAATGAAAGCCAAAAGCCGGAGAATCTAGGCGGACAAGGTTGGGAGCTGGTTTCAACCAATTATGATACAGATTACCGTGTCTGGGTCTTGATGTTCAAAAGGCCAATAGAATAACTTAAATTATTTATATTAGTGCTATTACCACAAAAACAATCAGTGCATATACGGCTAACTCTACAAATGGGCTTCCGTTTGGTCTTTCGTTAAAGAATTTCATGTCTTTTCCCCTGCTAATGTTTGAACTTATTATTACACAAATTTATGGTCATATGTATATTTAGGGTTAAGATAAGGATTATGAAATATATACTTAACGAGAGAGTTATAATATGAATTTAATAAAAACTATAGAAAAAGGATTACTAGGTGTGATTGCATTACTAACGATTGTTGCGACCATCCAAGAGATAACGAGTATATACATGGTAGGAAGAGTTAACTTACCTGATTTGTTATTACTGTTTATATACACCGAGGTTTTAGGAATGATAGGTGTATTCTATGTGAGTAATAAGATACCTATCACATTGCCACTGTTTATTGCCATGACGGCATTGTCAAGATTGATAATACTACAAGGTAAAGACATGGAACCAAATACATTAATTTATGAGGCAGGTGCGATATTACTAATTGCAATTGCTTGTCTAATTATTAGATATAGACCACCAAATCAGAGTACAGAATTATAATGCTAGTTGATCAGTGTTAAGTATGTTGATTTTTGTTTGGCTCTAGGGAAGAATCCCTAATGGAAAATCAAATACTAGCTAGACGAATAAATTTAGATTCATGGTCATGGGTGGACTTGAACCACCGACCGCAGCGTTATGAGTGCTGTGCTCTAACCAACTGAGCTACATGACCTTAAATATTAAATCTAAAATAAATTACATCGCCTTCTTGAACAATGTAATCCCTACCCTCTTGTCTCCAAACTCCATTAGCTTTTGAAGCTTGTTCGCTTCCGCTTTCAATGTAGTCATTATAAGAGACAGTCTCTGCTCTGATAAACCCTTTTTGAATATCTGTATGTATAATACCTGAACATTCCTGAGCATTGAAATACTTTTTTGCAGCCCATGCTCGGGATTCTTTCTCTCCAGATGTGAAGAATGTTTTTAAATCAAGTAAACTGTATCCGCTTTTAATAATTTTTGATAGCGCAGACTCATCTATTCCAAATTCTTCCATGAATTCTTTTTTTTCTTCACTCGTAAGTTCGTTTAGATCAGTTTCTACTTTTACATTTACCTCAACAACTTTTATATTTTTAGTTATATTATTTTTAAACTTATCTAATTCATCTTTAGAAGTATCCTCATTAATATTTGCTATAACAAACATTGGCTTTTGAGTTAATAATTTAATATCAGGAAATGTTTCTTGAACTTTTTCAAGATCATTTTTTTCTAAGAAAGTATTAGCATTTAATTTATCAAGAGCTTGAGTTGCTTCCTCTTTTAAAGTAAGTTTTTCTTTTTCAGACATTTTACCCTTTGTAATTCTATTCATGACACTTTCTAGAGTGGTAATATCTGAAAGTATTAGTTCTGTATTTATGTCATTAAAATCTGATTCAGGATTAGGTTTGCCATTTACATGAATTATATCTTCATCAATAAAAAATCTTACGACATGTGCGATGGCATCTGTATTTCTAATATGTGTCAAAAAGTCATTTCCTAGGCCTTCTCCTTTTGAAGCTCCTTTTATTAAACCAGCAATATCAACAAATTCAATTACTGCATTAATTTTTCTTTTGGAAGAATTCAAGTCTGAGAGTTTATCCAATCTTTCATCAGGTACCTCTACAGTGGCAACATTCGGATCAATGGTGCAAAATGGAAAATTCTTAGCATCAATTTTTTGAGAAGTTAAAAGATTAAATATAGATGATTTTCCTACATTAGGCATACCTACTAGACCACACTTAAACCCCATTTAAATCTCCATTAAGATTATTCATAAAATTAGTATACGAGCCTTGAAGCAAGTCTTGTGAATTATGAATTATAGTTTCTATAGCTTTATTTATTTCATCTCTATCATTTGGAGATGGTTTTCCAAGAACATACGATACTACATCGTCTTTTGAAACAGGTTTTCCAATTCCAATTTTTAATCTCCAAAAATCTTTGGTACCGAGCTTTTCCATTATATCTTTTATGCCATTATGACCGCCGCTACCTCCTGAAAATCTAAGTCTTATTTTGCCTGCAGCTAAATCCAAATCATCATAGGCTACAATTATTTTTGATGGCGTAATGTTTGTATTTTTAATAAAATTTTTAAGCGGAGTTCCGCTATCATTTATAAATGTCATGGGTTTGAGAAGCTTGATATTAATTTTTTCCGACTTATAAGATGTCTCTTGGATTCCCTTTTTTAAATTATCATTAAATCTGACTTGAAGATTGTCTGCTAAAGATTCTATGAACCAAAAACCTATGTTATGCCTTGTAGGGAGAAATTTTTTATCAGGATTACCTAGTCCGACAATCAATGCTGGAAGGTTATCTTCAGGGATCATGTTGAAATATTACTTACTTTCTTCTTTTTTCGGCTCAGCAGTAGCAGGATCAGCTTTATCTCCACCCTCGCTAGCTTCAGCTTCTGCTGGAGCAGCTTCGACTTGTACTTTCTCTGCCTTAGGCTCATAACAACTGACTACGGGTGAATCATGTTCATCATCGACTGGTGATGCCAATACAACATTAGCCGGTATCTTAATTTCAGATAAATGCACACTATGTCCTATTTCAAGTTCAGCGATATCGACTGTGATATTCTCTGGTATATCTTTAGGCAGACAAGAAACTTCAAGCTCTGATTGAATATGAGAAATCATACCGCCGCCCATTTTAACACCAACACATGTATCTTCATTAATAAACCTAATAGGAACGTTTACAATTACTGCTTTATTTTTATCTACAGCAAAAAAGTCCATGTGTGTAATGTTTGATTTTCTTGGATCTCTTTGAAGATCTTTTAAAATAACATCAATAGTCTCTTTGCCTAATGTTAATTTAATGACATTACTGTAAAATCCAGAGTCTTTGACTTGTTTGGCAACTTCATTAGCGTCAAGGACTATATTACTATTTTTTATATCACCGTAGACCACAGCAGGAATACCTTTATCTCTTCTAATTTTCTTAGAAGTTGCAGTACCTACGCTGTCTCTAGTTTTTGCTTGTAATATATACTCTGTGTTCATAATAATATTTTGTATGGATTATACTCTTATTCTATGAAAAGTGAACTAACAGATTCTTTATTATCAATTCTTCTTAAAGTTTCTGCTAACATCTCTGCCACAGTAATCTGTCTGATTTTTTCAGTATCAATGATTTTCTTAGATAGTTTGATTGTATCTGTGACTATTATCCCATCAATTGTTGAGCTGATAATGTTTTGATCAGCTTTTCCTGAGAATATTGGATGAGTAATATATGCATACACCGATGATGCTCCTTTGTCTTTAAGTGCATCTGCGGCATGACATAATGTACCTGCCGTATCACATATATCATCTACTATAATGCAACATTTTCCCTCAACGTCCCCGATAATTTGCATAACTTCTGATACATTAGCTTCTGGTCTTCTTTTATCTACTATTGCTAAATCAGAATTAAGTTGTTTGGCAAGTGCTCTAGCTCTCACTACTCCGCCTACATCTGGCGATACTACAATTATATCTTCATAGTTTTGCTTATGAATATCTGCTAAAAATAATGGTGTAGCGTAAATATTGTCTACCGGAATATCAAAGAAACCTTGAATCTGATCAGCATGAAGATCAATTGTTAGTAGTCTTTCAACTCCCATACTCGTTAACATATTTGCAACGACTTTTGCAGTTATTGGAACTCGCGCAGATCTCGCCCTTCTGTCTTGACGTGAATATCCAAAATATGGCAAAACAACTGATATTCTATCAACAGATGACCTTTTTAAGGCATCTGCCATTATTAGTAATTCCATAAGATTATTATTCACAGGATCGCAGAGTGGTTGAATAATATATACATCTTGCCCTCTTACATTTTCTTCTATTTCAATTGAAATCTCGCCATCACTGAAAGTTTTGACAGAAGCTTTCCCCAGTGTCATTCCTAGATTTTTAGCTACAGATTTAGCTAATGCTTTATTTGCATTGCCGGAGAATATCATTGAAGTTCTTAAATCAACCATCCAATTGTCCTGAAACTGGGGTGGAAGGATTCGAACCTCCGAATGACGGGATCAAAACCCGCTGCCTTACCGCTTGGCTACACCCCAAATTATTAAGAAAAAACATCATATGATTTTAGACTACTCACCATTAATGACTTGTATTTTCGTCCAATTTCCCTATTGGCCTTTTCTGCACTTTCGTAATTATCATACTCAATGTATAGCGTGCTTCCTGTACCGGACATTCTAACTCTACCAAACGAGGAAAGCCAATATTTTGTCTCTTTTAGAGTAGGATATTTAGACATAACCAGATTTTCAAGACAGTTATGTTGAGACTTTAGCAAATCAATATTTTTGACTGTATTCACGTAGCAGTCAGAGCGTAAATTTTCAAATACATCTTTTGTATGAATCAGTAAGTCTGAAATGACAATAATATAAAATTTCTCATTTCGATCAATTTTCTCTATTATTTCTCCTTTACCTCTTACAATCGCCGAACCGCCATTGATAAAAAAAGGCACATCAGAACCAATCTTTTGAGCGATTTCCATTAACTTCTTTGAGGAAATATTGAGTTTAAAAAGTGAATTTAATGCATGAAGCGTAACCGCGGCATTAGAGCTTCCTCCGCCTAAACCAGCTCCAATGGGAATATTTTTTTTCAATAGAATATCTATACCAGTTATCTTGTAATTATCGGAAATTTCTTTATATGTTTTAGTTATTAAATTATCAGATGGATTAATTTTTTTTGAATCAGACGTAAATCTTATGCTATTAGCATTATTTTGTTTAAATGATAATTCGTCATATAAATTAATTGTTTCAAATATGCTCTCTATCTCATGATAACCGTCATTTCTTTTGTTTGTAACATGCAGGCATAGGTTAAGCTTAGCAAAAGACCTACATTTTAATTGCTGATACATTTTGATTGCTATTTAATAGTTCAAGTAATTGTTTATTATTTGGATTATTCATTAAAGATTCCTTAAGTATTGCCTCTGCCTTTTTAACTCGATTCATTTTCAATAAGATTTTATAATAATGTTCAACTATTTCTGGATCTTGATCTTTAGAATATGCAAGTGAAGAATATTCATATGCTGTTTCATAAGAGCCATTTAGATATAAAATCCATGCAAGACTATCAATTATAGCTGGGTTTCCTGGATCTATATCCATCGCTCTTTTAATTAAGGTTTCAGCTTTATCAAGCTGTTCATTGTTAATTGACAAACTGTAGCCATATGCATTCAAAGCAATAGAATTATATGGATCAAGTTCAATCATTTTTTCAAAATCTTTACTCATATTTAAAATATTTCCTTTTTTCTCATATGCGATAGCTCTTGCGTATAGCGTCCTTGTATTATCAGGGAAATCCACCAGTATTTTATTGGAAACATCAATAATATTATCTATTTTCTTAGCCTCCTCATAAATTGACAATTTTAATGACAGCAATCTGAGAAGATCAGTCTCATTTTTTACATCTATTTCATTTTCAATGAATAATAAAGCTTTTTCGATACCATATTTTTTATACAATGCTTTCGAAGCATTTAAAATCTTAGTATTGATAAATGTGCCCTGTTGAATTTTATCATAATGAAGTAATGCCTCTTCATATCTGCCTTTTTCATAGTCAATTTGACCAAGGAAAAAATTGATATTATCCGAAGCATATGAATGTGCTAGAAGTATATTGAAATATTTTTCAGATAAATTGAAATTTTTGTTATCGAAACACAACAATGCAACTCTAAAAATAAAATCATTGTCTGAATAATCTATATTCACAAGCTTATCTGCAAGTAATTTTGACTTATCATGTTTATTGGCCTTTAAATATAAACCTAATAATTCAAATGATACTTCCCTGTCGGTAACTAGTGAATTTTCAAGATAACTTTCTAAATTTTGAATCGCCATATTTGATTTATTTAATTTTGATAGTGACTTAGAGTATTTTCTCGTTGTAATTCTATCTTTTTTTATTTTTCCATTTTTAAAATATAAGACTGCAAGTTCATCAAGATTATTTTTTTGTAGTAAATCTATATATGATAACAATAGTGTTTGATTATCATAACGAGAGAGATTATTTTCAAAGTACTTAATCACATTCATCTTGATTATGTTTCTTGATAGAATAGTTTCAATATCTATATATGATTTTTGATTTTTTTCTAGATACTCATTATACAAAAAGTTGAAATGTTTATTTGCTAAATCAAATTTACCAAGTTCAATATAAATTGAAAATGCAATCTTGTGTGCATGAATATCTTTATCATCTATTTCCAGCCATTTATTTACAATTTTTATAACAGCCTCAAATTGTCTTAAATCTCTTGCATTATTAATCATATTAATAAAATCATTTTGATTGCTGAAGAAACGTATATTCGATGAAAAAATATCTATGGCATCACTTACTCTGCCTTTGTGTAACAGGAGTTCTGTAGTAATTTTATAATAAATAGACTTATATTTATCACCTGAACCTTGGTAAGAAATTTCTTTTAATTTTGGTACTTGTTCATTATCGACGGAGGAACTACAAGAGAACAGAAATAGTAGGGAAATTATGGCTACAAATTTTGAATTTATCATCATAAATGTATAATAGCACATGCTATTATGTAAATAGGAAACATAAATGACCATATCAGTTATAGGGCTTAACCATAAATCTGCAAGTATAGGTATAAGGGAGAAATTTTCTTTTAGTGGTGATGCGTCCTCTTTGTTGTTAAGAAGGATAAAAAAATTATCTAAAATTAATGAAGTTATTATTGTTTCAACATGCAATAGAACTGAGATCTATGCTGATAGTATAAACGGCACTAGTGACATAAAAGATTGGCTACTATCTGAAAAAGAATTCCACCCTTTTGTAAATCATATGTACAGTCATCAAGAAGAAGATGCAATAAGACACTTATTTAAAGTTGTATCAGGTTTGGACTCGATGGTAGTTGGAGAAAGTGAAGTATTGGGTCAAGTAAAAAATTCATACAAGAATGCCTTAGAAAATAAAACTATTGAAGGCAAATTAAAAAGACTTTTTGAGTACTCGTTTTCTGTTGCTAAAAATGTCCGCACTAATACAGATATAGGTGGAAACGCTATATCATTTATGTACACGTCAATACTGCTTATCAAAAAAATATTATCAGATATCGAAGAGAAAAAATGTCTATTAATAGGTGCAGGTGAGATGACAGAACTTGCCCTTAAATACCTAAAGTCAAATAATGTGAACAATATAACTATATCTAATAGAAAAGAGGAAAACGGAAAAAAATTAGCTTCTGATAATGAATGTAGATATTCCCATTTGAATAACTTATCTAATATCATCCATGAATTTGACATTATAATTACATCTACATCTAGCTCTCTACCCTTAATCGGAAAAGGCAATATAGAAAGTGCACTTGATAAAAGAAATAATGAATCTGTAGTAATAATAGATTTAGGAGTACCTAGGGATGTCGAATCGCAAATAAAAAACTTGGATAATGTCTATCTATACACTATTGATGATTTAGGAGAAATAATTGAAAGGAATTATAGAATAAGAGAAAAATCTATCAAAGAAGCGGAAGAAATTATTAAATTCAAAATTGTTGAATATAAAAACTGGCTATCAGAAAATAATAGTGCAGAAATTATAAAAAATTATAGAGAATATGTGGATGATATTACAAATGGAATCGTAATAAAGGCAAAAAAAATGTCAAAGAATGGCGAAGATACGGAATCTATAATAGATTATGTATCGGAATCACTAAAAAATAAATTAGCTCACGATACTACAACTAAATTAAAAGAGCTCTACCCAAATCTTGATGAAGATAAAGTTCGCAAACTAAACGATATATTCAAAGAAAACTAATGAATCAAGACCTACGAGCTAAACTAGAGGGTCATCTCTCTAGTTATCAAGATATCACCAGAAAATTGAGTTCACCTGAAGTTTATTCAGACAGAAATTTAATGAAAAGTTTAAATCAAGAATTAACTAAACTTGAGCCAGGTGTAAAATTATTTCAAAAATATATGGATATTGAAAATTTGATTCTTGATACAAAGAGTTTACTTGAAGATGAAGATAAAGAAATGAGACTTATAGCAGAGCAAGAACTTAATTCTTATGAGAAAGATTTAAAAGAAACTGAAGAAAAAATTATAGAAGCCACAGTTGAAAAAGATCCAAATGATTCAAGAGATATATATATGGAAATAAGAGCTGGCACTGGCGGAGAAGAAGCTGCGATATTTGCAGGAGACTTATATAAAATGTACTCAAAATATTCTGAAAAGAATAAATGGATGGTAGAAATAATCAATAGTAATGTAAGTGATCATGGCGGTTTCAAAGAAATAGTTTTTAAAATATCTGGTTCAGATGTTTATAGTAATTTGAAATTTGAATCTGGAACACATAGGGTTCAAAGAGTACCTAATACAGAAACGCAAGGTAGAGTTCACACCTCTGCATCCACTGTTGCGGTTTTGCCTATAATAGAGCAAGTTAATGACATAGAAATCAATCCGGCAGACTTAAGAATAGATACCTATAGAGCCTCAGGTGCAGGTGGGCAACATGTTAATAAAACTGATTCTGCCGTAAGAATAACCCACATACCAACAGGCATTGTCTCGGAATGTCAGGATGATCGTTCACAACATAAAAATAGAGCAAAGGCAATGGAATACTTACACTCTAGACTTTTATCTGCAGAACAAGAAAAACAAAAAAAAAATACGGATGAAAGTAGAAAAAAACAAGTTGGCTCAGGTGATAGGTCAGAACGAATAAGAACATATAACTTTCCTCAAGGTAGAGTTACCGACCACAGAATCAACTTAACTCTTTATAAACTTGAACAACTTATTGAAGGTGATATAGAACCTTTAATAGATGCATTAAAAGAAGAATCAAGAAAGTAATGACGATATTGCAAGCTATAAAAGAAGCTGCACATTTCCTTGAGAAAAAAACAGCCCTTTCCAAAGAAGAATGTAAAATTGAAGCTGATTATATATTTATGCATATCCTAAAAACATGTAAATCAAAATTATATACTATACTTGATGAAAAAATATCAGAAACAAAGACTGAAAAAATTAATGCTATTCTTCAATTAAGATTAAAAAAACCTTTATCTCAGATACTAAACAAACATCTATTTTATAATGATGAGTTTTACATTAATGATAAAGTTCTTATTCCAAGACCAGAGACCGAATCATTTATAGATGAAATTCTGAGACAGGGTGACTTGTTCTACAAGGAGAAAAATAGATGTGTACTATTAGACGCTGGTACTGGCTCTGGCTGTGTGGGTATTACAATCGCAAACGAAAGGTCAGATTGGCAGGTAATAATGTCAGATATTAGTATGGATGCAATAAAAGTTGCAAAAAGAAATGTATTATTAAGCAAATATAACAACGTCAGTGTAATCTGCTCAGACTGGCTCAAACCATTTGCTTATGATAGTTTAGATATAATTTTCAGTAACCCTCCTTATATCTCGACAAATGATTTACAAATTGATAAGTCAGTATTAGATAATGAGCCATCAATAGCATTATTTTCAACTGAAGACGGTCTCGGAGATATAAAAAAAATAATTCGTAATGCAAAAAAGACACTCTCACACTCAGGAATGCTTTTTTTAGAAAATGGATGTTCTCAGTCATTAACTGTTAAATCTATATTAGAATCTGAGGATTTTACAGACATAAGGGTGCACTTAGACTATAATAAGTGCGGAAGATTTACATCATCTAAAAACAAAAATGGATAAAAAAACTATTGATAAATTAACATTTCTATCAAAACTCAGTATTCCTGAGAGTGATATTGATGAGCTATCCACAAATTTAAACAATATACTCAAGCTAATTGGAGAAATCGATGCAGCACCTACAGATGGTATGACACCTATGGCACATCCTTTAGCTTTTAGTCAACCATTAAGAGATGATGTCTCCAAGAAAGATATAAATAGAAAAGAAAATCAACATGACGTGTCCAAGACAAAAGATGGATATTATATCGTTCCAAAAATATTAGATTGATATGCAATACAAATCTGTAATAGAAATCTTAGGCGCAATCAAAAAGAAAGATATAAGTTCTTCAGAATTGACTAGATATTATCTAAACCAAATTAAAGAAAAAGATGCTGATCTCAACTGTTTTATAACAGTTACAGAAGAAGCAGCAATTAGCAAAGCGCAAGAAATTGATAATGAAATTTCAAAAGGAGTTATTAAGCCTCTATCTGGACTACCAATAGCACAAAAAGATATTTTTTGTACGAAAGGTATAAAAACTTCGTGTGGATCTAAAATGCTTGATAACTTTATTAGTCCTTATGATGCAACAGTAATTGAGAAACTTAATAATGCGGGTACTATCATGCTTGGCAAAACTAATATGGATGAATTTGCTATGGGATCTTCGAATGAAACTAGCTTCTATGGTCCTGTTAAAAATCCATGGGATAAAGATTATGTTCCTGGCGGCTCATCAGGTGGATCAGCATCTGCTGTCGCAGCAAGAATAGTACCGTGCTCAACAGGTACAGATACTGGAGGATCAATAAGACAGCCAGCATCGTTGTGTGGAATATGCGGCCTAAAACCAACCTATGGAAGAGTATCGAGATATGGCATGATTGCATTTGCATCAAGCCTTGATCAAGCGGGTCTTTTTACAACAGATGCACTAGATGCAGCTGTTCTTTTGAAAGAAATTTCTGGGCATGATCCAAAAGACTCTACAAGCTCTAACGTCGATGTTCCAGACTATTATAACTACTGTATCAATAATGATAAAAAAGCATTCACCATTGGCATACCTGATGAATTTATCAATGATCTTAATGAGGATGTAAAAAAATCATTTTATGATGCAGTAAAAATTTTAGAAGGAATTGGATGTAAAATAAAAAAAATTAAGCTTGAGCATACAGGACTAGGAGTGTCTGCTTATCAAGTTGTAGCCCCAGCAGAGTGTTCATCAAATTTATCTAGATTTGACGGTGTTAGGTTTGGCCATCGATCAGATAAAGCATCTACGCTAGAAGAATTATATAGAGAATCAAGGTCAGAAGGTTTTGGAAAAGAAGTTAAAAGAAGAATACTTGTAGGAACTTATGCGCTGTCAGCTGGGTACTATGATGCATATTATTTAAAAGCTCAAAAGGTCAGAAATCTGATAACTCAAGATTTCAATAACGCTTTCAATGACGTTGATCTTATATTAGGACCCACAACGCCAGATAAAGCATTCAAAATTGGAGAAAAAATGAATGACCCAATAGCTATGTATTTGTCTGATGTATATACTGTAAGTACGAATTTAGCTGGTCTTCCAGCTATGTCTATACCTATGGGATTTAAAGATAAATTGCCATTAGGTCTACAAATTATTGGTAATCATTTTGATGAAAAAAATATATTAAAGTTATGCCACTTATATCAAAAAGAGACAGACTGGCATATTCAGGAGCCTAATTGTTAATATGTGGGAGACTGTAATAGGTTTAGAGATACATGTACAGCTAGCAACTAATAGCAAACTGTTCTCATCGTCACCGACTAATTTTGGCGCTGAACAAAATACGCAAGCATCAGTTATTGACCTTGCTATGCCCGGCGTGCTGCCAGTGCTTAACAGAAAAGCCATAGATATGGCTATAATGTTCGGATTATCTGTCGATGCTAAAATTGCCGATAAATCAATTTTTGCTCGCAAAAATTACTTCTATCCAGATTTACCAAAAGGGTATCAAATTTCTCAGTATGAACATCCCGTTGTGCATGATGGCAAATTAAGTATTAATGTTGATGGTAATGAAAAAATTATAGGAATAACAAGGGCGCATTTAGAAGAGGATGCTGGTAAATCCATACATGACCTTTTTGATGGGAAAAGTGCTATTGATTTGAACAGAGCAGGAACTCCATTAATTGAGATAGTATCTGAGCCAGACATGCGGTCTTCCAAAGAAGCTGTTGCATATCTGAAGAAAATACACTCTATAGTAAGATGTCTAGGCATCAGTGATGGAAATATGGAGGAAGGGTCATTCAGATGTGATGCCAATATATCGATAAGAAAACCAGGCGAAGAATTTGGAACTAGAGCAGAAATAAAAAATATTAATTCCTTTAAATTTGTAGAAAGTGCAATTAATTACGAGGTAGAGAGACAACAAGACATACTAGAATCTGGTGGCATCGTAGAGCAGGAAACAAGATTATTTGATCCGAAGAAAAATGAAACGAGACCAATGAGGTCAAAAGAAGAGGCTAATGATTACAGATATTTTCCTGACCCGGATTTATTGCCAGTATCTATTACTGAGGATGAAATATCAGTTATAAAACAATATTTACCAGAACTGCCTGACGTTAAAAGAGAAAGGTTTATTAAAGAATATACTCTAAAAAATGATGATGCTGAAATTTTATCATCCTCCTCAGAATTATCTGATTACTTTGAACAGGCTGCAAAAACTTCAACTTCAGAAATTCAACTTTTAGCTAATTTTATTCTAAGCGAAGTAATCGGGTTATGTAATAAAAATAATTTAGATATTTCACAAGCTACTGTAAGTCCTGAGGATATAGCTAAACTTAATAATTATATAGGTGATGGAAAAATATCTATGAAACAAGCAAAAGAGGTTCTATCTGAGTCATGGGAAAGTTCGGTCTCTGTGGATCAAATTATAAAAAAGAATAATATTGAACAGATATCAAACCCAGATTTACTTACGAATGTTGTAAAGAAAATACTAGAAATACATCCCAAAGAAGTTCAAGATTACAAGAATGGTAAAGAAAAGTTAATGAGTTTTTTCGTTGGACAAATTATGAAAGAAACACATGGTAAAGCAAATCCAAAAATCATTAACCAAGTTTTAATTAAATTATTGAAAGGAGTCTAGATGTTAAACTTCATAAAACAAATCGCGGGAATGTTTTCTACAGATATCTCAATAGATCTAGGGACTGCAAATACACTTATATACATGAAAGGTAAAGGTATTGTTCTAGATGAGCCATCAGTGGTAGTAATTAGAGATGATAAAGGAGCTAATAAAAAAATCGAGGCTGTAGGCATAGAAGCAAAAAATATGATTGGAAGAACACCTGTTGGTTTGACAGCAATTAGACCGCTTAAAGATGGTGTTATCTCTGACTTTACGATTTGTGAAAAAATGCTTCAACACTTTATTAAGAAGGTACATAAAGCTGCATGGTTCAGACCAAGTCCTAGAGTACTGATTTGCGTACCGTGTGGTGCAACACAGGTTGAAAGAAGAGCAATAAGAGAATCTGCATCTGGGGCAGGTGCTAGAGTAGTTCATCTTATTGATGAACCTATGGCAGCAGCCGTAGGTGCTGGCATGCCGCTCGATGAACCAAGAGGTTATATGGTCTGTGACATAGGTGGTGGTACATCAGAAGTAGCAACAATTTCACTTAATGGAATTGTTTATGCATCATCCACTAGAATAGGTGGAGATACTTTCTCAGAATCGATAATTAGTTATGTTAGGAGAAATTATGGCTGTGTAATAGGTGAACCTACAGCAGAAAAGATAAAACATGAAATTGGTTCAGCCTATCCAACAAGTAACCTTTTGGAAATAGAAGTTAAAGGGACTAATTTAGCTGCAGGGGTACCTCAATCATTTACTATAAATAGTAATGAAACATTAGAGGCTCTTCAAGAGTCACTTCAAGGTATAGTATCTGCAGTAAAAACAGCTCTAGAAAACACGCCTCCTGAATTAGGTGCTGATATTCATGAAAGAGGCATGGTATTGACAGGCGGGGGTGCACTATTAAAAGATTTGGATCTTTTGATAAAAGAAGAAACAGGTATGAATGTCCTTCTAGCGGAAGATCCGTTGAGTTGTGTCGCTAGAGGTGGTGGTAAAGTTCTTGAGATAATAGATGAAAAAGGAGTAGAGTTTCTCTCCATGGAATAAGTTGTGTCTACGCCTATCTTTAAAAAAAGCGTAACTAATTTTTACTTATTATTACTGTTAAGTATCTTATCTATTGCGAGCATAGTTTTTGATAAAAAATATCCATCTTCTAATAATATTCGTGTTGCGGTGAATGATTATTTATTTAACCCAATTCAATTTATCATAAAAACTCCATCATCATTCATCAATACCCTTGTTATGGAAAGAAAGACAATAGATGATATGAAAATAGAAATAAATAAACTAAAAAAAGAAAATATCAAAATAAAAGCAAATCTGCAACGAATAGATGTTTTAGAAAATGAGGTAACAAGGCTGCGTTCAATAAAAGCTGTCGCAATCAAGAAAATAAAAAATATAAAAATAGCTGAAGTAATACAAAGAGATGTTATTCCAAATAAAAAATCTCTCAAAATGAATATTGGATCGAAAGACAACATAAATATGGGTCAAACTGTAATGGGTATAAATGGTCTAATTGGACAAGTAGTAGAAATAAATTCTTTCACAAGCAAAGTATTGCTAATTACTGATAGCTCAAGTAATGTCCCTGCAATTGTTGCTAGGACTGGACAACAAGTAATTGTTAAAGGAAAGTCTCAAACAAACATGATGGAAATTGCTTTTTTAAAAAATGAAGCTGATGTTCAGAAAGGAGACCTAATAGTAACGTCTGGGCAAGCAAAAAGGTTTATTCCATCAATTAAAATAGGTCGTGTAAAAGATATAGTTAAAAATGAAGGTGAACGATTTTCAAGAGTTACTCTAATGCCTTTGGAGAATATCAATAATATAAATGAAGTCATAGTAACGTCCGATGAAAATGAGAATGAATAAATGATAATAATTTTATTAAGTATATTACTTGGGCTTATTTTAACACAAATGTTTCTTCCTTTTGGATACGTGGCTCCTGAATGGCTGCTATTGATAAACGTTTACTGGGCAATTGCGTTACCTACTAACAAGAAGTTAATTCTGGCATTCATTTCAGGATATTTCGTAGATATTTTGTACGGGCAAGTTTTAGGTCTTACATCGCTTACATATGTAATTTTTATATATATTATTCTCAGGCTATACAATTCTTTAAGATATATGACGGTAACTCAACAAATGGTAGTAATATCTTTTTTTATTTTGATAAAACAACATTTTTTTGTATGGTCAAACTCTGTGATAGGTATAAACTCAGAATACTTTGATCTCATGATCAGCACATTTATAAGCGGTATACTCTGGCTGCCTACGTACTATATATTACGATACATCAGAAGAAGATTTCAGATATCATAGATATTCTATAAATGATTGAAGAATTTGATAATCTTATTGATAACTCATCAGATTGCATAATAGTTGAATTATCAAAAAGAGGTTGTGTTTTAAAAGATCAAAAAACATTAATGACATACCTTTTAAATTTAGATGAATACGAAAAAATAGTTGAGCAAAGGAATAATCATATTCTTAAAAAAGTTATAAAGAACAAAGGTTTAAATATTCTAGACTGTACGGGCGGCTTCGCTAGAGACTCTGCGATTATTAGCTCTTTGGGTAATACTGTAACATTGATTGAAAACAACCCAGTAATAATGCGGGTTCTTAAAGATGCAATTAGTCGAATTAACAGTACTGCAATGAAAAATATTTTTAATAACATCACAACAAAGTTTGGTGATTGTATAGATTTTATAAGGACGACTAATAGAAAATATGATTATATATATTTTGATTTTATGTTTAATATAAACAAAAGTGCTCTACCATCAAAAAAAGAGCAGTTTTTAAGAAAAATTGTTCATAACAATATAAATAGAAATCAAAATATAATTAATGAAGTTCTACGGAGAGTTGGTTGTAAAGTTATAATTAAAGAGCATGCTAAATCTAATGATTATAAACATCTTGATATTATCAACACCTATAAGGAAAAAATTGTAAAATATCATTTATTGGAAGGAAAAAATGAGAATTACTGAATATATAAAAAATAAAAATGATATTCGTTTATTTAATCTAAGTGGAAATCAAAAAATAATAGATGATCTTGAACTAAGTAAACTTCCAGTAAAAAGTATATATTCAAAAATAGATAATAAAAATTTTTCTGATAGTTGTTTAGTAATAATTATTATTAATTCTAATCTGATTCTTGATGGCTCAATATTCAAAAGTATTGTTGGTTTAAATAATATTCTCGTTTTGATTGTTTTTGATAGCTTCTTCATCCAACATGAAACAGAATGTAAAGATACAATGATTAGCCATGGTTATAGATACTTTGGTAATACAGCTAATGATAAAGCAGTTATTTTCATTTATGATATAACCAAATATAAAGAAAACCCTGATTGGCTGAATAGTGATAATTGGGCTAACCCTGAGCTTTGGGAGAAGTGAATATGAAGGATGTGATTGTAAATGTACTCCAAGAAGGATTAAAGTATGATGATTTAAGAGTTGAAGGCTCTGACGCTAAATATGAAGTAAAAATTATTAGTGATGAATTCAAAGGTAAAACAATTATTCAAAGACATAAAATAATTTATGCATTATTAGATGCTTATATAAAGACAGGTGAAATACACGCATTGACAATCAAAGCGCATACCGTGAGTGAATCAAAAAAATAAAATATGGAAAAGTAAAAAAATTATCCATATTGATATGGATAGTTTCTATGCATCAATAGAAATAAGCGAGAACCCTTTTTTAAAAAATAAGCCTATTGCAGTTGGAGGTAAACCAACTGAAAGAGGGGTTTTGGCAACATGTAATTATATAGCCAGAAGATACGGAATACACTCAGCTATGTCATCAAAAAAAGCTATGTCTATATGTAAAAACCTAATTATACTTCCAGTTGATATAGAAAAATATAAAACTATATCAAAAGAAATATTTAAAGTCTTCAAATGTTACTCAAAAAAAATAGAACCTATATCAGTTGATGAGGCTTATATTGATGTTACACATTCTGAATATTGTAAGGGTGACCCTGAAGAAATGGCAAAACAAATGCGAGCATGCATTCTTAAAGATTTTAAAATAACTGCTTCTGCTGGAATATCATGTAATAAACTCATCTCAAAAATATGCTCTAATTTAAAAAAACCTAATAATCAATATCGAATTTGTGATGATGAAATTCCAGAATTTATCAAAAATGTACGCTTAAATAAATTACCAGGAATAGGGAAAGTAAATTTTAAGAAATGTTTAAACCTAAATATGGAATATTGTAAAGACATGTACAATTATTCTGTAGATGAACTTATTAATATATTTGGAGTATATGGAAATACTTTATACAATTTCATCAGAGGTGTTGACAACAGAAATGTGGATATATCTAGAGTGAGGAAAAGTATCAGTGTTGAGGATACTTTTTTAAATGATTTAAGTAATACTGAAACATGTATTTCAAAAATCAACCATCTCTTTGATAAGCTGGCAATACGATGCAAGATTAATAATGTACCTCAAAATCTTGTTAAGGAGATATTTATTAAAATCAAATTTAATAATTTTCAAACTATTACCAGACAATCAAAATGCAATGAGTTTAATCCCAAAAACTTTATTCAGTTATTTATGAATAATATTGATTCAGTAAGAAGGCCCATAAGGCTTCTTGGATTAGGTTTCACCATAAAAGATAAGGAAGAGCAAATAAGACAGTATGATATTTTCAATAGATAATGTAATATAATCCATAAGAGTTTATTAATAAGAATATAGGGGTAAAATAATGAAATTTGAAACGATAGCAATTCATGGTGGCTATTCACCAGAGCCAACTACAAAATCAGTAGCAGTGCCAATTTATCAAACAACATCATATTCTTTTGATGATACTCAACATGGCGCAGACCTATTTGACCTCAAAGTCGCGGGAAATATTTATACAAGAATCATGAACCCTACATCAGATGTACTTGAAAAAAGAGTTGCTGCAATGGAAGGAGGGATTGGTGCTTTGGCTTTAGCATCTGGCTCTGCTGCAACAACATATGCAATCATGACTATTTGTGAAGCTGGGGATAACATTGTTAGTACAAGTACATTATATGGTGGTACTTATACATTATTTGCACACCAGCTACCTAGATTCGGGGTTGATGTAAAATTTGGAGATCATGATGATATTCCAAGCCTTGAAAAATTAATTGATAAAAAAACTAAAGCAATATTTTGTGAATCAATTGGAAATCCAGCAGCAAATGTTGTTGATATTCCTGAAATCGCTCGGATAGCACATAAACATAAAATTCCTCTAATTGTCGATAATACTGTACCATCACCATATTTATTCAGGCCAATAGAGCATGGTGCTGACATTGTTGTACATTCTCTAACAAAATACATGGGTGGGCACGGTACAACCATAGGTGGTATTATAGTAGATTCTGGCAAATTCCCATGGGCTAAACATAAAACGAAATTTAAAAGATTAAACACTCCTGACATGTCATATCATGGTGTAGTGTTTACCGAAGCAATGGGCGATGCCGCATTCATAGGTGCAGCTAGAGTTGTGCCACTTAGAAATATGGGAGCGGCTATTTCACCATTTAATAGTTTTATGATCTTACAGGGAATAGAATCTTTGCCAGTACGAATGGATAGACATTGTGAAAATGCATTGAAAGTCGCCGAATTTTTAGAAGAGCATAAATGTGTTACATGGGTAAATTATCCTGGTCTTAAATCACACAAAGAATACAATCTCACAAAAAAACTAATGAATGGAAAAGCTTCAAGTGTACTTAGCTTTGGCATCAAAGGCGGTATGAAAAAAGGAGGAGTATTCATTGATAATCTTAATCTCATAACTAGATTAGTGAATATAGGTGATGCAAAATCTCTTGCATGTCATCCAGCAAGTACAACCCATAGACAGCTTTCTAAAAAAGAATTAAAAGCTGCCGGTGTACCAGAGGACTTAGTTAGATTGTCTATAGGTTTAGAAAATATAGATGATATTCTTGAAGATTTAGATAAAGCACTAAAAGCTTCACAAAAATAGTTTATTTTTTTATATAAATTTTGTTGCCTGACTCTGCAAATTGTTTGGATTTTTCTTTCATACCCTCCTCTACTGCAATCTTGATATCCTTGATATTATTTTGAGAGGCATAATCACGAATATCTTGAGTGATTTTCATAGAACAAAAGTTAGGACCACACATTGAACAAAAGTGTGCTGACTTTGCGCTCTCTTGAGGCAATGTTTCATCATGAAATTCTTTTGCTTTGTATGGATCAAGTGATAAATTAAATTGATCTAACCAACGAAATTCAAATCTTGCTTTTGAAAGTTCATTATCTCGTTCAACTGCAAAGGAGTGTCCTTTGGCAATATCAGACGCATGAGCAGCTATTTTATATGCAACTAATCCGTCTTTTACATCTTCTTTATTTGGTAATCCTAAATGCTCTTTTGGAGTTACGTAACATAATAAAGCAGTACCATATGAACCAATATTTGCCGCTCCAATTGCAGAGGTAATATGATCATAGCCTGGTGCGATATCTGTCACAAGAGGCCCAAGCGTATAAAAAGGTGCTTCATTGCAATATTTCTCTTCCAAAGTAACATTTTCTCTAATTTTATTAAGAGGTACATGGCCAGGACCTTCAATCATTACTTGAACATCTTTTGACTGAGCTCTAGAAGTCAATTCACCTAAAGTTTTTAGTTCTAAGAATTGAGCTTCATCGTTAGCATCAGCTATAGAGCCAGGGCGTAGCCCATCACCAAGTGAGAAAGAGACATCATATTTTTTCATAATGTCGCATAAATCATCAAAATTATCATAAAGAAAGTTTTCTCTATGGTGAGCTAAACACCATTTCGCTATTATTGAACCTCCTCTTGAGACAATGCCTGTAAGTCGATTAGTCGTAGTAGGAATATAGCTAAGTCGTAAACCGGCGTGAATAGTAAAGTAATCAACTCCCTGCTCAGCTTGTGAAATGATTACATCTCTAAAAATATCATAACTAAGGTTCTCTGCTTTGCCTTTAACTTTTTCTAAAGCCTCATAAATCGGAACAGTTCCTATAGGTACTGGCGAATTCCTTATTATAGCTTCTCTAGTTTCAAAAATATTTTTACCAGTTGATAAGTCCATAACAGTATCCGCACCCCATCTGACTGACCAAAGTAATTTATCAAGCTCTTCTTCAATATCTGATTTGACAGGTGAATTACCAATATTAGCGTTAACTTTTGTAAGAAATTTTTTACCAATAATCATTGGTTCTAATTCTGGGTGTTTGATATTTGACGGTATAATAGCTCTTCCAGATTGAATCTCACTTCTTACAAATTCTGGAGTGATAGTTTTTTCAGAATTATTATAGCTGTTTTCTCTAGCAGCAACATATTCCATTTCTTTTGTAATGATTCCATTTTTTGCATATGCAAGTTGCGTTATGTTATTCTTAAATTTTTTATCAGAAGCAAAACTTTCCTGTCTTTCTAAAATCCATTTGTTTCTTGTCTTTGGTAAACCATTATTTAGATCTATATTGAAATCAGGCTCTGTATAAGGTCCTGTAGTGTCATAAACGTAAAATTCCTCGCTGCCATGAGAAGAGTTTGATATTGTTATCGCCCTGTAGGGTATTTTGATATCATTAATTTCTTTATAGATTTTTCTAGAGTTAGGAAAATTTGTCTTATATTCTTCGAGGTTTATTTTATTTTTTGCCATAGATTCCACGCTGTACTGTAATAGTATCATAAACATCGATATAATCATGAAATGAATTATCTAGAAAAAACAAATCAAATATATAGATGTCATGACATTTTAGATGAAAGAGTTTTAGGTGTCATTAAAAATGTAAAAAGAGAATATTTTTTACCTCAAAAATATAAACCTTTTTCAGTAACAGATATAGCCGTTCCATTAACTTCTAATCAGAAAATGCTCGTACCATCCTGTGAAGCCAAGATAATTCAAGCTATGGAATTCCATTCAAATGATAATGTTTTAGTTATAGGCACAGGCAGCGGTTATCTTGTCGAATGCATTTCATATCTAACTGACACTGTTTCATCATATGAAATAGACCCCGTACTTTTTGAGTTTGGTAAAAGAAATCTTGATCTTTATAGCCAAAACAGACATAAGATTTTTTTAAATCAGAATAATATTATGAATTGTCTAGATAAGATTATGATGTATAAAAAAATATTATTTACATGTTCTATTGACTCGTATATTCCATTCATTGAATATCTTGATACAAATGCAAGATGTTTTTTCTTTATAAATCAATATAAATCCCCCTATAAGAAAGGTATTATAATTGATAAGACTAGAAATGGTTACACAGTGATTGAAAATATAGTAACATCACAAACAAATAAAATAACGGACTAATTATGCAAGAGAAGACCCCCCTAGAAGTTAATGAAATGATTAAAAAAAATCCTATACTTAAGGTAATAGATGTGAGAGAACAGTGGGAATATGATAAATGTCATATAGATAATAGCACTCATATTCCAATGGGGAAAATACCAGATTCAATTGATCAATTTGATGATAAATATGAATACGTAATTGTTTGCCATCATGGAATAAGAAGCAGAACTGTAGCTTTATATTTGGAACAAAAAGGTGTGAAGAATTTATATAATTTAACTGGAGGACTGGAGCAATGGTCTGATGATGTTGATCCGGCTATTGAAAAATATAAATGAAAAAAATATTTTTATTGTTTTTACTTACCACATTCAATGCTCATGGAACAAATCTTTTAGAATTATATGACAGAGCATTACAGCATAATATTGATTTATCACAAAAGAATTTAGATATAGATATAGCTAATGAAGTTCTTGAACAAACTCAATCGTCAGTCTTTCCTGATATAAACTTCACAGCGAGAGCATCTGAAACCACAATAGAAAGATATAAATCAAGCGGTTCTTACAATCCATCTAATTTTGATAGAGATACTTATAATTTATCTATCAAACAACCACTATTTCACCTATATGTTTTTGATGAAATTAAAAAATCTAAAAGCGTTCTTCAAGAAAATAAAATTAGACAGAATGATTCAGAATCTGTAATTATCTTAGAGTCTATTAGACACTACTTTAATTTAATTAAACAAAAAAATCTTTTATTACTTAATCAGCTAAAAAAAGAACTAAACTATGTTCGATACCAAAATTCTAAGACACTTCTTCAAAGTGGTAATATTACCATACAAGATTATGAAAATTACAAAAATGATTTTAGTAGGTCTAAAATTGATGTAGATATAAGTCAAGACAATCTCATAGAAACTAAGAACCAGGTTTATATGTTTTCTGGAAAAGAGTTAAATGATATTAATGATATTAAATTAATTAATCTTGACCATGAAACCTTTAACACAAATGAAATAATTCTTGAGGCTAATCTTAATAACAGCTCTATAAAACTAGCAAAACAAAATATTAAAAAGAGCAGACATGACATTGCATCACAAAAATCTAGACATTATCCAACCATAGATTTAATTGCCGAATATGATTATGTTGATATTACTCAAGGTGGATCTCAATTTGGTGCAACAACCAGAGAAGACTCCTCTATATCATTGGTCTTAAATTTTCCAATATACAATGGAGGTTTTCAAACATCAAAAACTAGAGAAGCTAGGCTTAACTATCAGAAAGCTAGGCTTAACTATGCTGCTTCAAAAAGATCAATTCGTAATGATCTTATAAACACACTAAATGATTTTAATACAAATAAGAAGTTATATGATTTATCTAGAGATTTAGTTGAGTCATATTTAAAAAGCTACGAAAGTGCACAATTAGGCTATGAGAAAGGGATTTATACTGATACACAACTGCTTGAAATTAAAATCAAATATCATGCCTCAGTAAATGATTCGAAAAATATTATGATGGACTACTTATTTTCTAAAATGAAACTATATTATTTGCAAAATAAGATTTCTTTATCAGAGTTAAGAAAAATTAACACATATCTTATCTGGTAATGCTAATATATAACTTTCTTCTGTACTTACTATACCCTATTATCTTAATCCGACTAGCAATCTACACATTCAAGAATTCACTATCGTTATCTTATATATCCCATAAATTATTAAACTCTACGAGTATTAAAAAGAAATCGCTATGGATTCATGCTGCATCCGTAGGGGAAATGAAAATTGCAATTGGTTTATCACAGGAACTATTAAAAAATGGGTACAAAGATATTCTTATTACATCAAACACTCCTTCATCTAAATATTATTTTGATAATTCACAGATAAAGGGAGTAGAACATTGTTACTTACCTTTAGATTATTATTTATTAACAAAAAATTTGGTTAATAAGATTTCCGCTAAACTTTTAATTGTAATAGAAACAGAAGTATGGCCGAATCTTTATAATTCATGTAAAAAAAATGGTACTAAAATATTAATTATAAATGGAAGGTTCAATGCACCAAAAGGTATCCTGGGAATATTATCAAAAAATCTATATAAGAATACACTAGATAATGTAGAGCACGTATATACTAAATCAATTAAAGATAAAGAGAGCTATGAAAAATTTTTGAATGAAACTAAAGTTAGTAATATAGGTAATATTAAATATTCTTTTTTAAGTAATAAGAGCAATCAAAAATTAATAGATAGAAAATATGTCTTGCTTGCCTCGTCTCATCATCGAGAAGAAATAATAATTATAAAAGAATGGTTAAAACTAAAATCTAATAAGTACCTTTTAGTAATCGTACCAAGACATCCGGAAAGATTAGGAGATATTTTATCTGATATTCCTTTATCAGGAATTAATATTGCGATAAGAAGTAAAGATGAAAAAGTAAGAAATTCAACGCAACTTTATATTGCCGATACTATTGGCGAACTAGAATCATTCATAGAATATTGTGAATTTACAATATTTGGAGGATCATTTGTTGATGTAGGTGGCCATTCATTTATGGAAGCTGCTGCTAAAGCAAAAACTATTATAGTAGGGCCTTATATGTATAATTTTATTGAAGAGACCGAAGAGTTTTTAAAAAATAACGCATTAATAATGTGTCAAAAGCCAATAATGTTAAAAAATATCTTCGAAAAGTTATTTAGATCTAAATCTAAACGTGAAGTGTTTGAGAAATGTGCAAAGAAACTTGTTCAAGAAAAAAGATTTATAATAAATGATTATTTAAAACTAATTGATACTCATTTCAAGGGCTAGATTTATTTTATAAAGCTTTTCCAATCAAATCTGTTATCTAGATTTAACTTTTCTAAAGATTTTTTAAATTTTGATAACACATCTGAGCTATATCTTTTATCATTCTTTCTAGATGTATTGATAATTAATTTATCAAAATCTATAAAAGATATTTTATTAGTTAATTGATTGTAAATTATATTTTTTAGATTCATATCAAGATTATATATGCCGTTTTGGAACAGAATCTCAAAACTGAATCTCAAGTCTTTATAGATTTGATTAGTAATATTATTTTTTAAAAGATATTGATCAAATGTAAGCCCATCTAATTTTGATAGTATTATATCTCCTGTATAGAACATTCCTTTCCTCTGTACAAATGAGCAAACTGGTATACATAATTCTATTATATTTTTCACTTTATCATTTTTTGTTTGATTAATAATATATGAGAAGTCCACATAATTTTTTAACTCTCTAACTGGACGTGTGTATGATAAACCTAAATAAGCATAATAATCCTTTAAAAATTTCATACCTCCTTTTCTCCAATAATGTTTTTTTATAAGACCATTATTTAAATCTAGAAAATTGGATATGTTTTCAAGTCTAAACTCATTACTATCTAAACCTGATATCACTCTATCTTCAAGTATTTTTTGGATAGAAGAATCGTAACAGATATACTTATTAGTGTATTTTCGAGATATTATTGAGCTATACTTTGTTTTTATCATATGAATAGTAAAAATAATACATCAATATCAATTTGCATTCTAAGATTATCTTCCATAGGTGATATAACTCATATCATTCCTATTATCTCAACACTTCAGAAATCTATAATTGATTGTGATATTACATGGATTATAGGAAAAACAGAGTATGAATTAGTAAAAAATCTAAATGACATAAATTTTATAGTAATGGATAAAAATAAAACTTTAGACTCGTTGTTTGGAATACATAAATTCTCTAAAAATATCCCTTTTGATATAGTCTTACATATGCAGAAATCACTAAGATCAAAGCTTGTAGGTAAAATGATAAAAGGAAAAATCAATGTGACATTTAATGATATAAATACTGATAATTGTCATGTAATGGAAAACTTTTTTTCATTTTTAAAGAAAATAGATATTAAAAATAAATTTTTAGATTGGCAGACAGACTCAATGCTAGATATGAGTTATATAGAGAAAATAAATGTAAATAAGTTTATTCCTTATGTAGCAATAAATCCTTTTACAAGTGCGAGAGTAAATAATTATCGTGAATGGGACTATGATAATTATGGAACCATTGCAGAATACTTATTCAATGAGTATTCCATAAATACATTTTTTTTAGGTAAAGTGAATAAAGATAAAAAAGATAAATTTAGTGAACATATTAAGTCTAGTTCAAATATTGTAAATTTAATTAACAAAACAACACTGATCGAAATGTTCAGTGTTCTAAGTAAGTGTAAATTTTATATTGGGCCAGACTCTGGTGCCTTACATATGGCAAATATGCTAGGCCTGCCTATTATTGGTTTATATGCAACATCTAATCCTTTAAGGACTGGTCCGTACTTAAATCAAAAATATGTTATAAATAAATATAATGAAGCAATGCTAAAATTCCTTAATAAGGAAAAAAATGATATCAAATGGGGTGCAAGAGTTAGGGATAAAGATGCAATGAAACTAATATCCTTAAATGATGTCAAAAATAAAATTAAAGAGGTTATTAAAAGCTAATTTTTTTTGATACGTTCTATTAAACTGGATGTTGATTTACCATTTATGAGCTCGACTAATTCAATTTTTTTACCGTTTGCGAGTAAATAATCGGATCCAGAAATAAATTTTCCCTCATAATCTTTTCCTTTTACGAGCACATCAGGAGATATCTCAATAATAAGTCTTTCAGGAGTATCTTCATCAAAAATAATTACATAATCCACACAAGAAAGCGAAGCCAATACAAAAGCTCTATCTTCTTGAGGGCAAACAGGTCTGTTTGGAGATTTAAAGCTTTTAATAGATGAATCTGAGTTTAAACCTACAATTAATATATCTCCTTTGGCTTTAGCTTGTTGAAGAATATAGATGTGGCCTGGATGAATAATATCAAAACAACCATTAGTGAAAACCACTGTCTTATTTTTTTGACGAACACTCTCTACTAAAGGCTTCAATACATTAATATTAGAAATTATTTTAGGACTTTTTAATTGCATTACTAATATCAGACTTACTAATGCTAACTGTGCCAAGGTGCTGAATTGATAAGCCTGCTGCTACATTTGCTAGTTCGCATGATTTTTTAAGTGATTTATTTGATGCTAATGAGGCAGCAATTACAGAGATGACTGTATCTCCAGCCCCTGTTACATCATAAACATCTTTTTGTGATGTTGGAAATGTCAATACAGAATCTTTCGAAAATAATACCATTCCATTTTTTCCCAGGGTAAGTAATAAAGATTCTAGCTCCAACTCTCTCATTAGTTGTTTGCCTTTTTTTACCATATCATTTTTATTTTTCGGTTTACCTATTATTGTAGAAAATTCAAATTCATTGGGCTTAACCATGTATGCTCCCTTATATGTACTATAGTCTGTTCCTTTAGGGTCAATAATTACTTTTACACCCTTCTGGTTAGCGAATTCTATTACTTCTTGAGATATGGGCTTTACGGCACCTTTGTCATAATCTGATAGAATGATTATATCTACATTCTTCATGTACTTTATAATTTTTTTAAATAGTTCCTTATGCATACATGATTTATTCATATCTTCATGATCTAGACGAATTAGGTGTTGATCATTGGCAATAATTCTTTGCTTCAATGTAGTTCTAATAGTTATGTCTTTTACTGGGTCAAATTTAATATCAGTATGTCTCAAAACTTTAATTAATTCTTTTAGTTCTGGGTCATCTCCTGTTATACCCAATAGGGTAACGTTCATCCCAAGAGCAGATAAATTCTTAGCTACATTCGAGGCACCGCCTGGTTTGAAGGTGACTTTATTAATATCTACTATAGGGACAGGTGCTTCGGGTGATATTCTATTCATGTTACCATGACTGTATTTATCCAGCATTATATCGCCAATAACAAGTATATTTCTCTTTTTAAACATTTTTTATATATGTTAGCCAGTTATTGTATCTCTCTATTTTACCTCGTATGAGATCAAAATATATTGTTTGTATTTGTTTTGTAATTTTTCCTGGTTTTCCATTATTAATTTTCTTGTCATCCACCTGAATAATTGGAGTCACTTCTGCGGCAGTTCCTGTAAAAAAAGCTTCGTCACAAGATTTGACATCTTCAACAGATATATCTTTTTCTTCAACTTTATAATTTAAATCACTTGCTATCTCCATAATTGTTTGCCTTGTAATACCGTTTAACACGGTTCCATCCTTAGGTGTATAAAAAGTATTATCAATGATCATAAAAAAATTTTCCCCAGATCCCTCGTTCACGTTGTTATCGATATCTAGAATCAGAGCCTCATCAAAGCCAGAATTTAATGCATCTTTAAGAGCAAGCATTGAATATAAATAATTTCCAGTAGCCTTAGCTTTGTATATCATGCTTTTGTCGCACCTTTTAGGGAAATCAGTGACTTTAACTTTAATGCCATTAAGTATTTTGTCATCTCCTAAGTAAGATCCCCAGTCCCATGCAGCTACAATAGCATGCACTTTTAAGTTATCAGCCCTTAATCCCATACCTTCAGAACCATAGAAACACATTGGTCGTATATATGCATTATTTAATTCATTCAAAGCAACAACTTCGGATTGTGCGTCATTCAATACACTTGCATGGAATGGTATTTTCATACCAATTAATTCTGCTGACTCAAATAGTCTATTAGTGTGATCTTCTAATCTAAATATAGCTGGACCTTTAGATGTTTCGTAAGCTCTTACACCTTCAAATACTCCTGTTCCATAGTGCAGTGTATGAGTAAGTACATGTATTCTTGCATCTGACCATTCAACCAAATTGCCATCCATCCATATTTTACCCTTCAGGTCAGACATTATCATGAGCATTCCTATATATGATTAATAAGTGAAAACTATATCATGTATTTAATATTTGGGAAATTAGACTGAATAATTAATATAAGAAATTAGATAAAAAGATTGAATTATATAGCTTTTATTATAATAATGATAATCATTCTTATTTAGAAGAACATATATGAAAAATAAAGCAATTCTCACATTCTTACTTATCATTTTTATGATTCCAGCGCACGTCACTTTTTCTGATGAAGTAAATATATATTCAGCTAGAAAAGAATATTTAATAAAACCATTAACGGATGAATTTACAAAAGAAACTGGAATTAAAGTTAATATACTCAGCGCTCAAAGCAAAGTGCTGATTAAAAAGATAATTGATGAAGGTAAATCAACTCCAGCAGATATACTCTTAACTGTTGATGCTGGGAATTTGCATGATGCAAAAACTAAAGGTATATCTATTCCTATCCGTTCTAATAAGCTGATGAAGTTAGTGCCTGCGCATCTTAGAGATATTGAAAATCATTGGTTTGGCCTTTCAATAAGATCAAGAGTGATAATGTATAATCCTAATAAAATTTCACCATCCAAAATTTCTACTTATGATAGCTTAGCAAATTCAGAATTGAAAAATAGAGTTTGTATCAGATCTTCTAGTAATATTTACAATCAGTCATTAATGAGCTCAATAATTCATCATAATGGAGAATTATATGCGTATGACTGGGCATCTAATGTAGTTAGAAATTTTTCTCATAGCCCAAAAGGGAATGATAGGTCACAAATGACATCTGTAGTTTTGGGTAAATGTGATGTTACGTTAGCTAATACATATTATCTGGGTAAATGGATTACATCTAAAAAAGAAATTGAAAGAGAATATGCAAAAAAAATAAAAATAATTTTTCCTAACCAAAATGATAGAGGAGCTCATATAAATATTAGTGGTGCTTTAATTACAAAATACTCAAAAAATATTGATAGTGCTACAAAGCTGATTGAGTTTTTAGCTAGTGACAGGGCTCAAGAGATATATGCAAAAAAAAATCATGAATATCCTATAAGACAAGACATAGAGGTTTCGAATATAGTTAAATCGTGGGGATATCCCTTCAAAATGGATATGATGAGTCTCACTACATTGGGAAGTCTGAATAATCAAGCTGGAATAATATTCGATAAAGCTGGATGGAAGTAAAGCCTTGCCAAAGAATCTTGAAGATATAAACTTACTTCTACTTTCATTATTTCTATTGGTATTTGTAACTCCAATATTATTTATCTTTTTTAATATCTTTAATGATAGTAATGAGACATGGATTCATATCCAAAACTATCTTTTACATGATTACATTGTAAATTCTTTAATAATAGTCGTAGCAGTAGCATTTATTACCATAATATTAGGGACTTCATTAGCATGGATAATTTCAATGTATAATTTTCCAGGTGTAAACTTATTTCGTTGGTTATTAATTTTACCTATGGCCATCCCTGCCTATGTAAATGCATATATATATGCAGGAATAAATGAGACATCTGGAATATTATTCAACTTTTTTGAGCTATATTTTAATAGCGGCGCATCAGTTTATGATTTATATGATATAAGAAATATTTATGGCGCTATACTTATATTAAGTATAAGTCTCTACCCATATATATACTTGTTATGCCTGCCTGCTCTCTCTAATCATAGTAGTACTGTTTTTGAAGTCGGGCAATCTATGGGATTAAATAGATTGCAAAGGCTTACAAAAATAGGAATTCCAATAATAAGGCCCGCCGTGATTGCTGGAGTAAGCTTTGTTATTATGGAAACCCTTGCCGAGTATGCGACAGTTCAATATTTTGGAGTCCCTACTTTTGCCACGGGTATTTTTAGAGCTTGGTTTGTTTTAGGAGATGAAACAAGCTCATTTTTTTTATCTTCAATTTTATTAACATTAATATTCCTTCTTGTTTATTTTGAACAACTTTCAAGAGGAAAAAAAAGATTTGCTAATCCTATTAATAATATTAAACCAATAAAAGTAGAAAATATCTCAAGGAAAGTTAGATATTCATTGTGTGCATACTGTAGTATTATACTTGCAATAGGTTTTTTAATACCAGTATTACAATTAATCTATTGGATCTCCTATTCTTTTGAAGAAATCAATTTAATATTTGTATTATCTTTGTTGAACTCCAGTGCGATTATCGCTTTAATCAGCTCCATACTAATACTGTTTTTTACTATTAATGTAGCTTATTTGATTAGAAGTAACAAAAACCTATTTAACAATTTTTTATCAAAAACATTATCTGTTGGATATGCTGTTCCTGGTGTTGTACTTGCGGTAGCTGTAATAGGTCCTGTGAGTATGTTAGAAAACTCATTACCATCTATATTCGGATTTGAACCAATAACTATTCTTTCAGGTACATTCTACTTGTTAATAGTTGCATATTTAATTCGATTTTCTACTATTTCTCTTAAAACATTAGATTCAGGTTTAAATAAAATTTCTAATAACTATGATCATCTTGCTTCTAGTTTTGGTTTGAGTAAATTACAAATACTTTTTAAAGTTCATCTCCCTATTTTACTACCTACAATTTATACTGCCATGATTCTTGTATTTGTGGATATTGTAAAAGAATTACCAATAACCTTGATTCTTAGGCCTTTCAATTTTAATACATTGCCGGTTCACTTATATGAACTAGCAGAATCCGAAAATCTTTCTTCTATGGGTATGCCGGGTTTAATTTTAATTATTATATGTTTAATACCCGTTATAATATTGTCTAGAGGTATTATGAATAATGAATCAAAGTAAACTGGAATTACAAAACGTAAAGATAACTTTAGACGAAAATATAATTTTAAATGACATAAATCTCTCCATACAGAATGGTGAGATAGTATCATTAATGGGTTCAAGCGCATCAGGAAAAACATCATTAATTAGATCTATTGCTGGGTATCAGAATATATCAAGCGGTAATATCAAAATAGACAATAGTGTTGTTGATAACTCAAATGAATTCATAAGTGTTGATAAACGAAATATTGGTGTAATATTTCAAGATTTAGCTCTATTTCCGCATCTGACAGTAAGGGAAAATATATGCTTTGGTTTGTTTAAAGACACAGAAATAAATCAAAACTCCAGAGCTCTTGAGCTTGAAAATATGTTAAATATTGGTCTTATTAAAAATAGATACCCACATCAAATATCTGGAGGTCAACAACAAAGAGTGGCAATAGCTAGAGCAATGGCTCCTAAACCGACAATACTTCTTTTAGATGAACCCTTTAGTGCATTAGATCAAGAATTAAAGGACAATTTAATGATTGATATTAAAAAAATTCTCAAAAAAGAGCAGACAACTGCAATATTAATAACGCATGACCCGAAAGAAGCTTTTACTATGTCTGATAAAATTGCATTTCTGAGTGATGGAAAAATAGCACAGTATGATACTCCTTATAATCTTTATCACAAACCTTTATCTAAAGAGATTGCAAACTTTTTTGGAATTACAAGTTTTATGAAGGCAAAAGTAAAAGATGCTAATCATGTTGATACTGTTCTTGGTACAATATTTGGTAATACTCAAGATTTTAAAGCAAATGAAGAGGTATATGTTCTAATCAGACCAGATGACATCATACATGATGATGATTCTACAGAATCTGCAAAAGTTATTGATAAAGTTTTCTATGGTTCTGATTTTTTATACCATCTTGAACTTAAAGACAGACAAAGAATCTACTGTTATACACCTAGTCACCATAACCATTCATTAAACGAAAGTATAGGTATAAAACCAGTCATAGATCATCTAATGTTATTCAAAAATCAGTTATAGCTCTCTAAGTTTGCGTCTTAATATTTTACCTACATTTGTTTTAGGTAATTCTTTAATGAATATTACGGATTTTGGTATCTTATATTCTGTTAAACCAGACTTACAGAATTTAATAATATCTGATGAATTAATATTCGGATTTTTACTTACCACAAATGCCTTTATTGACTCTCCTCTATTTTTGTCAGGTATACCAATAATTCCTGCTTCAATAATATCTTTGTGAGTGCTTAAATAGTCCTCAATCTCATTTGGATAAACGTTATATCCCGAGGAAATTATCATATCTTTTTTTCTATCAACTATCTTTATATACCCTTCAGAATTTATAAACGCAATATCTCCTGTTTTGAAATAACCATCAGAAGTAAAACAATTAGAGGAATCATTCCAATAACCAGACATAACTTGAGGACCAGAAACACATAATTCTCCACATTGGTCAATATCTAGTTCAGTTTCATCTTCATCAATAATCTTTATATTTGTAGATTGTAATGGTAAGCCTATAAATCCATTATACTTTTCATCTACTCTATTGATTGTAACTACTGGCGAAGTCTCTGTTAGGCCATAGCCTTGTGTGATTTCAGTACCTGTAACCTTTTTCCACTTTTTAGCGGTCTCACTAAGTACAGCCATGCCACCACCCACTGAAACTTTACATTTTTCAAAGTTAAGTTTTTTAAATTTACTACTAGTCAAAAGAAGATTAAATAGGGTATTTACAGCAGTAATAATAGTAAATTTTTTCTTTTCTAATATCTTGATAAATGACTTTAAATCTCTTGGATTTGCAACAAGGACATTCTCTGCCCCAATCTTTAGGAATGTTAAACAGTTAACGGTAAATGAAAATATATGATATAGAGGTAAGGCTGTTATTATTATTTCTTTACCATCATTAACATGTGGCTTAATCCAATTATGTACCTGCTGTATATTTGAAAGTAGGTTTTTATGCGTAAGAATAGCCGCTTTTGATTTTCCAGTAGTACCGCCTGTATATTGCAAAAGAGCAATATCACTAGGATTTGAATGAGTATCTTTATAACTGAAGTTATTTGAAATAATATCTTTAAAAAATAGTATTTCTTTTGTTTTTTTTATTTTAATATTTTCTTTTTTAAAAAAAAGAATACTGCTTATAACTAGTTTCATTAATGGATTAAGTAAGTCTGTTACTCTACAAATGACAATTCCCTTAAGATTTGATTTCTTGATGCATGGTTCTAGCTCTTTAAAGAATTTATCTAGAACAAATATATAATCAGCTTTTGAATCAATTAATGTGTGCTCAATTTCTCTTGATTTGTAAAGGGGATTTATATTAACAACTGTTGCCCCGCAAAAATATGTTCCAAATAATGTGACAGGATAGGTTAATAAATTAGGTAACATAATAGCGATTTTAGTTTTTTTATTAACACCTAAAAATTGCATATATGCCGCCAATCTTTTTGATAAAAGATTAAGCATTTTAAAATTAATATTAGTATTGAATGATGAGAAAGCGATTTTGTTCATGAATTTGTCAGCTGAAGATTCGATTAAATCAGCGACTGTGTCATGGTCTAAGTTTCCTAGATTTTCGTCTAAGTTACTTGGATATTTTTTTAACCAATGCTTATCCATAAATTATTATAACATTATGGATTTAGTAATAACAAAGCCTCTATAAAGAGGCTTTGAAATTTAATATATGAGAGGTGAGGGACATTACATTCCCATGCCGCCCATGCCTCCCATGCCGCCCATGCCGCCCATATCAGGCATAGCAGGTGCTGCTGGTTCATCATCTTTAGCAAGTTCAGTTACCATAGCTTCTGTGGTAATCATTAGTCCCGCTATAGATGCAGCATTTTGTAATGCAGTCCTAGTAACCTTAGTAGGGTCTAATATTCCCATTTCTAACATGTCACCAAATTCTCCTGTAGATGCATTGTATCCAAAAGAATCTTTTCCTTCTTCAACTTTTGCTAAAATTACAGAACCTTCTTGACCTGCATTAGTTACTATCTGTCTTAGAGGTTCTTGCATTGCTTTAGTGGCAATTGCAATACCTTGTGTTTGATCAGGGTTGTCACCTTCAAGCTTTTTAAGAACTTGTCTAGCTCTTAACATTGCGACTCCTCCACCTGCAACAACACCTTCTTCAACAGCCGCTCTAGTTGCATGAAGAGCATCTTCAACCCTTGCTTTCTTCTCTTTCATCTCAACTTCAGTTGCAGCTCCAACTTTAATTACAGCTACGCCTCCAGCTAATTTAGCAACGCGTTCTTGCATCTTTTCTTTGTCATAGTCAGATGTAGCCTCTTCAATTTGAGAACGAATTTGAGTTACACGACCTTCAATTGCAGTCTTGTCACCACCGCCATCAATAATAGTAGAGTTTTCTTTATTTACAGTAACTTTCTTAGCAGTACCTAAGTCTTTTAATTCAGCTTTTTCAAGACTAAGACCAACTTCTTCAGATATAACTGTTCCGCCAGTTAAAATCGCAATATCTTCTAACATAGCTTTACGTCTATCACCAAATCCGGGTGCTTTCACTGCCACCACTTTTACAACACCTCTGATGCTATTTACAACAAGAGTTGCCAATGCTTCACCTTCAACGTCTTCTGCTATAATAAGTAATGGTTTGCTTGCTTTTGCAACACCTTCAAGAACTGGCAGCATATCTTTTATGTTTGTTATTTTTTTATCGAACAATAAAACATAAGGATCATCTAGTTCTGCAGTCATAGTTTGTTGATGTGTAGCAAAGTATGGAGACAAATAGCCTCTATCGAATTGCATTCCTTCAACTACATCTAGGTCATTATCTAATGATTGACCTTCTTCAACAGTAATCACCCCTTCTTTACCAACTTTATCCATAGCTTCAGCTATGATAGATCCAATATCTTTATCAGAATTTGCAGATATTGTTCCTACTTGTTCTATGGCATTTTGATCAGTACATGGTTTTGACATTTTTTGTAATTCTTCAACCGCTACTGATACTGCTTTGTCAATCCCTCTCTTAAGATCCATAGGATTCATTCCAGCAGCAACACATTTCAAACCCTCTTTTAATATAGCTTGAGCAACAACTGTAGCAGTAGTTGTTCCGTCACCAGCTATGTCTGAAGTTTGTGATGCAACCTCTTTTACCATCTGAGCGCCCATATTCTCAAACTTGTCATTTAGTTCGATTTCTTTTGCTACAGATACGCCGTCTTTTGTTACGGTTGGAGCACCAAATGATTTGTCTAGTACAACATTTCTTCCTTTAGGTCCCAATGTTGTCTTAACGGCATTAGCAAGAATGTTTACACCATTTGCTAGTTTCTTTCTTGCGTCATCGCCGAATTTTACTTCTTTTGCTGTCATTTTATTTTATCCTCAAATATTAGTTAGTTATGATTGCAGTGATGTCGTCTTCTCGCATAACAAGCATCTCTTCACCATCTATTGTTATCTCTGTTCCTGAGTATTTACCGAAAAGAATCTGGTCCCCTTCTTTGACATCCAAAGGTCTAATATCGCCATTTTCAAGTATTTTACCTTTACCAACAGCAACAATTTCACCTTTGACTGGTTTTTCAGTAGCACTGTCAGGTATCACAATACCGCCTGGTGATGTTTTTTCCTCTTCTGTTCGCCTCACGATTACACGATCATGTAATGGTCTTATATTCATTATTCACCTCTCTTTAAATTAATGGTTAGCACTCTAACCCTTCGATTGCTAATGATATGGACTTTAGGTAAAATTTCAAGTATTGATATAAAAAAAACTACTCATCATCTCTATAATCGCCGTCAATGATATTCGACTTATTTCTATTTGTATCAGCTCTTTTATTATCAGTTTTGACATATTTAGAGATCATAGGTCTAAAGAATGGTAGCAATAAGAAAAAACCCAGTGTATCAGTTAGGAACCCAGGCACAATTAGTAATATACCAGCTAATAGCGAATACATATCAGTTGTGTACTGCTGCTGTATATCCTGAATGCTTCTGATATTAAATAGACTAAACTTTATGCTTCTCAGTTTCGATTTTATTAAATATATTCCAATGAATATGGTAAGAAAAATCCAAAGAATAACAATTAAACTTCCAATATATGAACCAATCTCTATGAAGGCTATAAGCTCTAATAAAGGTATTAAAATTAGAATGTATCTGGAAATCTTCATGAAATGATTATATTGCAAAAATGAAAAATTATCATTTACATGCGCTTCATAACATAGTGTATATTTAATCTACTAAAAAATAATTGAGTAATTGCATAACACGGTAACCCCTGAAATAATAAGATAAATCAAAGATAACAGGAATATTTTAACTATAAACATGATATCGATATTAAAAAAAATAAACTTAATCATACTTTTAATTACAATCCCATTGATAGGAACAAATCATGTTTTTGCTGAGTTGCCGAAAAGTGAATCAGAATTTCTCTCACCAGACGATGCATTTAAATTTGACTATCAGGTAGTTGAAGAAAACCAGATAAAAATTAATTGGAAAATTCAGCCAGGATACTATTTATACATGGGAATGTTTGAATTCAAATCACTTGATAAATCAAACAACATTATCAAAGTAGAAATGCCAGAGGGTAAAAAAAAGAAAGATGAATTTTTTGGTGACGTGGATGTCTACTACTACTCTACAGAAGCTGATATATTTTTTGAAGGAAGTATAGATGATACTCATAAAATCAAAATTAAGTATCAAGGGTGCGCGGATGCGGGATTATGCTACCCTCCAGTATTTAAAACAATATCTCTAAAAAAAAAGTCTTCAGTAAGTAGTCTTAAAAAGACATCTTTGTTTGAGAGTCAAAATGCCATGAGTGATTCATTACTCTCAAATTCCTTATTTTATAATACGCTGATTTTCTATCTTGCTGGGTTATTGCTAGCTTTTACGCCATGCGTGTTACCAATGGTGCCAATACTTACTGGAATTATTGCTGGGCAAGGGAATGTCTCACAAAGAAGATCTGTAACTTTGTCCTTAATTTATGTATTAAGTATGTCTGTAACTTACTCAGCTGCAGGAATTATTGTTGCTCTTTCTGGCACTAATGTTCAAGCAAGTCTTCAAAACCCATATGTATTAGGTTCAATATCATTTTTGTTTCTTTTATTTGCTTTAGCAATGTTTAAATTCTTCAATCTACAAATGCCTAAATCTATTCAAACATTATTCACCAAATTGAGTAATAAACAAAAATCAGGTACTTCGAGAGATGTAGCAGTTATGGGAATCCTTTCCGCTTTAATCGTAGGTCCTTGTGTCACTGCGCCTCTAATCGGGGCATTAATTTATATTGCAAGTACAGGTGATGTTCTCGTTGGAGGTCTAGCTCTTTTTGCATTAGGAATTGGTATGGGTACTCCTCTAATTATACTGGGATCTACTACCACTAAACTAATTTCTAAAATAGGGAGATACTTAGAGCTTGTGAATTACTTTTTCGGTATTTTATTTTTAATATTATCTATTTGGTTACTGGAAAGAATATTATCAATAGAATCAGCTGCTTACTTATGGTCAGCATTATCAATAATAATGATAATCATTTTAATGAAGTCATTGAAAATTATTAGCAATAATATTTCAAAAATTTTTGCCTATACTGGCTCATTATTTCTTTTAATATATTCTGTTTTGCAGATTTATGGTATTCAAAATAATACATATTATGAACCTAAGACGAGCTTTATTGAAAAAGAAAGATATGTAGAATTCATCACAGTTGAAACTACTCAAGAACTAGAGAAAGAAATAAAAAATTCACAAAAGCCAGTAATGGTGGATTTATATGCAGATTGGTGTGTTGCCTGTAAAGAATTAGAAAAATATACTTTTAGTACTCCTGAGGTAAGCGTTATTCTCAATAAATTAAAACTTATAAAATTTGATATAACTAATACTAATGAAAATCATTCGGTATATTTACAGTCTATGCGCATATTTGGTCCACCTGCTCTGTTCTTTTATGATAAAAATGGTAACGAAATTGAAAGCGCCAGGGTTGTTGGTTTTATAGAGAGCGATGATTTCCTAAAAATATTAAATATTGTAAAAAAGTAAAATAAATCTTCTATTTTCTTTTAACTTCAGATAAAATCACCTAAAATTATTTAAAAACATATAAAATGAAAATATTAGTACTTAATGGCCCTAATTTAAACCTTCTTGGCACTAGAGAGCCAGAAATATATGGTACAGAAACACTCCATGATATTGAAGATAAATTAACAACAAAGGCCTCAGAAAGCGCTGTAGATATTGATTTTTTTCAATCTAACTCAGAAGATGGATTAATAGATCGATTGCATCAAGCCAAAAAAGATTCGGTTGATTATGTAATCATTAACCCTGGCGCATTCACTCATACAAGCGTTGCATTGAGAGATGCGTTTCTTGGCACTAATATACCCTTCATAGAAGTACATATTTCAAATATTTATAGTAGAGAAGATTTTAGAAAAAAATCTTTTTTGTCAGATATAAGCACAGGTCTTATTACAGGGTTAGGAACTGCTGGATATGAATTCGCATTGTCATCAATTACACGAAGAGGTTAAATATGGATCTAAGAAAAATTAAAAAATTAATGGAACTTTTAGAAGAAAGCGGAATTGCTGAAATTGAAGTTAAAGAAGGTGAGGAGTCGATTAAGCTATCTAGAAATACCTCTAGTCTAGCTACTCCGGTTCAACAAGTTATGCAGCAACCAGTTTTTGCACCACAGCAACAATCAACAGAAGCTGTTGATAGTGCTTCAACAATAAAAGAAACTAAGGTAAGTGAAAATAAAAATACTGTTAATTCTCCAATGGTTGGAACATTCTATGCATCGGCATCTCCTGAATCAAAACCATTTGTAACAGTTGGACAAACTGTTAAAAAGGGTGACACTTTATGTATATTAGAAGCAATGAAAATGATGAATCAAGTCCAAGCAGAAACAGATGGTAAGATATTAGAAATATTAGTTGATAATGCTGAACCGGTAGAATTTGATCAACCTTTATTCGTAATAGAATGATTAAGAAAGTATTGATTGCTAATAGAGGTGAAATTGCTCTTCGAGTTTTAAGAGCATGCAAAAAACTTGATATCAAAACCGTTGCTGTTCATTCCACAGCTGATAGACAATTAGCTCATGTCAAACTTGCAGATGAATCTGTTTGTATAGGCGGGCCAAACCCAAAAGAAAGTTATCTCAACATGCCATCAATAATAAGTGCAGCAGAACTCACAAATTCTGATGCAATTCATCCTGGCTATGGTTTTTTATCTGAATCTGAAATGTTTGCAGAAATTATTGAAACAAATAAATTTAAGTTCATTGGACCATCAAGCAAAGTTTTAAATAAGATGGGCGATAAAATTAAAGCAAAAAATGCAATGAAAGATTTTGGGGTACCATGTATTCCGGGTTTTGATGGTGTGCTTCCAGAACAGCCCGATAAAGCTATGTTAAGAAAGGTTAATGAGATAGGTTATCCAATAATGCTAAAAGCTATTCATGGTGGTGGTGGAAGAGGAATGATGGTTGTTGAAGAGGAATCTCAATTAGCTAATAGTATGAATATTGTAAGAACTGAAGCCAAAAATGCATTTGGTAATGGTGACTTATATTTTGAAAAATATTTTGATAACCCAAGACATATTGAAATACAAATAATGAGTGATGAACATGGTAATGCTGTTCATTTTGGCGAAAGGGATTGCTCGATGCAAAGAAGAAATCAAAAGATTATCGAAGAAACTCAAGCATGCGGAATATCACGTGAAGAAATCAATAAAATAGGTGCTGTATGCTCAGAAGCTTGCGTTAAACTTGGATATACAGGTGCGGGTACATTTGAATTTTTATATCAAGATGGCCATTTTAGCTTTATCGAAATGAACACAAGAATTCAAGTTGAACATCCTGTAACAGAACTTGTAACTAATACTGATTTAATTGCTGAGCAGATTAGAGTTGCTTCTGGTGAAAAACTTAGCATGAAGCAAAGCGATATAACTCTTACTGGACATGCCATTGAATGCCGAATAAATGCCGAAGATCCTAATACCTTCTTACCATCTCCAGGAAAAATTGAAGCATTCCATGCTCCTGGTGGGCCAGGTGTAAGAATTGATACTCATGTCTACAGCGGCTACTCTGTTCCGCCCTACTATGATTCACTATTAGCAAAATTAATTACTTATGATAAAACAAGAGAATTAGCTATAGAAAAAATGTATCAAGCTCTCAGTGAAACAGTAGTTCAGGGAGTTAAAACAAACATCGATTTACACAAGAAGCTACTTAGAACTGATTTCTTCGCGTCAGGTAAATATTCTATTAATACACTTACTAAGTATATTAAAAATAAGTAGTTTTTAACCATTTAACCTTTATCAAATCCCTCTTTGATTGTAAGATATTCCTCTCGGGGTATCGTTTATTTAAATATAATATGAAAAAGAAAAGAATCGCAAAAAATCTGTCTAATAGTAGCCTCAGTAGTGTTGTAAAAAAAGAAGCTAAATTGTTTATCAAGAATATGAATGGTAATGGTAGCAGCTCTAACATGCATAGCCTTTTCCTAAATGATACAGAAAGAACTTTGATTGAGACTGTGCTTGATGCATGCAAAGGAAATGTAACGAAGTCAGCTGATTTTTTAGGAATTAGTCGAGGTACATTAATTAAAAGGATTAAAGAGTACGATATAAAATAAAATGAATAAAATAGCACTTATCAGCGTATCAGATAAAACAGATATTGATCTTCTTGCTGCTGAACTGATTGATAATGGCTATACAATAATTTCAACAGGTGGAACAGCTAGCTATCTAAAAGATAAAGGCATTAAAATAATTCCTATCTCTAAATTTACTCAGTTTGAAGAGATTCTTGGTGGTAGAGTAAAAACGCTTCATCCTGTAATTCATGCGGGTATTCTAGCAAAATCAAAAAAAGATCTGGATAATCTCAATAATAAGAAATATTCATTGATTGACATGGTTGTGGTCAATTTATATCCATTCGAAAAAGCCATATCGAAAAAAAATTGCTCTTTCAACAATGCTATTGAAAATATTGATATAGGAGGACCTACCCTACTGAGGGCGTCTGCAAAAAATCATCAAAGAGTAACCGTACTAACAGATCCATCAGATTATAATAACGTAATAGGTCAAATAAAAAAAAGTGGAAGAGTTAAATCTAGTACAAGATTAATGCTTGCTAAAAAAGTATTTTCTATTGTCTCAAATTATGATTTGATGATTTCGAATTACTTAGATAAATTTAGTTCAAACAATGTTGACTTGCTTCAAAATAAAGTCTCAATTAGCGCTACAGAGCTATCTGAACTAAGATATGGTGAAAATCCACATCAAAAAGCAAAATTATATGAAATAACAGCTCCACAGTTAGCAAAATTTGATTATGTGCAATTATCAGGTAAAGCCCTTTCATTTAATAATCTTGTTGATACTGAAAGTGCATTTTCTTGTGTTGAACAATTTAATTCACCGTCTTGTGTGATAGTGAAGCATGCTAATCCATGTGGCGTTGCAACATCTAAAACCTTAGAAGAGGCATATAAAAGTGCATATAAGACCGATCCAACTTCAGCATTTGGAGGGATCATAACTTTCAATAAAAAACTAGATTCTAAGCTTGCTGATAAAATAATAAACAAACAATTTGTTGAAGTAATTGCTGCACCTGATTTTGATAAAAGTGTACTTGAAGTTATCAAAAAAAAGCCAAATATACGATTGTTAAAAATAAAACTTAAAAAAGATAAAAATATTATTTATGAAACAAAACTTTTGAGAGACAAGATTCTAATTCAAGAGAAAGATAATAAGAATCTTTCAAAAAAAGAACTTACTGTTGTTACTAAAAAAAAGCCTACTGAAAAACAACTTCAAGATATGATTTTTGCCTTTAAAGTATCTCGATATGTAAAATCAAATTCAATCGTTATTGTAAAAAATAGTAAAACTCTTGCAATTGGAGCAGGACAAATGAGTAGGATTGATTCTACAAATATTGCTTACAATAAATCTAAAAAAGAGAATATATCGCTTAAAGGTGCTGTATTAGCATCAGAAGCATTCTTTCCGTTTAGAGATAATGTAGACTTGGCAAAAAAGATCGGAATTTCTGCAATCATACAACCTGGTGGCTCGATTAATGATGAAAAAATAATTGAAGTTGCAAATAAACATAAACTATCTATGTGTTTCTCTCACATCAGAGTTTTTAAACATTAGTATGGGTTTAAAAATTCTTATTATTGGTTCAGGCGGCAGGGAACATGCACTATCTTGGCTAATATCAAAATCACATAGAGATGTTGAAAAAATTTATGTCATGCCGGGAAATGCAGGTACATTGTCAGAGAAAAATGTTTTTAACATAGAATGTAATATTAATAATCATCAATCAGTATTGGACTTTGCTTTAAGCAATAAAATTGATTTAACTATTGTTGGACCAGAAGTGCCATTGGTGGAAGGTATAAGCGACTTATTTGAAAAAAATTATCTTAATATATTTGGGCCTAAAAAATATTTTTCTCAACTTGAAGGATCAAAAGTATTCTCTAAAAATTTTATGAACAGCAATAATTTACCTACTGCAGAATATAATGAATTTGATAATTCTGAAAAAGCAAAAGCATATTTAGATAAAAAGAAGATGCCAATTGTTATAAAATATGATGGTCTAGCTTCTGGTAAAGGTGTTGATATATGTGAAACACTTGTTGATGCTAAAAAATCTGTAGATAACCTTTTAAAGCCTAATGAGAAAATTATTATAGAAGAATTCTTAAAAGGTATAGAGCTTTCTGCTATATACGTCTGCAACCCAAATGCATATAAACAAACTATAGGGCTAACCTGGATAAAAGACTATAAATCTCGTGATGAATTTAATTCAGGACCTAATACAGGTGGTATGGGCGCAATCACACATCCATTTTGTAGTTATAAAAAAAATGATGTTTATTCTCTGAATGTAGAAATAGAAAAAATTATCATTAAAACCTTAGTAGCAATCAATAATAGTTCTGGAACTACAAGTAAGTATAATGGTTTTATGTACTTAGGTTTGATGATATCTGCAATGAATGATAAACCTTATCTCCTTGAATATAATTGCAGGATGGGTGATCCAGAAACACAAAATATTGCACTATATCTTGAGAAAAATAATGTTGATTTTCTAGATCTTATTGGATTTGATAATGAAAAATACCCTGATAATTTTAATTTATCTTTTATTGATGATAATAACTATTCAGGTTTTTGTTGCACGATTGTTTTAGCAGCGAAAGGTTATCCTGATTCTCCAGTGAAAGATTTTTATCTTGATTTATCAAATATAGAAGATAATGATTCTGTCAAAATATTTCATGCCGGCACGAAAGTTAGTAAAGGCGCTATCAAAGTTACAGGCGGTAGAATTTTAACGGTCAATGCATTTGATAATGATAAACAAAACGCAATTGATCTTGCTTATGAAAATATTTATAAGATAAAAGCTTATAATGATTCTGATCTCAAGAATGAAAATAATGAATTAATTTTTTTCAGAACTGACATTGGTTCATAATTCTTCTCTCTGACACAGATTACAAAAAAATGATGATCTACCTGAAATTTTTATATTCTTCACTGTATTATTTTTATGAATAGGACATGTTTTCTTTTGATATATATTTAGCTTCTGAGTGAAATATCCAGGCTTGCCATCTGCATTAACATAATCTTTTATCGTTGTTCCGCCCATATCAATTGCTTGAACTAAAACATCTTTTATATTTGATACTAGTGATTTCGCCTTGGACAGAGTTAGGTATTTAGCTTTCATTTTAGGGTGAATCTTAGATAAAAATAATGCTTCTGTTGCATAGATATTTCCAATGCCAACAACTATCTTTTGATTCATTATAAATTCTTTAATACTACATAACCTGTTTTTTGATAGTTGTAAGAGATAATTTTCATCAAATTTTTTTGATAAAGGCTCAACTCCTAAATTTTTTATAAGAAACATATTTGAAATATCTTTAGTAATATGTATTGAGCCAAATTTTCTTATGTCATTAAACACAAAAATAAAATCATTAAAGAATAATAAAAAATGATCGTGCTTGTGTCTCTTATATACATGATTATTTGCAAATGAAATGACTCCAGTCATACCTAGATGAATTATTAATATTACTTTATCAAGTTCAAATTCTATAAGAATATATTTACCTCTTCTCTTAACGCTCTTGATAGTTCTATTTTCAAGCACTTTAAATTTTCTAGTCTCAATAGGCCATCTAAGCTTACTGTTCAAAACCTTACATTTTATAACTTTTTTATTGGTTAGCCTTCTCTTAACAAGGCTCATAATAGTTTCAACTTCTGGTAATTCAGGCATAATAATTGGACAAAATTTAAATTCTTGTTAAGATGATAACCTACTGGAAACGAATATGCTCGAAACATTAATACACGGACTTATACCGCTCAATTTTATAGAATATGCAATCTATACTTTAGTCGTAACACACATCACAATTGTAGCAATAACTCTCTATCTTCACAGAGGAGTATGCCACTCAGCTATAGATATACATCCTATACTTTCACACTTCTTTAGATTTTGGTTATGGTTAACCACTTCTATGAGAACAGCTGATTGGGTAGCTATACATAGAAAACATCATGCTAAGGTTGAAACAAGTGATGATCCACATAGTCCAGCTGTTTACGGAATCAACAAAGTAATATTACAAGGGGCTGATCTTTACCATAAGGAAAAGAACAACAAAGAGACAATAGAAAAATATTCTCAGAACTGTCCGCAAGATTGGATAGAAGAACGTGTATATACTGGAAGAAATAACCTTGGGATATTATTACTTTTCATATTAAACATTATTTTATTTGGAACTGTAGGAATAATAATTTGGTCCATTCAAATGATGTGGACACCTATTTTTGCTGCAGGTGGAATTAATGGTGCCGGGCATTATTGGGGATATAGAAACTACAATACCAATGATGACTCTACAAACATGTCTCCTGTAGGTATTATCATAGGAGGAGAAGAACTCCACAACAATCATCACGCTTATCCAACAGCTGCAAAATTTTCTCTGAGACCTTGGGAATTTGATATAGGTTGGATGTATATTAAAATATTTGGTGCGATTGGCTTGTGTAAAGTAAAAAGGATTGCTCCAATGCCCATAATACAAAAAAATGAAAATACAGATTCAAAACTTATTGCACAATCCTTGCTGCAATCTAAACTAGCGGTGATTACAGATTATACTCAAAAAGTACTCAAACCAGCTTATCAAAAAGAGAAATTTAAGCTTTCATTTAAACTTCTGGCAGATCACCCACAAAGACTAAGTGAACATCAAGAAAATAAAATAAATACATTACTTGAGAACAGCTCCACTTTAAATACTATTTATATATTAAAAAATAGGCTTCACGAAATATTGCATTCAAGACAAACAAAACATGAACAGTTTGTTGAAACTCTTAATAATTGGTCAAATGAAGCTAAAGGACATGGAATAACAGCTTTGGATGATTTTTTAGTAAGACTTAGAAGTTATAAAGTTATTTAATCTTCTTTTCTGTGTAAGTAACATATTTTCGAACAACAGGATCAAATTTTTTAATTTCCATCTTATCCGGCATAGTCTTTTTGTTCTTAGTAGTGGTATAGAAATGACCGGTACCAGCTGAAGAAACAAGTTTAATTTTCTCTCTCATGATTTAAGTCCGTATTTAATCAAAGCTCTATCTAGGCCGAGTTTATTTACAATTCTCAAGCCTTTGCTCGATAAAGTAAGCTTAATAAATTTATTTTGCTTTTCTGACCATAGCCTGTGAGAGTGTAAATTAGGCTCAAAAGTACGTCTAGTACGGTTTTTCGCATGAGATACGTTATTCCCTACCATTACTCTCTTTTTAGTTATATCGCAAATTTTAGACATGATTTTGTAACTCAATAATGATATCAGAAACCTAATCAGATACAATACTGTTTATTGTCAAAAAAGAGAGAAAAATATGGATATTGTATTTATAAAAGAACTTTGTATTGAGACAGTCATTGGAATATACGACTGGGAACGTAAAATTAAACAGTTTGTCTGTATAGACCTTGAGCTAGGCACCGATATAACTGATGCGTCAAGTAGTGACGTAATAAATGATACAGTGGATTATAAAGCTGTTTCAAAAGAACTGAAGTCATTCATAGGTGGTAGCGAATTTCAATTAATTGAAGCGCTTGCTGAAGAGTCAGTTAAATTAATATTCAAAAACTTTAATGTAACATACATAAAAGGAAGATTTAGTAAGCCAGGAGCAGTAACTGGCTCTAAAGAAGTTGGAGTAATAATTGAGCGATATAGAAAAAAAGCATAAAGTCTTCGTTGGCATAGGCAGTAATATCAATCAGATAGTACATATTCAAGCATGCATTACAGCGCTTTATAATAAATTTGAAAATTTAAAATTATCACCAACTTATGAATCTTCCTCTATGGGTTTTGATGGACCGAACTTTTATAACTTAGTTGCTACATTTAGTACTAATCTAGATATTGGCAAACTTAAGGAAGCGCTTAATTCGATAGAGAGAGATAACGGAAGATCATTGGGTGAAGTAAAATTTAGTTCAAGAACTCTTGATATAGATATACTGTATTATGATGACTTAGTTGACTTTGAAAGAAATATTCCGAGAAGTGAAATTGTCAAATTTGATTTTGTTTTAAGACCGCTCTATGATATCGCCCCGGCTCATATACATCCAGTAACAAATAAAACACATCATAATATGATCAATGACACCTATTACGAGAAAATGATTATCAATGAGATAGTTATAAACTATACGCTGTGAACATAAAATACTTGGTATCATATCTAGGTCTCTTGCCTTTCATATATTTAAACATCGACGCATATTATATCGACTTACTTGATATTAACTTCATACAAAACTTAGCGATACTGATGTCTTGTATTATTTTTACATTTATTGGTGCATATAATTGGGATTTTAGAGTGGAATTCAACTTACTTGAATTTTATGGTTTCGTGCCTAGTCTATTATCTATGATTACCCTAACAATGAACATCTTAGATGTTAGCAAGTACTATTTAATCAGCGCTATGATATTATTTTTGTTAACTCAATTATTAATTGATATATTTTTGTCACTCAGAGATATTTTTCCACTGAAATATCTAATCACGCTTAGAGTCCCTATTACACTTATTTTAAGTACTAATTTATTTCTTATTTCAAAACTTTGACATCTACATATTCAAACGTCTGCCACCATCAACATTAATATTCTGTCCAGTAATATAAGGGCTTTGCTCTAATAGAAAATAGATAGTCTTGGCGATATCTGTTGGGTTACCAGAGCATTTCATCGGAATTTTACTTAGGATATCTAGTTTCTTTTTTTTGCTGGATTCATTTTCAGGCCACATAATGGCTCCAGGCGAGACTCCATTCACTCTTATATATGGCGCTAAGTCTTTAGCAAGTGATCGTGTAAGAGCAAGTAAGCCTGCTTTACTAATATTATATATGACATGATCTTTTAGTGGTGGTTCGACGTGTATATCTATGATGTTAACAATAGATCCTTTTCTTTTTTTAAGTTCATTGAATAAATATTTAGATAAAAATAATGGGGTTTTAATATTTGTATTAATAGTGTCATTCCATACTTTATCAGTAACTTGATTTATTTTAGTAGGATAAAATCTTGAAGCGTTATTTATAAGATAATCTAATCGTCCAAACATCTTAAGAATATCATAAGACATTTTTTTATAATTTGCATTTTGATCGAATTTAGCTTTATAAATTTCACAAGATTGCTTTCTTTTCAGATTAAGGTTTTTTTTAAGTTCTTTTGCGGCAATAGACGATTTACTATAGGTAATTATGATATCAACGTTTTTTGAATGTAAGTAATTAGCAGTTTCAGCGCCAATTCTTCTCGCTCCACCAGTAATTATTGCAACTTTATTCATTAATATATAATGTCACAATCTAAAAATAATTTATACTTCTACAATAAATTAATAAATTTATACATATGACTAATAATCTTCAAATACTACTTACTGAAAAAGAAAAAATTAGCTTCTCGGAATATATGGATATTATCTTATTTGATAAAGATATTGGTTTCTATGAGTCAGAAGAGCTATTTGGGGAGAAAGGGCACTTTGTAACATCTCCATTAGTATCAAAACATTTTTCACATTCTATAGGTAAACATTTTATTAAACTGTCAGTATTTGAAAACATAATTGAAGTTGGTGCTGGTGATGGCAGTCTAGCTGCAGATTTGCTTATTTTCCTTAGATCCTTAGATAAGCTGCCAAAAAAATATTATTTTGTAGAGAGATCAAAAAGACTTATTAAAAAACAGAAATCAATAATAAAGAAGAATTCACTTGAAAATTATTTAGATATTTATTGGGTAAGTGATTATATGGAACTACCAGATACTGCATTTGTAATATCAAATGAATTATTTGATTGCTTTCCAACCGATATTATCAAGTTTAAAAGTAATAAATATAAAAAAGCATATATAAATAATGAATATAAAATTATGTGGGAAGATTTTTCATTTGATTCAGAAAATACAGCTAAAAATCTCAATCTCCCAAACAATCTTCCAGATAATTATATATTTGAATACAGTAAGCAACAAAATATGTTTGTTAGTGACATCTCAAAAGTAATAAAAAAAGCTTGTTTCTTAATATTTGATTATGGGTATTCTGCGAAAGAATTATATCTAAAGGATAGAATGCAAGGAACTGTAACTTGTATTAGAAATCATCAATCAGATTTCAATCCTCTAGTTGATATTGGACTAAAAGATATTAGCGCCTTTGTTAACTATACTTTCTTAAAAAATATTTTTGAAAATAATGGATGGATTACTGAAGCATTCATGAATCAAAGTAATTATCTTCTAAGTTTTGATATACTTGATGACGTTGACATACACAATGTAGATGAAATGAATGGTATAAAAAAATTAATCATGCCAAATCATATGGGTGAGGTTTTTAAAGTACTCATTGTAAAGAAAAATATTCCTGAAACAGGCGAAAATTTATTTATTAAAAATGACATAATAAAATTGTAGTGGATATATTAAACATAATAATTCTGTCACTCATACAAGGTATCACTGAGTTTTTACCAATATCAAGTAGCTCACATTTAATTCTAATTCCAATGCTTACTGAGTATCCTGATCAAGGCGTAATGTTTGATATTGCTCTTCATACAGGTTCTTTGTTAGCAGTAATAATCTATTACAGAAAAGAAATTATAAACGCTTTAAAACTGTCTGATCATAGTAACAACTTAATTAGATTGCTTATAATTGGTTCGATACCTCTTCCTATTGCAGGGCTATTAATAATTGATTTTGTTTCTTACAATTTAAGGGGAATTGAAGTTATAGGATTAATGACAATTAGTTTTGCATTATTGCTACTTATTGCAGATAGAAAATCTGAAAATAATAAGGATATTGCTGACATTTCATCCATAGCAATATTAACGATAGGTTTATATCAGACATTGGCTCTAGTTCCAGGCGTATCAAGGTCAGGCATTGTAATAACTGCAGCATTGTTATTAAATTACAAGAGAATTGATGCTATCAAAATTGCATTCTTGTTATCGATACCGGCAATCTTCATGGCTAGTGTTTATAATGTTTTTGAGGTAACAAGCAGTGAAAATATCATTATTTATAAAGAACATTTCATTGGTATGATTTTGTCTTTATTATTCTCATATATAACAATTCATTTATTTATAACTACAATAAATAAAATTAGTTTCACCCCCTATATTATCTATAGGATTTTGTTGGGGACTATGCTTTTAGTTTTCTAAAAAACCTTTGGTATGCTCGCTTGCAATATTATAATGCGCATCTTGAATTATTTGCTGTATTTCCTTTCCTGTTTTTTTCGAATCAACTTCGTTTAATTTATAAAGCTTAATTTTTTTTATAAGTTCTTTAAAAAAATCTGTATATTGAGTGTTACCGCTTATAATACTAAAAAAGTTTTCTAGTCTCTCAGATTTTCTAATATCAAGGTTCTTAATAATTAATAATAAGTGAGAAATGTTTTTTTCGTCAGGAATGTAATCAACTATCTCATCACTGCTTTTATTTAATAATTTTGCTAAATCTTTATATTCATTTGGTACTTTTAATTTAGTGCAAAAACTATCTAACTCTTTTATGCATTTGTGCATAAATAAAGAGATATTTAATAACTTATTTAAATTTTTATTAAAACAATCTGAGTTTTTATTATAACCCGGAATTATATAATCAATATTTAAATATTCTAAGTTTCTTAGAAACTCAAAGGGGTTATTAGATTTATAAAGCTCTAACCAAATCCTTTCTCCCGTAAGGTAATCTAATTCTCCACTATTCTTAATCTTATCTATTTCATAAATAGTTTCTTTTGCTATGTCAAAACCACTTAAATTTGTTTTGAATCTTGCTGCTCTTAAAACTCTTAAAGGGTCCTCTGAAAATGCATTTGAAACATGCTTTAATTGTTTTTTTTTAACATCAAGTTGACCATTGAATGGGTCTATTAAATTTCCATTATCATCTTCGGCAATTGCATTAATTGTAAAATCTCTTCTTTCGAGATCCTCTTCAAGGCTGATGTTACTATTTGTATCAAAGTTAAAACCTGTATAACCATGTCCAGACTTTCTCTCTGTCCTAGCCAGTGCATATTCCTCACCAGTTTTAGGATGAATAAATACTGGAAAATCTTTGCCAACTTGTTTGAAGCCCTTCGCTAACATTTCTTGAGGTGAAGAGCCAACAACAACCCAATCTTTCTCTTTGGGCTCTAGACCAAGAAGTTTATCTCTTACAGCACCGCCAACTAAATAGACTTTCATTATCTTCCTGATGTTTTTCTAAACACATCAAGTTTTTTATTGTTATTACATAAGTAACTAGGAACAATTTCTTCAATTGTAGATGAGCCTTTTAAACCATCTATTGATATATTATCTTTTTGTAATGATTTGAAATTATCTAATGTAAATATATTACCGGGTAAACATGTAAAAAAGAATGCCTGAAGTTTAGACAAAGAATAATTCAATGGAATAATTAATCTTCGAATTTTCATAGTAGACTTGATGAAGTTAATAAGTTCTATAAATTTATAGTTTTTAGGCCCAGTAACATTTTTAATCATATTATCATGAATATTATTCAGAACTGCTTGTTCCACAAATCCAGCAAGATCCTTGACATATATAGGTGAGAACATCGAGCCAGGACAGGCTAGCGGGAATATAGGAAGAAACATTAGAAGATTCTTGAAGCGATTGAAGAATTGATCTTTTTCTCCAAAAACAATTGACGGTCTTAATATTACAGTTTTAAATGAATCGGACGTGATACTTGATATGTATTTATCTGCATTCCCTTTAGATTGCAAGTAACGGCTAGCGCCATTAGGGTCTGCGTTCAGTGCACTAAGCTGAATAAACTTTTTAACTTTACTTTCTTTTGATTTATTAATAATTTTTTTTAAAAATTCAAAATGTATATCATTAAACTTATTCTTTCGTGTTTCATTTAAAATGCCAATTGAATTAATTACAATATCTGAATCAATAATATGTTTATTGTAGCTTGATGGAATATTTGGGTCATACAAGAATATTTTAACGTTTTTAATGACTTTAATATGGTTACATTTTTGAGTATTTCTTGTAAGGAGACGTAATTCTGTAAAGTGTTTCGATAGTTTGTAGACAATCTCAGTAGCTATAAAACCAGAACCACCAAAAATTGTTAGGGTGTTAGACATTACTTAATACAATATGGTTGTATATCCCAGTTATTGTTCTCAATAAAAATTTGCATGTAACAGGGTCCTCCATCGTTATTTCTAGTATGCCCTGCCGCTCCTGGATTTACTATCCATGGATTAGAACTTTTATCACATACCTGATTATGAGTATGCCCATAAATAATTAATTTAGATTCCGGATATGCAAATCTTAAGTCGTCATGTGATGGATGATGGCCAAATCTATCACCATGTTCCACTGTTACAATATCATCACCAATAGTAAACTGTTCAACTTTGTTAAGTTTAGAGATAATCTCCTTATCTGTTGGATCCGAAAATCTTTCTGGAACATCATTATTTCCTGCAACTGCAACAACATTATTGCTATAAGATTCAAGTTGTTTAAGTATAGCGGTATTCATAATATCGCCTGCATGCACAATCATGTCTGAATTTTCTAAATGGGGGATTATACTATCGTCTATAATTCCGTGAGTATCTGAAATTACACTAATTTTCTTAATATCTGACATTAGATACTAAAAAATTGTACATCCATAAATTTTGATATCTTCATCTTGCATGCCAAGAACAAGTCTACCCAAATACTCACCAGGTACTGATTCACTGAATTGCTTAAATAAAACTGTTACATATTCATCTCTTTTTAAACAACCAAGTGCACTGTAATCAGGTGCTAGTTTTGCAAGAATAGGACTATTTGCCCACTGTTTGCCAAGAGTGACTTCATCAGCACCCATTAGCATTTTTTTTGAAAAGTTCTTTGTAAACCCACCATAGTCTTTGTTGTTAGAAGTTCTAATCAAGTCTTCCCATAGTGGGTTTGCAATATCTATTATCTCTTGATCTGATAGTTCTAATAGATTAGCCATTATCTCTATCTCAAGAAACTTTCTCTGTCTCTTCATCCACTATGTGGTAGAGAGGCGCTTTTTCACATGTAAATTTACCTGTTTTTGGATCTCTTCTTGAGACTGTTAGACAGTGCCAATTATCATCATCCAATTTAAGGAAATCGCCACGGTAGTAGTAACCAGGCCAACGTGTTTCTTCACGGAACAGTGTATGTTCACAAACACATTGTGAAACAAGTGTTCTATGCTTAAGTTCCCATGCTCTCATTAATTGATGATAGTCTTCAGCACCAATTTTCTCTAAGTCTTCTGTTAATGTATCAAGCAACTGAAGTCCTCGTTTAAGCATATTCCCGTTAGTCATATAGTTTGTACCGATACCACCTGCATAGTCATCCATTATTTTTTGGAGACGTTGTAGACCTTGTATAGGTAATAGATAGCTTGGGGATACTGTCCCTGCTGTGATTTCATTACGACCTATAGTGTAGTTTTCGAGAGGTTTATATACTTCCTCTTTGTACTTCTCTATTTGACTGTCTGAAACCCTAATACCGACTGCTTTTTGATCTTGTATGTATTTAACAGCTGCTTTAGCGCATAATCTCCCTTCGGTAAATGAACCAGATGAGAATGCATGTGCAGTTCCGCCAGCTGCATCTCCTGCAGCAAACAATCCATCAACTGTCATCATACGGTTATAACCCCAGAAATATTCTGGTGGTGAAAGATCTTCAGGACCACTGCACCATGCACCTGAACATGTAGCATGTGAACCCATAACGTAGGGCTCAGATGTTGTAAGTTCTGGGTTTTGGTATTTAGGATCTATATCTTGAGCTGCCCATACAACAGCTTGACCTACAGTCATACCCAAGAAGTTTTCCCAACCAATTTCCTCAAGATGAGGGTCTTGGAATGCTTCCATAGTTACCATATGAATTGGACCGCCACCTGCAATTGTCTCTTGAATAAAAGCGTGGTTTCTGAGACATGTTGGTGTTGGTACATGATCTAAATAATCGCCAACAATCGCTTTTGTATTGTCGTACCATTTTTTCTCATAATTTTCACCAGCAGCATTTTGAGTGTATGTTTTTAGATGTAGAAAATATGCACCAACAGGTCCATAACCATCTTTAAATCTAGTCAATACAATTCTATTTTCCATTTGAGTCATTTTCGCACCAACAGCAATTGGTAGAGCATATGCTGAGCCATTACTCCATGGTGCATACCATGTACGTCCCATTCCTTCACCAACAGATCTTGGTTTGAAGATGTGTGATGCACCACCAGCGGCACAAACTACAGCTTTTGCTCTAAAGACATGGAATTCACCTGTACGCATGTTGAAACCACACGCGCCACCAATTCTATTTTCTTTAGCTTCATCCATGAGTAAATGAGTGACCATAACTCTGTTATAAATTTTATCAGCTGATTTTTTAGCAGCTTCGGCTACTATTGGTTTATAGCTCTCACCATGTATCATGATTTGCCATTTTCCTTCTCTTTGATAACGTCCAGTCTCTTTATTTCTCATGAGCGGCAATCCCCACTCTTCGAACATATGGACAGCAGAGTCTACGTGACGAGCCATATCATAAGCTAGATCTTCACGTACCATACCCATTAAGTCATTTCTTGCATATCTAACATGGTCTTCTGGAGCATTTTCACCCCACTGCATACCCATGTAGCAATTAATAGCATATAGACCTTGTGCAACAGCTCCACTTCTATCGATATTAGCCTTTTCAGCAACAATGATTTTCATGTCTTTACCCCAATATCTTGCTTCGAAAGCAGCGCCGGTACCGGCCATACCTCCGCCTACAACAAGAATATCGCAATCTTCATAATGTGTTTTTCTAGCCATTAGTAATAAACTCCTTGTTTTAGTTTACCGATTTTCTGCATTTCTGGTAAACCGTCATTTGCAGTAGCGATTTCTCCAGTTTTTAAATATTTTGGTTCATTGTAAAGAAGCTCTCCATCATATACATCTTTGCTTGGTGATGGCTCAGCTGCTAATTCAGGAATATATTCACCCCATGGTTTAGTTGTTATTGGTGAGCAAAAGTTTTTTTCTGTTCCATTTCTAAACTTAATCTTCCATGAAATAGTCCCTTTTTCTTCTTCACGTAATGCTCTTACACTATGGCCCAATGGTGAAAAGTCAGCGTATCCACGAGCATCAATAGCATTTTGATCACATGCTTTGACGCATGAATAACATTCCCAACACATGTTTGGTTCAATATTTACAGCACGTCTGAGTGTTTTATCGATGTGCATGATGTCTGATGGGCAAATATCTACACACATACCGCAACCGTCACATCTGGTCATATATACAAAAGTTGACATAATCTTATCTCCTTATTTCCTTATAGTTATTAATAATTTTTTGGTGACTCACGTCTTATACCCAACCCAAATTGTTTTGGTTTATCAGCTGGTGAAGGTAAATTACTATTTGAACCATCAGCTTCAGCTAAATGTTTTTGTATTGCTGCTCCAGGTTTGTAGAACATGTGAGCAAATTTAGACCAATACACTCCCCCAAACAGAACAATGTTTGAAACAATAAATAATATTAAAAATAGACCACTTAAAGCTGATCCAGCTCCTTGTGTTATAGACCATAGTAATGCGGTAGATTGTGAAGCTAATAGAGCTAGTACAAATAAATCAGCAAACATTACATGGTGCCAAGGATGTCCCTCAGCTGATACGTTAACTCTGATTGAGGACCAGAACCAAAAACCACCTACACATGTCATAAGTGCCCCAATATGCCATAGCATAGGAAGCATTGCAGGTGCAGCTGATGATGGTGTTGAGTAACTAAATATCAACATAGTTGATGTTACCCAAAAAATTATTGTGCCATACATGCCTAGAAGGTGTGCTGCACGACGTTGAAATGTGCAAAATTCAGATGATGTCATAATATCTGATGCAACAGTTTTTGATATTATTGCAATTTTTTCGCCTGATGATAATTCTCTTGTTGCAGATTTTTTTGCTTTTTGTGCGTTTTCAAAAAAGTATTTAACATTCTTTTTATGCATCATATCGAGTACTACTCCACCTATCACTAAAAGAACCATAGCAACTAAAAAGGCTTGCATAGCAAAAGATGGTATAAATGCACCTAAATCTGAAAATGGATTGTAAGCTAGCATGTTTTCTCCCTATTCTTAATAAAATCTAGTATCTTAGATACTACCCGATGAACATTATAGCCAAAATTTAGAATATTAGGAATTAATTATTAACTTAATTTCACTTATTTCTTCACCCTATTTTTTAAGGTTTTTCTTAGCTTTTTTGCTGATAATAAGCCATCAAAATCTCAGCAACCTCTTTTCTCGCAAATTCAGGAGGTAAATCTTGACCCGCAGCAAGCATTTCTCTAACTTTGGTACCAGATAGAAGAACAAAATCTTCTTTACTATGGTCTTTAGCATCTCTCATCATGACTACTTCATTTAGTTTTTTTGAGTAAGCTGTGTGATCGGCCTTAAATATCTCTATTTTCAATGAATCTTTAACAACATCTTGATCGAAAATATCTTGCGCACCAAAAGGCTCGTAATAATCGCCAACACCAGCATGATCACGACCTACAATCAAATGTGTGCATCCTGCATTCTGTCTAAAAACTGCATGGAGTAAAGCCTCTCTCGGTCCAGCATACATCATGTCAAAACCAAAGCCTGAAATAATCGCTGTATTCTCTGGAAAATAAATTTCAACCATTTTTCTAATTGCTGCATCCCTTACATCACCTGGTATATCTCCTTCTTTCAATTTGCCAAGTGTCATATGTATGAGGACTCCATCTGCCTCCAGTCTATCAAGTGCCATTTTGCATAACTCTTCATGAGCTCTGTGCATAGGATTCCTTGTTTGAAAGGCAACGGTTTTTGACCATCCAGCTTTGGTAAGCATTTCTCTTATTTGAGGAGCTGTAGCAAATGTTTCAGGGAAATCTGAAGGGAAATAACTATAGTTTAATACTTCTATGGACCCAGAAATTATGTATCTTCCTTGACCTTTAAAGGTTTTCACACCAGGATGATTGTTATCATTGGTGCCAAATACATTGGTCACAATAACGTCTATATCCTCATCACTAAGTTTTTCTACATTCTCGACTCGTTGTATGGCTATGACTGGGTTTCCATCAACGTTAGGATCTTTAAGTGCGATTTCTTCACCATGTGTGTAATCAAGAGAATTAGCATCAGTAGTAAGGTTCACAATAGGAACAGGCCAAAATAAATTATCTAAAGTAAGCATATCTTTTGAAACTCTTAGAGCTTCCTCTTTATTCATATATCCTGTTAGAGGATTGAAATATCCTGCACCCAGCATAACTGCATTAGCGGCAGCTGCTGATGATATTTCTAATGTTCGCATTTCAGCTGCTGCTGATAGCATTGACGCACGAGCTAGCTCGTCTTCAATATAAAGAGTGTTTAATTCGTTTGAGCCATGCGGCATTATCAGATTAGTCATAGAATTTCTACCTATATTTTAATTTAAATTAATTTATCATGTGAAGACAAATATTATAATGCATTAAAAAAGATATCAAAGAGGAATTATTGTTACAAAATAGGGGTTAGCAATGAAAGAGATGTTAGAGATAAGGGAGATTTGTAGATCTCCTAGGCAGTTGTTTGAGAGCAAATCATTTAGTAGGTATCTAGAATTATATAAAAAAGAATTTATTGCTGAACTAAGAAAGAGACAAGATAAGGACTTAAAAGAGGAGCTTCAACATAGGATAAAATTCATTGAAAACCTTAAACCTAATGACTACTTAGATATCCTAAAAGGTGTCACACCTTTTTCTGGAGACTTATTGAGAGATTACCGTGCAAATATTCAATTTCTTGATGGAGCATTCCACCATTATAGAACAAAGACATACGCTAGGTTGATATTGCCGTTAGACAAGTCATCAGCCAATGACAATGCAGAATCCACAAAAGATAACATTTCAAATAAAGCAGATAAATTGTCAGATTTAATACTAGAGACAAGAAGATTACTTTTAGTAAAAGTAGGACTTGGTTCAGGAATTAGACGATCTCAAGGGTTAGAGTGTCATCCAAATGTTGCTGTTGGGGAAATTAGTGGTGAATCCATCATGCTTCCTGATGACTACTCAATGCTCAAAAAAGTATCTGTAACATCAACTGCTGATATGAGAACAGGAGTTTACTACACAACACATTCAAATAAGCGTGCGTTCCCATTTTTTGAATTAAGTCATAACCCATTTAAGAAAGAACAATTTAAACATGACGAATATATTGCGATCCCCTTTGAAATTGGAGCATGGAATATTCTATGTTACATTCATAAAACACCTGGATATATAGAAATTGAGCCTGGCCTGTTAAATCTATTTCCTTACTCTAAAACTAAAAATATTACTGACAAGCAAGTTGATGGTATCTTTATACTAGGTTGCCCTAACTCAGGTATGGATGATCTTGGTTATTATCATGATATGAAAAACAACTTGTTAGTTGGAGTGATTCCTGGATTAGATGATTGTCAATATTTTGGTTATGGAAAAAAACCTATGCTTACTTTACATAATGTTTTATGTATATTAAAAGGTAACCTTCCTCTTCATTGTGGAGCTACAAGATATGTAGTTCGTTTTGATGAAAAAACTAATGAACCTTATATTTTTGATTCTCTCATTAAAGCTGATGATATGGGAAGAGCAATATTAGAAAAAAATTCTCAAGGCAAAGAAGTACCGTTTTTCTATGGTACTGAAACTGGAGCTTTTGCATGTCTTGATGGTTTTAGTGAACATGCAAAAATGCAAATGGAAGGAAGAGAAATAGGTTACAACAAACATTCTGGAACAAATGCAAGACAAATTGTTCCTGTTACTGACTACTCTGAAATAGCAACAGGTTCAGAATTAGATATACTTTTATATTTAAATAATTATGAAGTAATTCCAGAGGGTGAATCATGTATGAAAGCAAATATGAACCCAGCTGAAGCTTTAGAACATTTCAGAAAAGGAGCGAGGGTTGCCGCAGGAAGTACACAAACGCATCGAGGTGACGTTGAAATAAGCTATTGGGCAAATCCATTCCCACTTCTTAAAGACAATGATTGGAAACCGCTACCAGAGCATAAACATCTCTGTGAAAAATTTGAAAAGATTGAGAAACGGTTTTTTGATAATTTTAAAACCCGTGTAGAAAAAGGAGAGATGAAGATAGGTGTGGCACATAGTATGTTAATGGCTGGAGTCTATAAAGAAAGTACAGACCAAGTGTTGAGTGATGCCGGCTTTAATGACAGAGACTTGGTTGAACATCATGGACCAGAAAGGGCTGCACATGACATGATTGAACTTATCAAAGAAACAGCAATTGATAAAAGAAAAAGAATAGGTGGTAATTTAAAAGAAGTGGACATTACAATCGCAACAATTGGTGACAGTAGAACAGGTAAATCAGAAATGGCCGAAAAAATGGATGGTATACTCAATATGAGTTTGATTTGAGTTAGGCTTTTACTGCTTCTGTTTCTGCTACATCCGTAATTTTTATTTTATAAATCAATATCTTTCCTGAAAAAGGGTGATTTCCATCAAATGTAATATTATCACCTTCAATTTTTGTAACATGAAACTTTCTCTTCTGACCTTTTTCATTTTTAAAATCAATTTGCATGCCTATTTTAGAATATTCTTTTGGTACATTACTGACAGAATCTACAAAGATTAGACTATTATCAATTTCACCAAATCCTAGTTCTGGGCTTACTTCGATGGTTAATTCATCCCCTGCTTCTTTTCCATTAAGGGATTTTTCAACGATTGGTAATAGATTTGTTTCTTTTCCATAGATAAAACTAACTGGAGTATCTACATTTTCTAAGAGCTCGCTTCCTTCATGGATTGTATATATCATGCTTACTAATTTTTGACTTGATATTTTCATACTTGAGTATCTTATCAGAAATATAAAATATGTTACCTAAAGAATCTCTTGACATAATATTGAATCTATTTAATTATAATGTTACTCAAAGTTACAAACCAAACCTAAACAACCTATAACCAGACGTATTTTTAATGGAGACTTTATATGAGTAATGCAATTGACATAAATGATGATAATTTTGATTCAGAAGTATTAGAATCTGATAAACCTGTCTTAATAGATTTTTGGGCTGAATGGTGTGGACCATGTAAAGTCCTTGGTCCAGTAATAGATGAGGTTTCGGTCGATTATTCAGAGAAAGTCAAATTTGTGAAACTTAATATTGATAATAATCCTTCTAATACACAAAAATATGGGATCAGAGGAATACCCACTTTACTCCTTTTTAAAAATGGTGAGAAAGTAGATACCAGTGTAGGCGTCCTATCGAAAAGTGAACTGGCCAGTTTTCTAGATAAAAATATATAATTATGAATTTAACAGAATTAAAGAAAAAACCTGTACAAGACTTAGTTAAAATTGCTGAGGATATGGGTGCCGACAATGTTGGTAGACTCAGAAAACAAGATGTAATATTTACGATACTCAAAAGTCATTCATCTAGTGGTGAGGACATATCAGGTGGCGGCGTTCTTGAAATTTTACAAGATGGATTCGGATTTCTTAGATCTGCAGATAGTTCTTATTTAGCTGGGCCTGATGATATATATGTATCTCCCAGTCAAATTAGAAAGTTTTCACTAAGAACAGGTGATACCATTCAAGGCAAAATAAGACCTCCAAAAGAAAGCGAAAGATATTTTGCGTTACTAAAGATTGATACAATTAATTCTGATACTTCATCAAGCACAAAGAATAAAATTCTATTTGAAAATCTAACGCCATTGCATGCAAATGAGAGATTAAGGCTTGAACAAGGTAATGGTAGTTCAGAAGATATGTCTGCTCGATTAATTGATATTGCCTCTCCAATCGGAAAAGGTCAAAGAGGATTAGTTATTTCTCCTCCCAAAGCGGGTAAAACAATCATGCTTCAAAATATTGCTCAGAGCCTCTCTGCTAGTAATCCTGATGCACACCTAATTGTTTTACTAATTGATGAAAGACCAGAAGAAGTCACAGAAATGTCTAGAATGGTTAAAGGTGAAGTTGTCGCAAGCACGTTTGATGAACCAGCTAACAGGCATGTTCAAGTTGCTGAGATGGTGATTGAAAAAGCAAAAAGACTTGTAGAACATAAGAAAGATGTAATTATACTTTTAGATTCAATAACGCGTCTAGCAAGAGCCTATAATACAATTGCACCATCATCAGGAAAAGTATTAACTGGTGGTGTTGATGCAAATGCCCTTACAAAACCAAAAAAGTTCTATGGGGCAGCTAGAAATATTGAGGAAGGTGGCAGTTTAACAATACTTGCTACAGCTCTAATTGATACTGGGTCGAAAATGGATGAGGTAATCTATGAGGAATTTAAAGGAACAGGTAATATGGAAGTCCATCTTGATCGAAGAATTGCTGAAAAAAGAATATATCCTGCCATAAACATTAATCGATCAGGTACCAGAAGGGAAGAATTACTCATGGAGCCAGACGAGCTTCAAAAAATTTGGATTTTGCGAAAGGTTCTTCATTCAATGGACGAACTAGATGCTATGGAATTCATGCTCAATAAGCTTAAATCAACAAAAACAAATTCTGAATTTTTTGAATCTATGAAAAGATAAATCTACTTGATTTTATCAATGAGTTTTTTTTCAACATACTCATCTAAAAATTTTTTTAAATCTCCTTTATGATTTGCGATATCCTTAATTACAGACGATGATATGAAACTATATTTTTCATCTGGGCTTAAGAAGAGACTTTCTATTTTTGGATTCATCGTTCTATTGAGGTTAGATAATTGCACTTCATATTCAAAGTCGGATACAGCTCTCAACCCTCGAAGCATAACTTTAGCATCCAAGTCTTTTGCATGATCTACTGATAATTTATCAAGCTTGATAACTTCAACATTATTATATTTTTCTAGTACTTTACTGCACATATCAAATCTTTCATTAAAATTAAATAATGTATTTTTTTGTGTATTAAATGCAACGGCAACAATAACTGATTCGAAGATTTCGCATGCTCTTTTAACAAGATCCTCATGTCCAAAGGTAATAGGATCAAAGGTTCCAGGATATATTGCTTTTATTTTCATATATTTTTATTTATAGCGATTGTATAACTTACATCACCTATACTCAAATCTTTAACAATATTATGAGTACTGGCAATATATTTGAGATAAATAGTTTTGTCATTTTTAGATCTCTCAAAATACAAATACTTGTTATTACTTAAAAATTTATGCTCTTTTAAGTAATCTAAGGTGTATTCAAGCAGTGAGGTATCATATGGTGGATCAATAAATATCATATCAAATAATTCAGGCTTTAAGTCTTTTAAAAATACCTCTACTTTCTTATTGATAACAACAGCATCTCTAATATCAAGCAGCTTAAGATTGCCATTTATGGATTTGGCTAATTCTTTATCAGATTCAACTACAATAGATTTTTTTACACCTCTAGATAAAGCTTCCATGCTAAGAATCCCGCTACCAGCAAATAAATCTAATGATGTTTCACAATTATGAATGTCTATTATATTAAACAAAACTTCCCTGATGTATGATTTTGTAGGTTTTAGATTTTTTTTATCTAGTATTTGAATTATACGTGATTTGTATTTTCCAGATATGATCTTTAATTTATTCTTCAATAGTCTTGCCAACGGTAAACACTGAGATACGGTTAAAATCAACTGCTTCTTTTAAGGCCTTTTCGATACTTTTTTTACTGACTTGATTCAGATTGTTTTTATAATTTTCAAAGTAATCCAAACCTAGTTCTAAGCTATTAATAGCTGATAAAAGATTAAGTAATTTCTTATTTGTATCTGTTCTCATTTCAAAGCTTCTCAAGATTGATTGCTTAACAGAGGATATTTGATCTTCTGTGACATCAAAAAGTTGTAGTCTCTTAATTTGGTTAAGAATTATGTTTTTTGCTAATTTTATATTTTCATTTTTAGTTTGTAGAGAGATTTTCAAATAGCCTCCGTCTTTGCTTGACACGAGATAACTAGAAACTGAATATGATAAACCTCTCTTTTCTCTAATTTCTTCCATAAGCCATGATCCAAACCCGCTGCCTCCGAAAATATAGTTTGCTACTAGTATGTTGTGATAGTGAGGACTGGTACGACTGACTGCTGGTAATATTATAGCCAAATGAGACTGAGTAGAATCAAATTCTGTATGATGAATTGATTGTTCTAATTTATACTCACTTTTATTAAATTGGCTTTCAGTATTCATATTTTTTGTAATTGCATGTATGATTCTTTTAGAATCTGATTGAGAAATATTTCCAACTATATTTATCTCAATATCTTTTATATTAAATATTTTATTCTTGTGCTCTATAACCTGAGTACTAGTAATTTCATTAATTGATTTTTTAGTACCAATTTTTTGATGCTCAAATCCTGTTCCTGAAAAAAGATGTTTTGATATATCAGCATTTAGTGTTGATCCTGGTCGTTTTTCAACTTCTGATATATTTCTACTAATTTTATCTTTCTCAAGAGAGAGAATATTCTCATCAATTTCATTAGATGAAATAGCTAAATTTATTATATCAACAAGCTTTAGTATTTGCTCAATATCACTCAATGATCTTATCGATATCGATAAAGACTCTTTTTCTATAGAGTAGGATAACTTTGCTCCGACATCCTCAAAATAACTGACAATCTTTTTAGAATTCACATCAGAAGACATTAGAGTATTGAGCATTAAGTTTGTTAGTCCATGATATGTTCCATCAACAGTACTACCATTTTTTATTGTAAAATTAATATCTACAATGGGTAGCGTTTTTGTTTCTATAAATAAATAATTACTATTGTCAGCTAAGCTATTAATTTTAATATTAGCATGACTTGTTTGAAGAGAAAATAATGCTATGAGAATAAATAAATATCTCATTTTTCTGGCCTTAATATTGTAGTAAAAACTTTATTGTTTAAAAAATATTTACTTGCTGATTCTTTAACTTCATTAAGGGATATAGATTCGGTTATTGAATTATAATTATCAAGATTTTCCCATCCTATATCTTTTGTTTCTAGCATCCCTACTTGCATGGCTTGGTAAAATACAGAATCAAATTTATAGATATTGTTAGCTTTTACTCTAGCTTTAGCATTCACTAGTTCTCGCTCAGTCACTGAATTAATAGATTCATTAGAAAGCTGTTCAAGAATTTTCAACTTTAACTCTTCAGGAGAAATCTTACCTCTAGGAGTCCCGCCAATAATAATTAAATTTGGATATTGGTTATATGTATCATTAGACAAGAATATATCCAATGCCACTTTTTGATTGTCGACTAGATTTTTTGTTAGTCTAGATGAGTATCCTCCATCCATTATTTCAATAAATAAATCTAGAGCATATAATTCTCTAATTCTATTTTTGTCAAATTTAGGTTTTTTGAAAGATAAAAAAACTATAGGTTTTGAAACTTTATCATAGACATCAAAGGATGCTTTTGTTGAAAATTCTATTTTATTATTTGGCTTAATCGATGATTTATTGTTTTCATATCTACCATAGTACTTCTGAATGTAGCCTTTAACTTGATCAGCGTTAAAGTTTCCTGCAATTATTGCAATTGCATTCTTAGGTTGATAATGAAGCTTGTACCAATTCTCTAGGTCATTTTTAGAGATACTACCTAAGTTTTGCATGGTTCCAATAATTGGGATACCATATTCATTCATTCCGTACGCGTTTATCATAATTTTTTCAAAAGTCTTAGAAACTGGATTATCGTCCGTTCTTAGTCTCCTTTCTTCTTTTACAACTTCTATTTCACTTCTTAATTCATTTCCATCCAACCTTAAGTTTTTCATTCTATCTGATTCTAATTCTATACATCTTTCAAGATCTGTAGTGTGTATCTTTTGAAAATAACCAGTATAATCTTTACTTGTGAATGCATTCTCAGTTCCCCCCATTTTTTTTACAATTGAAGAAAATTCTCCTGGCTTAAGTGTTTTAGTACCTTTGAACATCATGTGTTCTAGCACATGAGATATGCCGGTTTTACCCGAAGCTTCATGGCTGGAACCTACTTTATACCAAATACTATTTACTACAGACGGGCTTCTTTTATCTTCAATTAAAACTACCTTAAGGCCATTTGACAATGTATACGATTCCACTCTGTCGCTGAATTTGATCTCTGATTGCACAGAGCTGAAGAAAGATATTGAGATTAATAATACAGATATTCTGAAGATGATATTCATAATTTATAATATCAAAAAATGTAGATATTTGTGTTAGATTCATTGTAGATATTTAGCTTAATTTTGATATCAATTACTTGAAATAAGGTAATCAATAACTATAATTAACATGAAGATTATGAATAAAAACCTTACACATAATGTAGTTGCTAAAGAAATCGCTATTGATCTTGAGTCTTCGGATGCGCTTAATTACTACTTGGCACAGTTGAGGGAGACCCCTTTATTGACAAAAGAACAAGAAGAAGAATTATTTCAAAGACTTCAAAATTCAGATGATATGGATGCAGCGCGAAAACTCGTCATGTCACATTTAAGATTTGTAGTGCACATAGCAAAGACCTATAAAGGTTACGGTTTGCCATTATTGGATGTGATTCAAGAAGGTAATGTAGGTTTGATGAAAGCTGTCAAAAAATTTGATCCTAGTAAAAAAGTTAGATTACTATCATTTGCAATTTATTGGATTAGAGCAGAAATACATGAGTTTGTATTAAAAAACTGGAGAATTGTTAAAGTGGCAACTACTAAAGCACAAAGAAAACTTTTCTTTAAATTAAGAAGTAAAAAAACATCTTCTAGTTGGCTGTCTGAACAAGAAACACAAGATATTGCATCAGAATTAAATGTTGATAGTAAAACTGTTAAATTAATGGAGAGTCGACTCAGTGGAACGGATGTTGCATTTGACCCTGTAGATGAAGATGACAACTCACCAGCTAGTTATTTGACTCAAAATACAAATCCACTGTCACTTTTGGAAATGCAAGATACAGATAATGACAATACAATGAAATTAAATGTTGCACTAGATAAACTAGATGATAGAAGTAAAGATATAATCTCACAAAGATTTTTGTCTGATAATAAACCTACACTAGACGACCTTTCAAAAAAATATAATGTATCAAAAGAAAGAATCAGACAAATCGAAGAAAAATCTTTAGCTACACTTAAAGAAACAATCCTGCTCGCATAATCAGAGCATTAAAATATAATGATCAAAAAGAAGCGCTGCGAATAATAACGCAAGGTATGCAATTGAGTATTTGAACAGCTCAAAAGCTTTTCTGTCATTTTTAGTTAAATACAAACTATATGAATCAAGAATAAATTTCCCGCCAAGAATAAGTACAGAAATTAAATATATGTATGACACAAGATTAAGAAGATATGGAAATAATGTTATGCAAAACAATAAAATTGAATATAAAAAAATATGCAATCGAGTAAAGTCGGCACCATGTGTCACAGGTAACATAGGTACATTTGCTTTGCTGTAATCCTCTTGTTTATATACTGCTAATGCCCAAAAATGAGGTGGGGTCCATAAAAAAATAATTAAAAATAAAAGCAAAGGCAGCTCACTCACACTATTTGTCATTGCAGTCCAACCTAAAAGTGGGGGCATAGCTCCTGCAATACCACCTATTACAATATTTTGTGATGTTAAGTTTTTTAGATAAACTGAATAAATAATAGAATAAACAATAATTGAAAAAAGTGTCAAGATGGTAGTGATAGTATTTACGTACTCAAAAAGAATATATGTCGAGAGTAATGAAATACTTAGAGAAAAATATATAGCGTGATTGGTCGTTACATTACCTCTGATTAGTGGGCGACTTTTCGTCCTATCCATAATGGCATCTATCTTCTGATCAACAACATGGTTTATAACTGCTGCTGCAGATGCGGCTAAATATATGCCAATGCTAGCGTATAGCATTAATGGATAGTCCAAATTAAAATCTTGGGCAAGAAGCATCCCAACTATTGCTGTAAATATTATTAAAAAATTTACACGAGGTTTTGTAAGAGCAATTAGATCAAATAAAATTGAATTAGTGTTTCTAGCTGTGTTGTTCATCTATTTTATTTTATAGAATGATATCAGACAATAATAAAAAGCGCTTGAAATAAAAGCCATTAAAATTGCAGCATTCATTGTATGCCACACTGCAATGTTAAGAGGTAGACTGTATACCACATTAGAAATACCAAGGATTATCTGTAATATAAAAAATATGGTACTTACGCCCATGAGTTTTTTTAGAATAATATGTTCCTTTAGTTTTAGAACTGTATAGACTGCTAATATATAAATTACTGTTAAAATTAAAGCTGTAATTCTATGCGAGTAATGAATAGCAACTTTTGCTCCATAAGCTAAAACTCCTCCTTCATAATTTACATCCGGTAGTCCTATTAAATCAAAAGCGCCATCAAAAACTATTTCTTTCGGATACCATTGGTCGAGACATTTTGGAAAATCAGTACATGCCAACGACGCATAGTTAGTACTTGTCCATCCTCCTAATAAGATTTGAGCGATTAAAAATAACCAAGTAGCAGATATTAAGACTAGAGCAAAAAAAGGAATACGCTTAGGGCTTACACTTATACCAGAATAATTAATAGCATTTATAAAAAGTAATGTGGCAGTTAACATTCCAAAAAATAAATGTGTCGTTACGATGGTAGGTTTTACCAACATAGTTACTGTGAGCATGCCCATAATTGCTTGTATCACAATTAGAACAGATAAGAGGACCGGTAATGTATAATTTTTTTTTGAATATTTAACTGATATGAATGTGATGAAAAAAACATATAGTCCTAGAATACCTGCCATATATCGATGTAACATTTCTCTCCATGCTTTACCAACATCTATGTCTGTATCGGGATAATTTTCTTTTGCTTTTGCCAATTCATCAGCTGTATCTGGTGTAGTTAATAATCCATAACATCCAGGCCAATCTGGGCAGCCGAGGCCTGCATCTGTTAATCTTACCCATGCCCCTAGTGAAATAACCACTAAGGTAAATAGTGCACCGATAAAACTTAATTTTGCTATTTTTAAATCATCCATGATTCTATATTTTTGAATATTTTAAAAGTTTTTTTAAATCTTTTAGTAATCCTTTCGCCTCAAAATTTTGATTATACCCTAGTATAATTTTCCCAAAAGGGTCGACAATGAATATTCCATCATCCATTTTTGATAATTTATTATAAAGCGTTTCTGGCTTATCTAAAACAATAACTTTTGGATAGTTATTCAAGTATTGATACTGATTTTCATAACTTCGATTAAAAAGAATGTATCTTTGGACCCTATCCATATTTTTACCTAATAACGTATTTACCTGTCTAAGCATATAAGTGTTATCTTGGCATTTTAAATCACATTCTATTGGGAGAACTTGGAGAAGTGCCCAGTGTTCATCTTGATTATTTAAATTAATATTAATCTCTTCATCTAGAAACTTTCCATGGTTTGTTGTGCCTCTTGAATGTGTCGCGTTGTTCATATAGAAATATTGAGCGAATATAAAAGGTGTTATAAACACGAGAAGTATAAGTATAAGCTTAACTTTTCCCATTTTTCCTTCTGTTTAAAATAAATAAAAAAAACATACCAATAATTGTAAACAAAAACCACTGTCCCGCATACATGTAATGTTTTAGATGATTGTTCTTATTTTTAATAGGAATATAAGTATATGCATATTGATTCTCTTCATTAAGATTAATTATGAAAGGATAGATATCTTTATTTAATATTTTAGAGATTTGCTTTGTATTTATATTTTGTATTACATATGGTTTTTTTTTAGTAATGTTATTAGAGCTCAGTTCAAGTAACTGCATTGGGTATTTTACATATCCTTTAATGGTTACCATGCTTTTAGGGGTTTCAATTAATGGGTATTTTTGTCGAGAATGATTATCTACCCATCCTCTGTTAACCAATAATACTTTATCACCTATAATCAATGGTGAAATTACGTAATAACCTGCTTTGCGTTTGAAAACAATATTATCTAATAAAAAAAATGACTCATCAAAAATACCTGTCGCATATAACTTTTTATATCTAACTGGTTTATCTACTAACTGTTTAATATCAGAGTATTCGGTATTGATCTGAGATTCAAAGTCTCTTTGAATAGAAAGTTTATCTTGACCCCTATCAATTTGCCAAGTACCTAAATAAAAGCATATGCCTATCAAGCTGATCAAACTTAAGTTTTTTAAAATATTTATCATTCTAGTGTTAACATGGCTCTATGTTTAAATATGCGATTGTAACTTTACTAATATTAATTATATACAATCTCGTTATGGGATTTATATATATACTGAAAGATAAGTCATCTAGTAAAAGAGGACTTGCATCACTCAAAACAAGAATTATTCTATCATTGTTACTTTTTATCCTGATTATTGTCGGGTTTTACACGGATATGATAAAACCAAATAGTTTTTAATCAGAGCCAGTAGACAAATACAAATAACCCTAACCAAACAACATCGACGAAGTGCCAATACCATGCGACAGCCTCAAAACCGAAGTGGTTCTCATTTGTAAAGTGACCTTTTATACATCTAAACAAAATAACAGTAAGCATAATTGCGCCTAATGTCACATGAAAACCATGAAATCCTGTTAACATATAAAATGTTGATCCGTACATACCTGAAGTCATTTTAAGATTCAAATCATTATATGCATGTGAGTATTCATAAGCTTGAAATCCAACAAATATAAAACCTAATAAAACTGTAGCTAGTAGTCCAAGAATAAGTTGATTTCTTTTTCCTTCTTTTAAACCGTGATGTGCCCATGTTACTGTCAAACCACTAATAAGAAGAATTATTGTATTAAGAGCTGGTATTCCTGCTGCTTTCATAACAACAAAATCACCTCCATAATTTGCTGGACCATTAGATGGCCATACATTTTCAAAAGTAGGCCATAATTCTTGGTTTGTGCTTACTTTTGTACCTTCGCCTGCAAGCCAAGGTAAAGACAATTCTCTGGCGTAGTACAAAGCTCCAAAAAAAGCTGCAAAAAACATTACTTCTGAAAATATAAACCAAGCCATTCCCCATCTAAATGACATGTCTACTTGTGCGTCATACAACCCGCCTTCACTTTCATTAACAACATAAGAAAACCATCCATACACAACAAGTAAAAGTAAAGCTAAGCCTGTGTAGGTTAATGTTAAGTTTGATTCATCATTCATATAATTTGCTAGACCTATAAACATTACAATTAATGCTACAGTTGCAAGAAATGGCCACTTAGTTTCGTGTGGTACGTAATATGATGATCCGCTCATAATTTATTAGTCTCCTTGATATTATTTGAAATATCGAACATTGTATAAGAAAGCACAATGTCACCGCTGTCGTTTGGTAGCTCATTATCAATAATAAATTGAATACCTAAATCTTTAACCTCGCCAGCATTAATTGTTTGTTGGTTGAAACAAAAGCATTCAATTTTTTTGAAATATTCTGCGTGTTTACCTGGTGTTACACTTGGGCTAGCTGTTGTATGTAGCTGTTTGCTTGAATTATTTTTCATTACATAGTGAGTGTTGTATGGTTTTCCAACCTGAACTGTCATTTCTGAAACTGAAGGCTCAAAATATAATGGAGCGGAATTTGCTACATTTGAAATAAATTTAACTGTAACAAATCTATTATCTTCTTTAATGTCATTAGCTACGTACGCAACTTCATTAGTTTTACCATTTAAGCCTGTAATCTCACAAAAAGTATCGTAGATAGGCACCAGAGCATATGAAAACCCGTACATAGCAACCACTGCTAGTGACAATTTTGTAATTGTTGATTTTATTCCTGTCATTAGTCAACTTTTGGTGGAGTATCAAATGAATGGTATGGCGCTGGTGATGGTAATGTCCATTCTAGTCCCTCTGCTCCTTCCCAGCTTTTATCAGCTGCAGTTACAGGTTGTCTTAGTGTTAAGAACAAAATGTAAACAAATAGTAATTGGGATAAACCAAAACCAAAAGCTCCTACTGAAGCAATCATATTAAAGTCCGTAAACTGCACCGCGTAATCTGGTATCCTTCTTGGCATTCCAGCTAACCCGACAAAGTGCATAGGGAAAAATGTAATATTTACAAATATTGTTGTCATCCAGAAATGAATTTTACCTAAAGTTTCGTTATACATTTTCCCTGTCCATTTAGGTAACCAGTAATATACAGCTGCAATGATAGCAAATACGGCACCTGGAACGAGTACATAATGGAAATGTGCAACTACAAAATATGTGTCATGGTATTGGAAATCAGCTGGTGTTATAGCCAACATTAATCCTGAAAACCCGCCAATTGTAAATAATATGATAAAGGCTAATGCAAATAACATAGGAGTTTCAAATGTCATAGAACCCTTCCACATAGTAGCTACCCAATTAAAAACTTTAACACCAGTTGGCACTGCTATTAACATAGTGGTAAACATAAAGAATATTTCTCCTGCTAACGGCATACCTACAGTAAACATATGATGTGCCCATACTATAAATGATAGAAGAGCAATGGATGCTGTAGCATAGACCATTGAGTCATAACCAAATAGTTTCTTTCTTGAAAATGCAGGAATGATTGTGGATACAATTCCAAAAGCAGGAAGAATTAATATGTATACTTCTGGGTGACCGAAGAACCAAAATATGTGTTGAAACAATACAGGATCTCCACCACCTGCTGCTGTAAAGAAACTAGTTCCATAAAAACGATCTGTTAGAAGCATCGTTATAGCACCTGCAAGAACAGGCATTGATGCAATAAGAAGGAATGCTGTTATTAACCATGTCCATACAAATATTGGCATCTTCATTAATGTCATTCCTGGCGCTCTCATATTCAGAATAGTAGCAATCACATTTATAGCCCCCAAGATTGACGATGCTCCGAGTAAATGTAGAGAAAATATTACAAATGGCATAGAATTTCCACCCTGTAATGATAGCGGCGGATAAAGTGTCCACCCTGCAGCTGGACCTCCGCTTTCAAAGAATAAAGTGCTTAGTAACATTGTAAAAGCAAATGGTAAAATCCAGAAGCTCCAATTATTTAGTCTTGGTAAAGCCATATCTGGTGCTCCTATCATCATAGGCAACTGCCAGTTTGCTAAACCAACAAATGCAGGCATAACTGCACCAAAAATCATTATTAATGCATGCATGGTAGTCATTTGATTAAAGAAACCAGGAACTACAAATTGTAATCCAGGTTGAAATAACTCTGCACGAATCACTAGTGCCATGAGTCCGCCTACAAAAAACATTAGTAGACTAAACCATAAATAAAGTGAACCAATGTCTTTATGGTTAGTAGTTGTTATCCATCTCATCAAACCTGACGGTTGATGATGTTCTTCTTTTAAGTGATCTATATTTGCGCTCATTTCAATTTCCTTATTTTGATTTATCTGCTACGCGATTTTTTTGATTTAATGATACCCATTTTGTATATTCTTCTTTAGGTACTGCGCGGACAACAATCGGCATGAAACCATGATCCTTTCCGCATAATTCTGTACATTGGCCTCGATATACTCCTGGCTCTTTAATGTCTACCCATAATTCATTGATATATCCTGGAATAGCATCTTTTTTACCTGTAATCTCTGGGACCCACCAAGCATGTATTACATCACTTGCAGTTAATAATATTCTTACTTTGGTATTTGTAGGTAAGACCATTTCATTGTCTACGTTAAGGAGATAGTTATCAACTTTATTAACATCGATTTTAGATCCAAGTTGTCTCGCTTCGTTGCTACTATCAGCTAGTTTACTAAAAAAAGAAACATCATCTTCTACATAATCATATTTCCACATCCACTGGTATCCAGTAACCTTAACTGTAATCTCTGAATTCCTGGTGTCTTCCATCATTATAAGTGTTTTAGTAGCTGGTATCGCCATTCCTACAAGTATTACAAAAGGGATAACGGTCCATATAACTTCAACTGTCGTGCTTTCATGGAATGATGCTGGTTTAGCACCCTTAGATTTTCTATGATGATATATTGAGTAAAACATTACTCCAAAAACAACTATGCCTATTACCACGGTGATATAGAAAATAAGCATATGTAAGTCATATGCAGCATTAGCTGTTGGTGATACACCTCTTGGCATGTTTACTTCCCAATCAGCCAGGGTTGTTAGCGGAACTAACATTGATACTATTAATATTGATAATCTATTCATTTTCATTCCCTAATATATGGTTATTGATCATTCCATAACAACTTTTTGCATCCCAATATTAACAAAATATTAGTACTTATGGAATTTCTAATTTACTCTTTTTTACTTCTTTAATGGGAATCAATTTGCCTGATTTATCAAGGGTTTTTGCCTCTTTTAGAGCATAACCAAATATTATTTCGTATGTTAATTCGAATGAATCCGATACTTCATTATATAAGCTATCCCTGATTGCTTGATACTCATGCTTATGGAGATATTGGCTATGATCAATACTAGTTGTATTTGTGCCAGTCAAACGTAAAGATTTCAGAAGCTGCTTAAGAGAGGGGAACTCAAGTGTTATAAATTCGCTGTCTACGACCGGATCCTTAAGTTTTGCGTTAAGCATAAAATCACCATAGTGATGCATGTCGATAAAATTGTTAAATCTAAGCTTTTTATAAATAGATTCAGGACATTTTCTAAACTCTCTGAAAGTATCTGGACCAGCTGCTGAGAATAATAGTAATCCATTTGGTCTTAATAAATTTGAATACCTTTTAAATAAATTGTCATCTAAATCGCACCAGTGTAATGTCAGGCTAGACAAGATTGTATCAAAAGATTCATTTTTAAAAGGTGGAGCTTCACCTTTTGTTTGAATACATCTTGCAGAATAATTCTTTTGTTTGTGTTCTTTTAACATTTCATGAGATAAATCAATTGAAACAATATCTATGCCTGGAAATTCTCTACAAAGAATTTGAGATAAATTACCAGTTCCAGACCCTATCTCAAGCAGATATTTTATATCATGCTTGATAAGGTTAAGTCTATTAAATAATCTTTCATTAACATTTTTTTGAATAAATGAATAATCATCATAGCTACGAGCTCGTTTAGAAAATGATTTAATAATTTTTTTCTTCATAATATTTTTTTTATGATGTCATAGATTTTTTTAAATTCAAAAAAAGGATAATGAGGACTCTTCTCAAGTATATGCGTAGAGATTTTGTTTTTTTTGAGTTGATTAAAATTATCTAAACTATTAATTTGGTCATGAGATGATTGAATAATATGAACATTTTTCGTATAAGAGATATCTTTATCTGCTTTATAAATTTTTTTTAAGTCGTCTAACCCTAAACAAAGATTTTCTATTGATGGAATAAAATTATTATTAAAGAGACTTGTTAATTTAATAAAATCGCTTTTATTATTGTTGGCACCTTTAGTACAGTTGAAAATAAACTTTCGAAATGCTTCTTTTGAATTATTTTTTATACTTATATATAAACTATCAATAGTATAAGTTTTAGGTTCAAAAAAAGGGTTAATTAGTATAACTATAGCTTGGCATGAACTTAATTTTGAGGAGTTTAATATCAACGAGGCACTATAAGAATAAGCTATGATCATATCTCCCTTTTTTGCCGTAGATAGAACATTATCAATCTTTCTAACATTACTAAAGTTACTTTTCTCTTCATAACCAGACAATATAATCTTGGTATGAAGCGCGGGCTGTCTAAAATACTTTATTACATCATTCCAAATATATGGCCCGAATAACCATCCATGAATATAAGTAATTTTCTGTATCTTTTGTATCAACATTACAAATTAGAATAATATAAATCTCTAGTGTATGCTTTATAAATGGAAACTAATCTTAGTAATTTTCTAATTATTATTTCTTTTTATTTAATTGGGTCTGTACCATTCGCTGTATTGACCTATAAATTGATGTCAACTGAGGATCCTAGAAAGCTTGGGTCTGCTAACCCTGGTGCAACTAATATGTATCGAATTGCAGGGCCATTACCTGGTATCTTGACATTTCTTGGAGATTTTCTTAAAGGATTTATCCCAATATATTTATTAGCAGAACAAAACATTACTATTTCATATGTATATTCATTTTTTATTCTATTTGGTCACATGTTTCCTATTTTTAATAAATTTAAAGGAGGCAAGGGAGTGGCTGCCTCTTTTGGATTTATTCTTGCTCTAGATTATCTAACTGGCCTTTCAATTTTGTTAGTTTGGTTAGTAGTGTTTTTATTTAAAAAGATTTCTGGCTTATCTGCTGTGATAAGTTTTATATTTTTGCCAATCTTTATATTTATATTTATAAATAGCATTATTTTATTTTTAATTGCTTTATTTCATTCATTGATAATTTTATTCAATCATCGAACAAATATTAGAGAGTTAATGAAGGATTCGGTTTAATTTTATAATTTTTTGTAAATTTATGTGTTTTTGATTTCAATAAGCCAGCATATGCAATCATCGCCCCATTGTCAGTACTAAATTTTATATCTGGGAAATAAGCATTGCATTCCTTTATTAAAGAAAATTCATCTCTGAGTTTTTTATTTGCACTAACACCTCCTGTAATAACAATATTACTAATACCTAATTCATTAGATGCTTTTCTTGACTTACTGATTAAGGTCTCAACAATAGCATTTTGTAATTCGAAAGATATATTATTTATATTCTTATTGGTTAGTTCGGTTTGATTTACGATATTTATCGCATGAGTTTTTAATCCACTAAAACTAAAATCATAACTATTACTTTTAATCATAGGCCTAGGAAAAACAAAGTTATTGTCAAAAGAACTCTCTGCTCTTTTTGAAATTTGTGGTCCCCCTGGATATGATAAGCCTAGTTTTCTTGCAATTTTATCAAAGCATTCTCCGGCAGAATCATCTAATGTTGTTCCTAGAGTTTGTATATTAAAATTTAAATCTACGGATGATAAAATTGTATGGCCTCCAGATACTAACAGAGAGATAAAAGGTGGTTTTAAATTTTCTTCAGTCATCATGGGAGAATATATATGAGCTTCGAGATGATTTACCTCTAATGTTGGAATATTATTGCTCCATCCAAGTGCTTTTGACAATGATGCGCCTACTAATAATGGTCCAAGTAAGCCAGGGCCATTAGTAAAAGCAATCAGATGAATATCTTTTATACTTAAAGAATTCCTCTCCAATAATATACTGAGTAGAGGTATAAATTTTTTGACGTGATCTCTTGAAGCTAATTCAGGAACTATACCTCCGTATTGAGCATGAATTTCATGCTGTGAACTGGTAATGTGATCTAAAACTTTTCCATTTGGATTGACAATAGCTAATCCAGTGTCGTCACAAGAAGATTCAATTCCAAGGGTAATCATAGGTGTATTATAAGTTAAAACTTGCTTTATAAACAATATCAAGTAATATTACGCAATATTTAGATAATTAAGGATTTATATGCCAAGTGTACAAGTAAGAGATAACGAACCTTTCGAAATCGCGCTAAGACGATTCAAAAGAGGTTGCGAAAAAGCAGGTATCTTAACAGAAACACGCAGAAGAGAATTTTATGAGAAACCAACAGCTATGCGAAAAAGAAAAATTGCAGCTGCAACTAAAAGATCTAAAAGAAAAGTTAGTATGGATACTCTCAGAAAAAAACCTCCCTACAAAAAATTCTAATTTCTAATGTCAAAATCAGCTATCAAAGATAGTATCCAGAGCGATCAGATAAAGTTCTTAAAAGACGGGAATAAAGAAGATTCCTCAACTCTCAGATTTGCTCTATCTTTTCTTAACAAAGAAGAAAAAGATAAAAAAATTGAACTTGATGATTCTGGAGTTGTTAAGATATTAAAGTCTATTATTAAAAGAAATCAAGATTCATATAATCAATTCATCGAAGCAAATAGAAAAGAATTAGCAGCCAAAGAAAAAAAAGAAATGGCGCTTATAAGTAAATACTTACCTGAAGTTCTCGCAGAAGAGGAAACAGAAAATATAGTTAAAAAAGTAATTGAGGATCTTGAGATTTCTTCATTGAAAGAAATGGGAAAAGCTATGAGCTCAATTAAAAATAACCATGGTGATAATATTGATATGTCACTCGTCAGCATACTCATTAAGCAACTTTTAAAGTAATCCTTATTTCACAAATATCGCTAAATAGTTATAAGTCTTGTATAATCCCACCATGGATAAAAATCTTCAGTTTGTAGAGATTAAAAGGATGGATCCTGATGTAATTTCACCAACAAAAAGAAAAAAAAATTATAAAGAGATCTATGGTCATTACAGCAGCCAGATAGCTGCTGAACAATCTGGCCGTTGTATCGAATGCGGTAATCCATATTGTGAGTGGAAATGTCCCGTACACAATTATATTCCTCAATGGCTCAAGCTCATATCTGAAAATAAATTATTCGAAGCTGCAGATTTATCTCATCAAACAAATTCTCTTCCTGAAATATGCGGCAGAATATGTCCTCAAGACAGGCTATGTGAAGGTGCATGTACTTTGAATGATGGTTTTGGCGCTATAACAATTGGTAGTATTGAAAAATATATAACAGATGAAGCTATCAGTCAGGGCTGGAAACCAAATATCTCAAACATAAAAAAAAATAAATATAAAGTTGGAATTATTGGGGCTGGTCCCGCGGGACTTTCTTGTGCTGATGTACTTGTTAGGAATGGATTTAATCCTATTATTTATGATAAGTATGAAGAAATTGGCGGTTTACTTACATTTGGAATCCCCCCATTTAAACTTGAAAAAGAGATTGTTAAACAACGAAGGAGAATTCTTGAAGAAATGGGAGTAAAGTTTGTGCTTAATACAGACGTTGGTAAAGATATTAGTTTTGAAAAGTTTCAGGATATGTTTGATGCTGTCTTCCTTGGAATGGGAACTTACACATATATGAAAGGAGGCTTTCCTGGGGAAGATTTAGAGCATGTCTATGATTCACTGCCCTATTTGAATTCAAATATCAGAAATGTCATGAAAACTAAAAATGATGAATTTATAAATCTAAAAGGTAAAACAGTTATAGTGCTTGGTGGAGGTGATACTGCAATGGATTGTAATAGAACTGCACTGCGACAAGGTGCAAAAAAGGTATATTGTGCCTACCGAAGAAATGAATCTAATATGCCTGGTTCCAAAAGAGAAGTAAAAAATTCAAAAGAGGAAGGCGTTAAATTCTTATGGAATATGCAGCCAATAGAAATTATAGGTGATGATAAAGTTTCTGCTGTCAAATTTGTGAAAACCAAGCTTAAAAAAACTGACATTAGAGGCAGAGAAGTTCCAGTGATAGTTCCTAATAGTGAAAAGATCATCAAATGTGATACTGTAATTCTTGCATTTGGATTTAGACCTAATCCACAAAAATGGTTCAAAAAAAATAATATTAAAACAGATGAAATCGGAAGAGTTAAAGTCAACTCATTAAAATACCCTCATCAAACAGATAATCCAAAAATATTTTCAGGCGGAGATATGGTTCGAGGGTCAGATTTAGTTGTTACTGCAGTTTTTGAAGGAAGGAGTGCTGCTAAAGGGATAATAGATTATATAAGTGATAAAAATAAATGAGTTCAAGTAAGCATCTGCTTATTAACAGTATTCATCATGAAAAAGTTGATAGGACACCCATATGGATAATGCGCCAGGCGGGTAGATATTTACCGGAATATATCAAGACAAAAAATAAAGCTGGTGGCTTTATGGGATTAATTAGAAATCCAGAACTCGCTTGTGAAGTCACTCTTCAACCATTGAAAAGATACCCGCTTGATTCTGCGATTCTATTTTCTGATATTCTTGTGGTCGCCGATATGTTTAATATGAATCTTAGATTCGAAGACAAGAAAGGTCCTGTATTTGATAAACCATTAAGAAGTGAAACTGATTTCAATAATTTACCTAGTGAACTTGATCTATCAAAACTATCTTATGTAAATGAGACGATAAAAAATATTAAAACAGAACTCAATGATTCTCTCCCACTCATTGGATTTATCGGGAGTCCATGGACAGTTGCTACGTATTTAATTGAGGGTAACTCTACAAAAAAATTTACATATATCAAAAATATGATGCGTGAAAATAGTAATCTTCTCGACAAAATATTGGATATGATTACTAGAGGCAGTATTCATTATGTTAATGAACAAATTAGTCAAGGTGTTGATGCATTTATGATTTTTGATACTTGGGGCGGACTCCTCTCTAAAAAAGATTACTATAATTATTCATTGAAATACATTGAAAAAATTATTTCATCAAAAAACCGTCATGATATACCTATAATCTACTATAGTAGAAGTAATACGAATTTTGAAAGTTTGAAAAATATGGGTATTGATTGTGTAGGCATTAGCTCTGATAATAACTTGGGTGATATTTATAATTTATTTGATCAGAAAATAGCTTTACAAGGTAATTTAAATACAGAGGTTCTTAAACAAGAAAATTCTATAATTAAAAAAGAAATTAATAAAACCCTAAAAAGTTTTCCAAATGATACAGGACATATCTTCAATCTAGGGTCCGGGATAACTCCTGATATACATCCAGATAAAGTAGCCTTCTTAATTGATCAAGTAAATGAAATAAGTTCTAAATGAATAAAAAAATTTTTCTAATAGGTTCGATGGGTTCTGGAAAATCTACCATAGGCAGACTATTAGCAAAAAAACTTAATCTCCCTCATTATGACTTGGATACAATGATTGAAAAACAGCAAAAAAAAACAATTTCAGAAATTTTCCAAACATATAAAGAGGAATATTTTAGAGATCTTGAGTCGAAAGCTCTAGAAAAATATTCTATGTTAGAAAAGTTTGTAATTTCTACAGGCGGCGGAACTGTTCTTAGAGAAGAAAATCAAAAAATATTTAAAATTGGGTTTGTAGTATATCTAAGTATTTCATTAGATGAACAATATCATAGAATTAAAAATAGAACACATAGACCGCTGATAGAGAATAAAGATATAAAGACTACAATTAAAAACCTAGATGATATAAGAGGAAAAATATATCAAAAAGTTTCTAATGCTGAAGTGGATGTTTCAAATTTAGATAAAGAAGATGTAATATCTAATATTATAAATAAACTACACTAAATCTAATGAAGAAAATAATCCTAGAGATGTCTGAAAGAAAAATACCTATTTGTATGGGCGAGGGTCTTCTTCAAAGTTTTAATCCATCGAAATATGTAAAAAATAAAGATGTACTGATTATAACTAATACTACTGTTGGTAAACTTTATCTAAATAGAACAAAAAAACTCTTTTCTAAATTCAAAGTTAATTCGTTGGTTCTTCCAGACGGAGAGAAATATAAAAATACAAATATACTCAATAAGATTTATGATTTCTTGGTAAAAAACCATTATGACAGATCCTTAACTATTGTTGCTCTTGGCGGAGGTGTCATAGGAGACATGACAGCTTTTGCGGCAGATACATATATGAGAGGTGTTTCGCTGATACATATTCCTACAACACTATTATCACAGGTTGATTCCTCTATTGGAGGTAAGTGCGGAATTAATCATACATTAGGTAAGAATCTAATAGGCTCATTTAAGCATCCTGAACTTGTTTTAATAGATCCAAAAGTTTTGAAGTCATTGCCACAAAGAGAGTTTTTAGCAGGTATGGCAGAAGTTATAAAATATGGACTAATAAGAAACAAAATATTTTTTAATTTTTTAAATAATAATCATAGAAAAATATATAAGTTTGATAGTGCGTGTATTACAAAAATGATTACTACGTGTGTACAAACTAAATCACAAATTGTAAAAGAGGATGAATTAGAAGGTGGCATTAGAGCTTTACTTAACTTTGGACATACATTTGGTCATGCAATTGAGGCATCAAAAAACTACAAAGGTATTCTTCATGGTGAAGCGGTTAGTATAGGCATGAATATTGCTGCTGCTATATCAGCTGATCAAAACTTTTTGACTGATGAACAATATTGCGAAATTGAAGATATGATATTGAGGCTCGGTCTACCAACTATGATTCCAAAAAATGTTACACCGTCCAATATAATGAAACATTTAGGTCATGATAAAAAGAAATTATCAGGAAAGAATAGATTTATACTTTTGAAGAATATCGGTGCAGCATTTATCACTGATAAACTAGAAAATAAATATCTAAAAGATTTATCCAAAAACTTCATCAGTTAATCTTAAAATAAATATTTATGGTAATATGTCCATACTATGAATAACGGACATAATTCAAAAAACACCATGTATTCTCCTACTTTTGAAAGGGATAATTGTGGCTTTGGACTTATAGCAAACATGGATGATAAACCATCAAGCTGGATAATTGACACAAGCATAGAGGCATTAAATAGACTTAAGCATAGAGGCGCGGTGTCTGATGATGGTAAATCAAGTGATGGATGCGGACTACTAATAAAAAAACCAAATGAATTTCTCCATTTTTGTGCAGAAGAAATGGGTATTGAACTCAGAAAAAATTATGCATTTGGAACAATATTTTTGCCTAGAAATAAAACTAAGCATAAAAAAATCAAAGAGACATTTTTCTTCCAAATAAAAAAATTAGGGATGGAAGTTTTAGGTTGGAGAAATGTACCAATAAATAAAAAGGTTTGTGGTGATGATGCTTTAACATCTCTTCCTGATATACAACAAATAATAATTTCCGGATCTGATGATTTACATGAAAATGAATTCGAAAAGAAACTATATATAGCAAGACTTCAGGTTGAAAAAATATTGAATGATCCTGATTTATACGTCTGCAGCATGTCATCTAAAGTAATATCGTATAAAGGTTTAATAGTATCTGAAAATATTCAAAAATTTTATCCAGATCTAGTTCACTCAAAAATGAAAACATCTTTGTGCGTGTTTCATCAAAGATTTTCTACAAATACATTACCTCAATGGAAACTAGCGCAACCATTTAGGCACTTAGCTCACAACGGTGAAATTAATACTATTCAAGGTAATAGACAGTGGTACATGGCGAGAAGAAATAAACTTGATATAACAGATTTGCCCGAACTTAATGATATGCATCCAGTTGTATCAATGAGTGATTCCGATTCTTATTCACTGGATAATATGCTTGAATACCTCCTGGCTGGTGATATGGGTATATTCAGAGCTATGCGTACTCTTGTTCCTCCAGCATGGCAAAATAATAATAAGATTGATAAAAAATTAAAAGCCTGCTTTGAATATCACTCAATGCATATGGAACCATGGGACGGGCCAGCAGGTATAGTACTTACAGACGGAAGATATGCGGCATGCGTACTAGATAGAAATGGTTTAAGGCCTGCAAGGTACATTATTACTAAAGACAGACATATAACACTTGCCTCCGAAGTAGGTGTGTATGACTATGACGACTCTGAAGTGTTAGAAAAAGGTAGACTTGCTCCTGGTGATATGCTCGCTGTTGATACACTAAATGGCGAAGTATTACTTTCAGACGATATTAATAAAATATTAAAAGACAGACATCCATATGATGAATGGCTGAATAAAAATTCTTTAAATTTAGGTGGATATGATTTAAAAAAAGAAAAGCCATTAAAATATAGTAATGAGGAGTTAATAGCATACAAAAAATTCTATGGAGTTTCTCTTGAAGAAGAAGTTGATGTAATACTTCCTCTTGCTAAACTGGCTGTCGAAGGAACTGGCTCAATGGGAGATGATACTCCAATGCCCGTATTATCGAAACAATCAAGATCTCTTTATGACTATTTTAGACAGCAGTTTGCACAAGTAACTAATCCTCCAATTGACTCCCTAAGGGAAAGCAGTGTCATGTCGCTTGAGACGTGTCTTGGTGTTGAGAGAAATCTCTTTGAAGAGTCATCTCTTCATGCTGGCAGACTAGTTTTAGATTCTCCAGTATTGTCTAATCAGGTATTTGAAAAAATAGTCAACTATAAGAAAAAAGGTTTTCCAAATGATACTCTAAGTCTTCACTATGATAATAATATTGATCTAGAAGAAGCTATTAATACAATCTGTGATAGAGCTGTAAGAAGTGTTAAGAAAAAAAATGTGCTGATTATTTTATCTGATCAAAATCTAAACAAGGATCAACTTACTATTCCAGCTGCTATGGCAGTTGGTGCAGTTCATCATAGGCTTATTACTGAAGGGTTGCGATGTGATTGTAATATTATTGTCGAGACGGCATCAGCATGGAATTCACATCACTTTGCTGTGTTATTGGGTTATGGCGCATCTGCTATATACCCATATCTTGCATTTAATATTATTAATGATTTACTTGTGAGAAATAGTATTGATAAAAATGCTTACCCATCTCATGTCCAAAACTTTGTCAAAGGCATTAATAAAGGGTTATTGAAGATTATGTCTAAGATGGGGATTTCTTGTATTTCCAGTTATAGAGGTGCACAACTGTTTGAAACTATAGGAATTAATTCTGATGTTATTGACCTTTGTTTTAGAAACAACATTTCAAGAATAGAAGGAGTAGGTTTCAAAGATATCGAGAATGACTTAGAAAAAAACAAAGCTTATTCTCTAAAAATATCTGAGGGCATCAATAAAGGTGGGCTTCTTAAATTCACAGTTGGAGGTGAATATCATGATTATAATCCAGATGTTGTTAAAACTTTACAGGCATGTGTAACCAGCGGTGAATATGAAGATTACAAAAAGTTTGCTTCATTAGTTAATTCAAGAGATCCAAGTTTTCTTAGAGATTTATTTAATGTTAAAAACAAAAAACCAATTCCTTTAGAACAGGTCGAATCTTCTAAAAAAATATTAAAAAGATTTGATACAGCTGGAATGTCTCTTGGTGCACTATCTCCAGAAGCTCATGAAGCTTTAGCTATTGCAATGAATACAATTGGAGGTCGATCTAACTCTGGTGAAGGTGGAGAAGATATTAAAAGGTATAACTCGCCAAAAACATCTAAAATTAAACAAGTAGCCTCCGGTAGATTTGGAGTAACTCCTCATTACTTAGTAAATGCTGATGTAATACAAATAAAGATTGCTCAAGGAGCTAAACCAGGTGAAGGCGGACAGCTGCCAGGTGATAAAGTCGATCAATATATTGCTAAACTCAGATATTCAGTACCAGGAGTTACACTAATTTCTCCGCCACCTCATCATGATATTTATAGTATTGAAGACTTAGCTCAACTTATATACGATTTAAAACAGGTTAATAATAAAGCATTAATATCTGTTAAATTAGTATCACAAAAAGGAGTTGGAACTATAGCTGCTGGTGTAACTAAAGCATATGCAGATTTGATCACCATATCTGGATATGATGGAGGTACAGGGGCGAGTCCTCTTACGTCTGTAAAATATGCAGGTGCTCCATGGGAAATGGGTATTGCAGAAACACAACAAACCCTTATGCTTAATAAACTCAGACAAAAAGTACGAATACAAACTGACGGAGGTCTGAAAACTGGATTAGATGTTATTAAAGCTGCAATTTTTGGAGCAGAGAGTTATGGTTTCGGTACTTCAGTGATGGTAGCTTTAGGTTGTAAATATCTTCGTATATGTCATCTCAATAATTGTGCTACTGGTGTAGCAACTCAAAATAAACTTTTAAGGATGAAACATTTTTCAGGCAGTCCAGAGCGAGTAGTAAATTATTTTAAATTTATTGCACAGGATGTTAGAGAAATTATGGCATCTATTGGCGTTAAGTCTATTGACGAACTTATAGGACAAACTCAATATTTATCCATAAGTAAAGGAGTTACTCAAAAACAGAAATCTTTAAGCCTTAAAAAAATGTTAACGATCTCAGATAAAAAATCACCTAAATATTGTAATGTGAAATCTAATAAACCATATGATAAAGGCATTCTTGCTAAGAGAATTCTTAGAGATTCAAAAGATGCAATATTGAATCGAAGAAGTAAAACTCTAAATTATGATATTAAAAATCTTGATCGATCTATTGGTGCAAGTTTATCTGGTGAAATTGCAAAATTATATGGAAATCACGGGCTTTCAAAAACACCAATAATCTTGAATTTAACCGGAACAGCAGGACAAAGTTTAGGAGTATGGAATGCAGGTGGAGTTGATATATATCTTACTGGTGATGCTAATGATTATGTAGGTAAAGGAATGTCAGGTGGAAAAATAATAATTAAGACATCAAAACATTTTAAAAAGATTGCTGATAAAAATAGCATAATTGGAAATACTTGTCTTTACGGTGCTACTGGAGGAAAAATGTATGCTGAAGGAAAAGCAGGTGAGCGATTTGCTGTTAGAAATTCAGGAGCAGTAGCTGTTGTAGAGGGAGCTGGAGATCATTGTTGTGAATATATGACCGGAGGTTGTTCAATAATATTAGGTGATGTTGGAAACAATTTTGGTGCTGGTATGACCGGTGGAGTAGCTTTTATATATGATAAAAACAAAACTCTTCATAAGAATATAAATGATACTTCCGTTGAGTATGTTGATTTATCAAGCGCTGATAAAATTACCCTAAAATATTTCAAAACCATCATTAAAGACTATATTAAAGAGACAAACAGCATGAATGCAAAAGAGATAATGAAAAATTTAAATAATGAAATTAAACATTTTAAACTAATCAAGCCAATTAATGCGTCAATGGAAGACATTATAAAAAATACAATCAATAAAGTTGCTTAAAAATGACAAGCATTGATAGAGCGTTTATTGATCAAGTTCTTGCATCTACAGATATTGTTGAATTGATAAAAGAGAGAGTATCACTCTCAAAAAATGGAACGAATTATAAAGGCCTTTGCCCTTTTCATAACGAAAAAACTCCTTCTTTCAATGTTTCCTCAACGAAGCAGTTTTACCATTGCTTTGGTTGTGGCGCATCCGGAGATGCCATTAAGTTTTTGACAGAACATGATCATTTAACATTTATTGAAGCATTAAGTAAGCTTGCACAAGCAGCGAATCTTGAATTGTCGGATGGCACAAAAAAAAATGATTCATCCTATAACCTTTTTATATCAAATAAAAAAGCATCTGATTTTTATAGCAAGACATTAAAAACAAATAAAGAAGCTATGAGTTATTTATCAAAGCGAAATATCAGTGAAACTATGATAGAAACCTTTCAATTAGGATTAGCGAATGATAGTTGGGATGATCTATCCAAGATATTTTCTCAACTTAAGTTAATAGAAAATGCTATTGAGGCTGGCCTCTTGATTAAATCGAATAATAAAATTTATGATAGATTCAGAAATAGAATTATGTTCCCGATTAGAAATTCAACAGGAAACATTATTGGTTTTGGGGGAAGAGTTTATAACAAACAAGATGGAGCTAAATACCTTAACTCTCCAGAAACTAAACTCTTTCATAAAAGCTATGAACTTTACGGATTATATGAAAGTAAGAAACATATTAATCAAGAAAATAAAGTTTTAATTGTTGAGGGATACACTGATGTGATTGGTCTTCATAATTCAAATATTAGAAATTGTGTTGCTACACTTGGGACAGCATTTACCAAATATCACTTTAAGAAAATAATAAGATATACAAATAATATTGTTTTTTGTTTTGATGGCGATACCGCGGGAAAATCTGCTGCATGGAAGGCTATTAATAATTGCCTTCCTGAATTAAAAGATGGAATACAGATATATCTTATCTTTCTGCCTGAAGGAAGTGACCCCGACACATATGTACATGAAAAAAAAGATATGTTTTTAAACTTAATAGACGATGCAATGCCTTTATCAGAATATATTGTTCAATCACTTAAGGAGGGTCTTAATATCAGTACTGTTGAGGGGCGCACAACATTTTCTTTGAATGCTAAAAAATTAATTGATCAAATGCCGAATATCACGTATACGGCTATTTTAAAAGATGAACTTGAAAATATAGGTGGGAGTCTAATAAGTAGTAACCCATCTCCTAGTTTAGATAAAAAGAAGATAGAACATATTGATGAAAGTAACTTTGATATTAAAGAAATTACCTTGATGAATTTATTGCTTGAATATCCAAACTTACTTAAAGAAAGTGCCTATTCAGATTACATATCCAATGATATATTAAAAGAAATATATTTATCAGCATTAGAAGGAAGAAAAATAAATGAATCTTTTAAGGCAGTAAATCTTATTAATCAATATCCTGAAAATCACATTATACATAAAATAATTACGATGGACTCTAATGAAAAATCTGAGGATTCTGCAAAATTGACTGTTAATGAAATTATTGATCAGCTTAAGAAGACTTCGGATGAAAAAGTTTATTTTGATCTGCTTAATAGATATTCAACAGGGCAACAGTTGACACAAGACGAACGAGAATTTATTAAAAACTTCAAAAAATAAAACGTAAATCAGTATATATAATATTAATACTCTTTATTCTTTATTCTGGATTAAATCTCGTATAAACTTCTGAAGATGTATTATTTCACCTCAGAAAGTGTATCTCCTGGACATCCCGATAAATTATGTGACCATCTTTCAGATTCTATTCTTGATCATGTATTAGAACAAGATAAACATTCTAGAGTAGCTTGCGAAACATTTGTTAAAGGAAAAGAAAATCAATCAGGTACGGTAGTTGTTGGTGGTGAAATAACCACAAGTGGAAACTTAAATATTGATAAGTTAATTAGAGAGACAATTCTAGAGATTGGCTACAATTCGAATGAACTAGGATTCAACGGCAATGAATGCGAAATTATAAAATTATTAACTAAACAGTCTCCAGATATACAGATGGGTGTTGATCGCTCAGATCAAAAAAAGCAAGGTGCCGGCGACCAAGGTTTAATGTTTGGTTATGCCACAGATGAAACAGAATTTTTAATGCCCTCACCTATTTATTACTCTCACCGTTTAGTTGAAAAACAGACTGAACTATTAAGATCAAAAAAAGTGTCTTGGCTCAGACCGGATGCAAAAAGCCAAGTTACTTTTCGGTATGAAAATGATAGGCCAACTTTTGTTGATACTGTTGTTCTATCCACACAACATTCCTCAGAGATAGATCTTGAAGAATTAAGAGAATTTGTAAAAAATGAGATTATATTTAAAGTGATACCTAGTTCACTTATAAATGAAAAAACAAGAATATTTATTAATCCTACAGGAAACTTCGTTGAAGGCGGACCTCTTGGAGATTCAGGATTAACTGGAAGAAAAATTATTGTTGATACTTACGGAGGAATGGCTAGACATGGCGGTGGAGCATTCTCAGGTAAGGATCCATCTAAAGTTGATAGGTCAGCAGCATACGCTGCAAGATATATTGCAAAAAATATTGTTGCAGCCAATTTAGCAACAAGATGTGAGATTCAACTATCGTATGCAATCGGTGTAGCAGAGCCTACATCAACACTAGTAAATACTTTTGGGACAGGCGTTATATCCGATGAAAAACTTTCCAGTATTATTAATAATGTTTTTGACTTAACACCATATGGTATTATCACTTCATTAGATTTATTAAATGTTAAATATAAACCAACTGCAGGATTTGGGCATTTCGGTCGAAATGATAAGAATTTTACATGGGAACAAACAGATAAGGTTGATATACTTAAATCTGCAATTTAAATATAGGTTAAATATGGAATTAGATAAAGTTAAAAAAATTAAGGATGATTACAAGGTTGCAGATATGAGTCTTGCAAGCTTTGGACACAAAGAAATCAGAATTGCTGAGACAGAAATGCCTGGTCTTATGGCACTTAGAAAAGAATATGGTTCTAAGAAACCACTTGAAGGAACTAGAATTATTGGCTGTTTACATATGACGATTCAAACAGCTGTGTTAATTGAAACTTTAGTTGAATTAGGAGCAGATGTCAGATGGTCGTCTTGTAATATTTTCTCTACTCAGGACCATGCGGCGGCAGCTATAGCTGATCAAAATATTCCAGTATTCGCTTGGAAAGGAGAGACAGAAGAAGAATATATATGGTGTCTGAAACAGTCCATCGAGGGTAACCCAGACTGGAAACCAAATCTATTGCTTGATGACGGCGGAGACCTAACAAGCATGATACATAAAGAATACCCTCATCTGATTGAGGACATCAAAGGCGTTTCAGAAGAGACTACTACAGGCGTTCTGAGATTATATGATATGGCAAAAGAAGGATCACTAAAAATGCCAGCAATAAATGTGAATGACTCTGTAACTAAATCAAAATTTGATAATTTGTATGGCTGTCGAGAATCACTTGTAGATGGCATTAAAAGAGCAACAGATACAATGATTGCAGGAAAGCATTGTATTGTCTGTGGATTTGGAGATGTAGGAAAAGGTTCAGCTGAATCACTGAGGGCTCTTGGTGCAAAAGTTATGGTTACAGAGATAGACCCTATCTGTGCACTTCAAGCGTGTATGGAAGGTTACGATGTAGTAAGACTTGAGGATAAGATAGGTGAGATAGATATCTTTTGTACAGCAACCGGTAACTACAACGTCATTACCCATGAACATATGAAAAACATGAAAAGTGGAGCTATTGTTTGTAATATTGGACATTTTGATAATGAAATTGATGTAGCAAGTCTCAAAAACTATGAGTGGACTAATATAAAACCCCAAGTTGATGAAATTGAGTTCCCTGATGGTAAAAAAATTGTATTATTAGCGGAAGGAAGACTTATTAATCTTGGTTGCGCTACAGGTCACCCAAGCTTTGTAATGTCTTGTTCATTTACAAATCAAGTAATGGCTCAAATAGAACTTTGGGAAAATAATAGTGAATATAAAAAAGACGTTTATGTGTTACCAAAGCACCTTGATGAAAAAGTTGCGCTCTTACACCTTGATAAACTTGATGCTAAGATTACTAATCTCACTAAAGAGCAAGCAAACTATATAGGCGTTAAAACAACAGGGCCTTTCAAAAAAGATACATATCGATACTAATTAGTTTAATCTAATTATGAAACACTCTAAGTTAGTAAAAAAAGACTTAAAAGTTGTATGGCACCCGTGCACTCAAATGAAGGATCACGAGAAAATTCCTATGATTCCTATCAAATCAGGTAAAGGTGTTTGGCTATATGATTATGATGATAATAAATATCTTGATGCTATAAGTTCTTGGTGGGTAAATATCTTTGGTCATTCTAATACCTTTATTAATAACAGCATTAAAAAGCAGTTATCAAAACTTGAACATGTACTGTTAGCTGGTTTCACTCACGAGCCAGCCATAAATCTTGCTGAAAATTTAATATCACTTACACCAAAGAAAATTACTAAGTGTTTCTTTACAGATAACGGATCATCATCTGTGGATGCAGCAATGAAGATGAGTTATCACTATTGGCAAAACAAAGGTAAGAGATCTAAAAAAAGTTTTATTGCATTGTCTAATAGTTATCATGGAGAAACATTAGGTTCGCTATCTGTAAGTAATATTGATTTATATAAAAAGACCTATGAAAGCATTCTAAAAGACACAATAATTGTCGAATCACCTGATAATTATAATAAAAAAGATAATATATCTGAAGCACAACATGCTGAATTGATGTTTGATAAGATGCATCAAACAATTAAGAAAAATCATAAAAATGTTTGCGCTGTTATAGTTGAGCCATTGATACAATGTGCTGGATATATGAGGATGTATCATCCTAGGTATTTAGAACTTTTAAGAGAGGCATGCACGAAATATAATATTCACTTAATAGCAGATGAAATTGCGGTTGGTTTTGGAAGAACAGGAACTATGTTTGGTTTTGAGCAGGCCAAGATAACTCCTGACATAATTTGTTTATCAAAAGGAATAACAGGTGGATATATGACACTTTCTACTATCCTAACTACAGATGATATTTATGAAGCCTTCTATGATGAATATGAAAAACTCAATGCATTTTTACATTCACACAGCTATACTGCGAACCCTATTGCCTGCTCTGCAGCGAACGCAACATTAGAATTATTCAAAACTAAAAAAACTATAGAAAAAAATAAAGCATTATCTTCTTATATGGAAAAATCATTTGAATCATTAAAAGATCATCCACATGTATCTGATGTTAGACAAACAGGTATGGTGCTTGCAATTGAGATGGTGAAAAATAAAAAGAATCGTAGAGCTTATAATTGGAAAGAAAGAAGAGGTATAAGAGCCTATCTCCATGGTTTGAAAAATAATGTTCTTATGAGACCTCTAGGTAATGTACTTTATTTTATGCCGCCTTATGTTATTTCAAAAAAAGAGATATCATTTGTATCAGAGATTATGAAAGAAGGTGTCAATGAAGCAACAAAAAAAAGTTCATAGAATATATATAGAATCTGACTTTTCCGATGATTCCCATGAATGTTCTGATCATTTAGCTCATAGATTAATAAATGTCTTAAGAATCAAACAATGTGATGAAATAATTATTTTTAATCATAAAAAGAAACAATATTTATGTAACTTAGAAATTAAAAAAAATAATACAATACTTCTTAAGATAAATAATGAAATTATAAGCACAAGTACCCCACAAATAAATATTTCTTTATCAGTAGCAATAGTTAGCATGAATATAATGGATTTAATCATTCAGAAATCTGTCGAGTTAGGAGTCAAAAACTTTTATCCTGTTTATTCTAAAAGAAGTCAATATTCTGATGTTAATAAAAAAATTGAACATTGGAATAAAATAATTATTCACTCAAGTGAACAGTGCGGAAGATATGAATTAATGAATATTCATACTCCTATCTCTCTTGAAGAGCATGTTGCATTAGATAAATCAATACCAAGATATCTTCTTCATCAAAATGGACAGTCATTTACATCTAAAGAGCTATCTGATAAAAGTATCTCTTTTTTTGTTGGACCAGAAGGTGGTTTTGATGAGAGTGAACTAGAACTATTTTCAATAAATAAATGGAAAATAAAAAAAATTAGTGAGAATATACTTAGAACTGAAACAGCATGTATATCTGCAATAACATTGGTAAATAATTATGAAAGCTTTTCAAGACATAGTATACAGCGATCGAAAAAGTCATCAAAATATTCATGAATGTATAATAGCTAATTATCAGATAATAGAGAGTTGGTTCAGAAATCAATGGCTTAAATATCCAGCACCTTTTTATTCGTCCATAGATATAAGAAACTCTGGATTTAAGATATCACCTATTGATACAAATTTATTTCCTGCTGGTTTTAACAATCTAAATAATGATTTTGAATCTTTATACATAACAGCCGTAAAGCACTCTCTTGATAGCTTTAAGACAAGTATTGATAAGATTTTAATAATTCCCGAGGACCATACGAGAAATTTACATTACCTAAAAAGTTTAGAATATTTGTCTAGTTTAATTGAAAAAGCAGGTTATGAAGTTAAAGTTAGCAAACCAACAATCGTAGATAATACTAACTTCAAAATAGTCAACTCAATACTTGAGTATGACGGATTTGTTCCTGATGCAATTCTTTTAAACAATGACTTATCTTCAGGCATTCCCTCATTCTTAGATAACGTCAAACAACTAATCTTGCCCTCTAAAAATATCGGCTGGACGAAAAGATCAAAATCAGAACATTTCAATTATTATAGTGATGTATGCAGCAACTTCTCTAATCTTCTTGATATTGATTCTTGGTTGATTGACCCAGAGTTTAGAAACTGCGGTGAAATTAATTTCAAAACTAAGCAAGGTGAAGAATGTTTAGTTTATCACGCCGAGAAACTGTTTGATATAATAACTGATAAATATGAAAAATATGATATTAACGAGAAGCCATTTATCATTATTAAGGCTGACTCAGGAACCTATGGAATGGGTGTAATTTCAATTGATAATATAGATCAAATTAAAAATCTTAATAGAAAGCAAAGAAATAAAATGCTATCAACTAAAGGTAACAACTCTCTAGATAAAGTTATTTTACAGGAAGGTGTTTATTCATTTGAACAAACTAGAGAATCATCAAATGTAGCAGAGCCAGTGATATACTCATTCTCAAATTTTCTTATCGGGGGTTTCTATAGAACTCATGAAAATAAAGCTAATAATGAAAACCTAAATTCACCTGGAATGGTTTTTCATCCAATACCTCTTAATGATATTTGTATAGCGCCAAATTTAAAACTTCCAATTGATTCACCAATAAACAAATATTATGTATATGGTGTAGTTGCACGACTTGCTATTTTAGCAGCGGCAAAAGAACTATTTAATATAGATTAATATGTTTGTAATTGGAATATTAATGGACTCAATTGAATCAATAGACTTTAGGTCCGATTCGACAATTAGTCTAATCAAATGTCTTCAGAACAAATCCAATATAAAACTTATTGATCCTAAATCAATCTATCAAGAATCAAATATTATTAATGGCATAGTATATGATGTCCAAATAAATTCTATTCGTAAGTCAGAGTATGAACTCACTAAAAGAAAAAATATCAATCTTAATAAATTAGATTGTATTCTCTTTAGAAAAGACCCGCCTGTTGATAGCCGCTATATTTCTCTTCTTCAAATAATAAAACAACTTGAGTACCAAAATACGCTTATTTTGAACTCTCCTGATAGTCTAATAAAATTTAATGAAAAGATACTTGGCTATGAATTATCAAATCCTAAAGTGCCGACTGTAATCGGATCTAGTTTAAAAAAAATAAAAGTTCTTTTGAATACTCATAAAGAAATTGTACTTAAACCGATGAACATGATGGCTGGAAAAGGTATTATAAGATTGAAACAGAATAAGGACTCTATCAAAAAAATAAATGAATATTTGGAAAAATATAAAATAATAATTGCTCAGAAATTCTTAAGAGAAATAAAAGATGGAGATAACAGGATTATAATTTATGACGGTATAATTCATGATAAAGTTATGACCCGTTATCCTAGTAAAGGAGATTTTAGATCTAACTTAGCATGCGGCGGCAGTTATAAAATACAGGAAATAAATAAGTCTTATTTGCCATTACTATCTGATATTGCATCTTTTCTAAAATATCATGGTATTTTTTTTGCAGGGATAGATATGATAGGTAAATATATAACAGAGATTAATATAACTTCGCCAACAGGTCTCCAACAAATTGGCAAAGGTCTATCTAACAAAATCTCTAATAAGTTACTCGAAAGAGTAAAAGTTTTTCATGAATTTACTAAATAGATGAATAATTACTTTTTGCTTGGTATTGATTATGGCCAAAAAAAATCAGGCCTAGCTATAGGCCAAAGTATTACAAAAAGCTGTCGCCCGTTAAAAATAATATATAATAATCTACTGGATGAAATTGAAGCAACAGTTCTTGAATGGGATATAAAAATAATAATTATAGGATATCCAGAATATAAAAAAGAAGGAAAAATACAAAAAAAAATAAAGTTATTATCAGAGGAAATTAAAACAAGAATCAATAATCAAATAAAAATAATATTACATAACGAAGCGCTAACTAGTGAAATGGCAAAGAGTAAATTCAAAGAAATGAGAAACAAAGGGCTTACAAAAAAGAAATTAAGTGATTATGATGATATATCTGCATCTATTATCTTGCAAAGCTGGGTCAATGAAAATATTATTGACTAGATGAAGATAAATCATAATATTCAAATTCAAGATAATAAACTTAAACACCTCCTTAATATTAAATCTCTTCCGAAAACTCATATAATAGATATTATAAACAGAGCAGATCAATTTCATGATAATGGAACTATACCTAGATATCATGGTAAAGTAGTAGCTAGCTTATTTTTTGAGCCCAGCACACGTACAAAAACCACATTTGAATTAGCATCTAAAAAAATATCTTCAGATTTCATAAATATCGATATCGCTAATTCGTCTACTCTGAAGGGTGAATCAATACTAGACATGATAAAAACAATTGAAGCAATGAGTTGTCAAATGTTTGTGGTCAGACACTCAGTGCCAGGCACTGCACATTATATTGCTGAATCTGTCAGTGACAAAATATCTGTTATCAATGCTGGGGATGGATCTAATGAGCATCCAACGCAAGCAATGCTTGATATGTTTACTATTAAGAAACATAAAGGTAGATTTAAAAATCTAAAAGTTTCTATTGTTGGAGATATCCTACATTCACGTGTAGCAAAATCACTTATTTACGCACTCAATACTTTACAGACAGGGGAGATTAATATTGTTGGTCCAAAGAAATTAATACCTGAAAATTACTCAGATATGAATGTAAACTACTACTCAAATATGAATGAAGGGATTAAAGATTCAGATGTAATTATAATGCTAAGACTTCAGAAAGAAAGAATGCATGATGCATTGATTTCTATAGATTCATATTATGATGATTATGGTTTGAATCGAGAAAGATTAAAGTATGCACATAAAGATGTAATAGTTATGCATCCAGGGCCGATTAATAGAGGTATAGAAATAGAATCTTCAGTCGCTGACGGTCCTAATTCTGTAATTCTTAATCAAGTATCCTATGGTATATCAGTAAGAATGGCCATCATGTCAATATTGTTTGATAATAACTAGCCATGTCTAATGATTATATTAATAACTATAAAAAGATAACAAATTTAATAAATAGCTATAAAAAAAAATATAATAAAGATATCAAGTTAGTAGTAGTATCTAAAACACAAAATTTTAAAAAGATAGTTGAACTTCATAAAAATGGACAGAATGACTTTGGGGAAAACTATGTGGATGAAGCAGAATCCAAAATCAAACAAATTAATAATCAAACAATTAAATGGCATTTTATTGGCAAGATTCAATCAAATAAAATTAAAAAGATTTCAGAGTATTTCTCATGGATACATACTATTGATACAGAAAAACATATAAGAAAAATAGACGCTTTCTGTTCTCAACTGGATAAAATTATGAATGTATGCATACAAATTAATATTGATAATGAAGCATCAAAAGGCGGTATTCATATAGATAATTTTGCAAACCTTTCAAATATTATTCAACAAATGAAAAATATTAAACTACGTGGAATAATGGCAATACCAAACCCGAATAAATCATGTTCAAGTGCTTTTGCAAAAATGAAAGATTTGTATAATAGTTGTACATATTTAGATACACTGTCTATGGGTATGAGTAAGGATTATTTATCTGCAATAGAAAACGATGCCAATATAATTAGAATAGGGAAACAAATATTTGGAGAAAGAAAATGAGTAGTGAAGTAAGTATTATAGGTGCTGGAAATCTTACAGTTTCATTACTTAATGGGATTCGAAAAATAAAACATACTTATAAAATAAATGTAATCGATATTAATAAAAAAAAGCGTTCTATTGCAAAGAAGTTCAATATTAATTTCTTTTCATCATATACAAATGTACTTTGCAAATCTGATCTGATAATTCTCATGGTTAAACCAAATAATTATAAAGATGTTATAGACTCTATTAACCCATTCATATCTGATAGAAGTATTGTCTTAAGCTTTATGGCTGGCATAAGTACTGAAAAAATAAAAAATCAAATAGATGTTAATGTCCCGGTAGTAAGATGTATGACAAACATAACAATTAGTAATGATAAATCTTATATCTTTTATTTCGTGAAATCGTTCAATAAGCACATAAATATAAAAATAAATAAATTCTTTAATAAGTTCTCGAAATTAAAAAAATGTAAAAGCGAAGAGGAAATTGATAAAATAACAGCTCTATATGGAAGTGGTCCGGCGTACTACGTATATTTTAATCAAATTATTAGAGATTCGTTTACAGCAATGGGTTACAAGGAAAAAGAAGCTATAGATTATACAAATGATTTAATATCAGGATCAGCAAATATCATAAAAGATAATAAGAGAAGTGATGACCTTATAGAGAAGATTGCGTCTAAAGGAGGAACTACCCAAGCTGCTTTATTAGAGCTCAATAATAATAAACTAAATAATATTATTTCTAAATCTATTATCAAAGCATATAAGAAATCAAAAAATATTTTGAAGAAATAATGTCTACAATATCCTCAATTACTTATTTAGTTCTAAGCGCATGCCAATTTTTAATATTATTGAGGTATATTTGTCAGACAACTGATGTTAGCTATTACAATACTGTAACCCAGTCGATAGCTAAGCTTAGTGGTTTCTTAATAAAGCCTTTTGAAATCCTTGGAATTAAAATAAACTCTTACGTATTATTTGTACTCTTGTATGGATTTACTTATCTCAAACTTTACCTACCTCTATTAGTTAATAATCAAACTTATCCATTAGATAGCCTCACTATTGTATCTTTTGGATATTTGTTAAGAGACCTAATTAATATATATTGGTATTTAATAGTTATTTCCGCAATTAAGAGTTGGTTCAATGTATTCGTGAGTCACCCAATTTTTAACCTCGTAGATGAATTATGTGAGCCATTGTATAGGTATGCTAGATCTGCCATTCCCTCAATTTCAGGTATTGATTTCTCTCCAATAATAATCCTTGTAATATTGCAAGTTTTGGAGATAGTATTTGTCCCAAGAATTTTTAACTTAACGAGTCTGTTATAATTTGAATATCGTCACAGAACAAAAGCTGCATGTAACAAAACCGCTAAATTTAAAATCCGGTAATGTACTGAAAGCCTATGAATTAGCTTATGAAACATATGGGCAACTAAATGCTAAAAAAGATAATGCTGTTTTGATATGTCATGCTCTTTCAGGCAATCATCATGTTGCTGGATATCATGAAGGTGCGGATAAACCTGGATGGTGGGATAACATGATTGGTTCTGGAAAACCTATAAATACAGACAAGTTGTTTGTTGTATGCATGAATAATTTAGGTGGTTGTCATGGCACCACTGGACCTGTAAGTATAAATAAAGATACAGGTAAAGAATATGGATTTGATTTTCCCATAGTTACCGTTGAAGATTGGGTAAGGACTCAAAAAGTACTTATGGATGCACTAAATATTTCTAAATGGCAATTCATTATTGGGGGGAGCTTAGGTGGAATGCAAGCATTTCAATGGACTCTTGATTATCCTGCATGTGTAAGTAACTCTATAATTATTGCAGCCGCACCTAAGTTAACTGCACAAAATATAGCTTTTAATGAAGTTGCCCGACAAGCAATTATGGGTGATCCCGATTGGTGTAATGGTAATTATCTTAAGAATGAAAAGGTGCCTAAACGAGGATTAGCTTTGGCAAGAATGCTTGGTCATATCACCTATCTATCAGATAAGTCTATGGCAAAAAAGTTTGGTAGAGATCTAAAGGAAGAAAAATTTAACTTCAATTTTGATGTAGAGTTTCAGATAGAAAGCTATTTAAGATATCAAGGTGAAAAGTTTGTTGATTCATTTGATGCAAATACATACCTTTTAATGACGAAAGCTTTAGATTATTATGACCCTTTTAATGAAGTAGATTTTGACAAAAAAATTACTATTAGTAATTCCAAATATTTACTACTATCATTTACATCTGATTGGAGGTTTCCTCCAAGCAGATCAGAAGATATTGTTAAGACTCTTATAAATTATAATAAAAATGTTTCTTATGCTTGCATAAATTCTGATGGAGGCCATGATGCTTTTCTTATGAAGAATGATAATTATTTTGAGGTTATGAGAAATTTTATAGAGAATAATATCGATGGCTAGAAAAGATTTTAAAATAATTTCTAATTGGGTTAAGCCTAACTCTAAAGTACTTGACCTTGGATGTGGCGATGGAAATCTCCTTCAAATACTTAGCAAAGAGAGAAATATTACTGGTTATGGCGTGGATATATCAATAGATAAAATAATTAAATCACTAGATAATAATATAAATGTAGTACATACAGATATAAATAAAAAGTTAGACTACTTCAAAGATAAGAGTTTTGACTATGTTATTCTAGCTCAATCATTACAAGTTGTTGATAATCCTGTCAATCTAATTAATGAAATGTTAAGAATTGGAAATGAAGTTATTATTTCTTTTCCTAATATGGGCTATTGGAAATCTAGACTGTACTTATTTTTGAAAGGTAAAATGCCAATTACAAGTGAATTACCATTCAGCTGGCACTCTACACCGAATATACATTTGTGTACGATAAAAGACTTTAAAGAAATGTGCGATCTTAATCAATTTGTAATTGTAGATGAAGTAATTAGTAGCAATAATGATGAAAAGGGTTCAATTAGATTACTAAGTAATTTATTTGGGGAATCCGCAATTTTTAAGATTAAATAGTTCTCTGATTTTTTAGATTGATAAAGTCTACATGCTTGACATGTATCAAGTCACAAACTTTCCTAATAGTATAATCTTCGTATTTATCTAGTCTTTCATCTGTAAAAGCAATATCCCACATAAAACCAATGATTGTGAGTTTTTGTTCATAACTACATTCTGAATTAATAATATCTGTCCATTCATAAAGTGACGTCATTTCATTATGTTTATCCTTACTAAGTGTAAATAAATGCTCAATTTGGCTGTCTGACAAGTTGAATTTAGATTTGATTAATGACTGGATTTTTTTTTGTTCCTCAAGATCAAAATTATCATCACTTTTTGATACTTCTATAAGAAGTATACATGTTGCGAGTCTAAGGTTTTCATCTACATCATTTTTATGTGATGACTCATCAGTATCCTTAAAAAGTTTTTTAAAAATATTCAAATCTTAGTTGAATGTTTGCTTTAGAGAATATTGACCGCTGTTATCATATTCATAAAAGAATATGTCAACAAAAGGATGGTCTACAGGATCTATGTTTTGATCAGATGTCAGATTGGATTCAGCAACATATGTCTCATTGCCTTGCCCATGCACGAGTACATGGTACCAAGGTTTATTCTTATCGGGCTTAGACTTAGCAACCGAATCATACCATTCGTCAGTCCCTTGAAAATTTGGATCTGCATCAACTATGACTCCACGGTATTTAAATTTTGAGTGGTATACTATTTGTCCAAGACTAAATTTTGCATTTTTTGGTGATAATTCAGACATACCTCTATTATATGACTTTAATTAGATATTTCCAACAGCCTTTCCTTTATTATGAATAAAGAAATGTAACATTTAATCTACGGTTTATGTATTTTGAATCAAAGTTAATGGAATCTGTTGCATGATACAATTTAGAATCAAAAATAACTGCTCTGTTTGCCTTGTAGGGTACTCTGATAGAATCTGAGTTATTAACCTCTTTGAACATCTTTTCAGAATTAAGTTCAGAATTAAATTCATCAAAACTAGCAAATTCATCAGGTTTTTTCTTCCAAATTATCAAGCCACCAGAATTCTTGTCAAGATTCGCACTATCGGATGTTAGCCATAAATTTACATTAACAATTGCATCATCAGCATGAATATTAATGCCTTTATGTTCACTATCATATTTAAATGCCCAGGCTTGAGAAAGATTATGTTCTTTAAAGATATCAGGTAATTCATTTTTTAAATCTAAACTAAATTGTAGAATAGGTTTATTAGCCATACCTGTTCCTAAAAATGTCCCCACGTAACCTCTTGGGTATGGGCGTTTAAAGATATTAGCACAACGATAAAATACATTTAAATCAGTATAAAATGAATCCGATAAAAGATTATCGACAACACATATTGAAGGATTAGAAGTATGGTATTCGTTTTGAATTGATTTAAAATCCAACATAGGATTTAGTAAAGATGATTTAGTTTTCGGTGGTTTATTATATTTAATTTTATGAATGGTTGAGATAAAGCTCAAATCATTTTTTGAATAATTCTCATAATTTTTACTATTGATCATCGCTAAAGAATCAAAAAACTTTTGAGTAATTTTCATATTCCTAATTCCATCAATATCTGAGTCTATATGACAGATTTGTTCATATTCATGCTTAACAAAATGGCTCAGTACACTTTTATCCTTTATTTTTAATAATGTTTTTAACTCTGGAACTATTTGTGATTTTTTTTCTGCAATTTTAAATAAATTATATGATTTGTCTAAGTCATTATTCCATAGGTATACTAGAGCATAGTTGCAAATTGTTTTGTGATCAAATGTCTCATTAACATCAATTTGATTTAAATTCTCAATGCAATGAAATAAATCATCGCTATTTTTGAATTTATTGAACTTCTCTATGTATATGCCAATGATATTTTTAGTAAGTCTAATATCAGATGAATCAATTTTTCTTCCTTGATTAAATACCTTCAAAGCTTCATCATATTTTTTTTGTACCGCATAACAGTTACCTAGATTGATATATGATTTTACAAAGCTTGCATTTATACTAATGCAGCTATTAAGAACATCTTCACATTTCTGATAGTTTTTTATATTTTTAAGAGAGATCCCATAATTATTCAATAGCTCACAATTATTTTTATTTATTTTGTAAGCTTTTTCATAATATATTGTAGATGTCTTAAAATCCTTCTTTTGAGCAAGAACTACGCCATGTAAATGATTAGAGTCAAAATTATCAGGATTATTTTTTAGAATTTCTAAATATATCTCATCGGCTTTGTCAATACTGCCATTTCTGTGCAGATCTAAAGCTTGTGATAGTAATTTATTTAAATTAAGTTGTTTCATATTATGTGGCCAGGGACAGAATCGAACTGCCGACACGAGGATTTTCAGTCCACTGCTCTACCGACTGAGCTACCTGGCCATATATTATTTTTCTGGGACAAAACCCTGTGGAGCCTGAGAACCGTCTCCAAAAAAGAATTTTTCCATTTCTTCTTCTAAAAATTTTCTTGCTTTAGGTTCAACAGGTGTAAGTCTCATTTCATTAATCAACATAGTTTGATGACTGACCCATTGCTCCCATGCTTCTTTACATATAGTTTCTTGAATTTTTTTACCCAAATCACCAGGATAAGGGAGATAGTCGAGCGCTTCTGCTTCTTTATTGAGCTTTTTACACATTATCTTTTTCATGCTTAGACCTATATATTGTTAGTGCTTTATCTAGATACCTTGGTAAGCCAACATTAATGTCAGATAGATTATACCAATTCTTAGTTGATAAACTAACTTTTTTGTCATTTTTCAAAAAATAATATTGAACATTAAAATGATAAATTTTATTAGTAACCCTATGAGTAAACGATGATTCATACATAGGGTCTAGATGAACAAGATTATTATTTAACATCCAATTGTTTTTTAAACTTTGTGAATTAAAAGTAGGACTACTGAATAAACCTAACCAAAGTTTACCTGTTGTAATTTTTTCAAGATATACCTGATTGTGTTGATTTATGATTACAGTTAATAATGTACTAATTTTTTTGATAGTTTTTTTTATGTCTTTTTTTTGTTTTATGTCTGGTTCATAAAGACATCCGCATTTTTTGATTGGACATATTAGACAGTCAGGTTGTGTTCGCTTACATACTGTTGCACCCAAATCCATTAAGCCTTGAATAAAATCAGATGTTCTTTTTGGTGGTGTAATAAATTCAGATTTTTTCCATAAGATTTTATCTAATTCAGATTTAGCGTAAGTATCATTTATATTAAAGAATCTTAATAATATCCTTTTTACATTTCCATCTAATATAGCTCTGTTAGAAAAACCCGAAAATGTTGATATTGCTGATGCTGTGGTCCTTCCTATTCCAGGTAACATTAATATTTCATCAAATGATTTAGGGAACATATCATTATAGTGATTAGATATAATTTGAGATGCTGCATGTATATTTTTAATTCGAGTATAGTAACCTAATCCGCTCCATATCAATAATAAATCATCAAGACTTGCTTTTGATAATGATTTGATATCTGGATACTTTTTTATAAATTTCAAATAATATGGAATTACAGTTTGTACCTGAGTTTGTTGTAACATTATTTCTGATATCCATATTTTATATGGATCATCAACTTTCCATGGTAGATTTTTTCTTCCAAATTTATCATACCAATCTAGAACGCTCTCAGAAATACTAGATTGCATTTTTAGAAAGGTAATTTGATATTAATTTCTGATTCAAGTTTTTCTTTGATTTTATCTTTGATAGATTTTACTGCTCTATCTTTAATTTCTTTTTTTAATTTTTCTGTAACGATATCTGAAACATTAATATCTATATTTGGATTATCGAAGCTTCCTGAAATAAGAACAGGTAATTGTGTATCTATAAGATATTTTGGATAAAACTCATTATATTTGCTTTTTAAATAGTCATTTTGTTTAATAAACGTAGATGCCGATATATTTATTGTTTCTTTGAAGGGATTAATTTTTCCAAAACCATTTCCTTCAATGAGCTCTGTGTCTAATAGCATATTTTCTATTCGTAAAAACTCTCCTTCAAAATAACCTTTAGCTTCAATTAGTTTAATGTCAGAGTATTTTGTATTTTGTAATTTATATGTTCTGCCCGCAACAATGTTATAAGACTTAATAATTGACTCATCAATATTTATTCCATAAAGCTTTGAATCTTTAAAACTCAGAGAATCAATATCAAATCGTCCTTTAAGGATCTCTGATAACGAAATAGATGCATTAAAGATTTCTGATTCGAATAACAATACTTTATTTTTACGCACTGATAATGCTTCTGCACTGATTCTTGTTTGTATGCCCAAATCTAAATTCAAATCACCTAGTATCTTAAATTCTATGTTTGCTTGATTTGAAATCATCTTTTCAAGATCACTTTTATAATTATTTATATCAAATATAAAATTGATATAGACAAAAAAAGCAATAAACAAAGCTATTAATATATATAAAAATTTTTTAATCACAGTTTTTTGCTAGGTAATCTCCAGACTTTCCTCCAGTCTTAGAAAGTAATTTAATATCTGTAATTTTCATACCTCTATCTAAATATTTGCACATATCATAAATTGTCATTAGCGCAATCTCAACACCGATTAGTGACTCAATTTCTACTCCAGTCTTTCCGTCAGACTTGACGGATACAGAGCAATTAATTTTTTTTTCGTTTTCAATAATATCAAAATCTATAGTCACAGAATTTATTGGGATAACGTGTGCGAGAGGTATAAGATTAGCTGTCTGTTTAACAGCATTAATTCCTGATATTCGAGCAGTATTCAAGACATCTCCTTTTTTATTATTCATAGATACCACAGATTCAAATGCATCTTTATTAAGTATAATAGAACCACGTGCCCTAGCTATTCTTGTAGTTACATCCTTTGAACTAATATCTATCATGTGTAGATCACCAGTCTGGTTAATATGATTATTCTTCATTGTTTACCTACGTATTTATATTACAATAGTATAGCAAATATATTCATTCGGTGTTTTATGAAAATTTTTTTGGCCACTAAAAATAATGATAAGATAACTGAGTTCCAGCAAATACTATCTAACATGAATAATGTCGAACTAGTAACCTCGAAAGATATCGATATTCCAGATGTTGAAGAGACAGGTTCCACGTTTGTAGAAAATGCAATACTAAAAGCAAGAAGTGCCGCAAACTTTACATCACTTCCATCTATAGCAGATGATTCAGGTATAGAAGTGGATTACTTAAATGGGCGTCCAGGTGTTTGGTCAGCTAGATATGCTGGAGAAGATGCTACTAATGAAATGAATAATGAAAAACTTTTAAAAGAACTGGAGGGTGTGTCTACTGACAAAAGAGGAGCATGTTATAGATGTGTGATAGTATTTATGAGATTCTCAAATGATCCATTTCCATACATTGCTCAAGATTCTTGGAAAGGAAGAATTAATGATAAGAATTCTGGTGCTAATGGCTTTGGATACGATCCTATTTTTTTCTTACCTGAGAGAAATATAACATCAGCAGAACTAGAACCAAGTGATAAACATAAAATTAGTCACAGAGGTAAGGCTCTTACTAAATTCTCAAATTATTTTACAGATTATGTTAAAAACATATAATTCAAGAATATCTTTCTTAATTCTAATAACTTTCTTGGCTTCATGTGCTAAAAACCCGGTTTCTGGTATGCCTGATTTTGTAACTATCACAGAACAGCAAGAAGTTGATATGGGACGAGCTTACCATAGGGAAATACTTAAAAATTCTAAGGTTCTAAAAAATAAAGAACTTACTAAATATTATAAAGAACTTGGAGAAAAAATAGCAAGTTCTAGTCATCGTCCAAACTTAGACTGGAAGTTCACAATAATTGACAATCCTACACTTAATGCATTCGCAACTCCTGGGGGATATGTTTATTTTTATCGAGGCCTGCTAGCTCATTTTAACTCTGAGGCTGAACTTGCAGGTGTACTTAGTCATGAAATTGCTCATATCACAGCAAGGCATGCTGTGAGAGGTATGAGTGCTGCACAAGTAACAAATTTACTTATAGGTCTTGCAGCATCTAATGTTCCAGGGGGATCTATTTCTAATAGTGGCTTTAATTTATTAAATCAATTAGCTAATAAAGGCTATAGTAGGAAATATGAGTCTGAAGCTGATGAAATAGCAAAAGAATACCTTGGTAGAAATGGTTATAACCAAGATGCTATGGCTAAATTCTTGCAAACCATGAAAAGTGCGGATGATCTTGAAAATGAAATTGCAAAGAAAGAAGGTAGGACAGTAAGTGCTGGATATCATAATATTTTTTCAACTCATCCTTCTACAGAAAATAGAATTGAAGCAATGAATCAAACTGAAAGCATGACAGGCAAGAAAAATAAAGATGAATTTCTTAAAATGATCGATGGTCTCCCTTATGGTACAAGCGATGAAGAAGGATACGTGAGATACAATACATTTTATCATCCCTTTTTTGCAATAAAATTCACCATACCTAAAGGATGGGACCTTAAAAATCTTCCAGATCGGTTAATTATTACAAAAAACAAATCAGAAATTATTCTAATGTCTGATAATCTTCTTAGAGATGATATTGATAATGGCTTAACTCCTAAGGATTATTTAGATCAGAATATTGATAAGACATCGTTTTTATCTAGTAATAAACTAGTTGAGCAGAAACCACTCAATAAAAATAAAATGACTGGTTATACATATTTATATAAGACTTCATCCATGATTGACATAACTTATACTCGGTATTCCGTATTTTTTGATATTGATCAAGAAGATAAAAAACCAAAAGCATGGATATTTATAAAAAAGTTTAGAGAAATTAATGATGATAATATTACAAAAGTTATTGATGAATCATTTCAAAAAATGACTGAAGAAGAAATAAGTAAATCCAAGGGCTTAACAATAAAAGTCATCAGATTTAGAGAGGGAATGTCATACAAAAAATTAGCAGATAACAGTCCTCTTGGGAGGTACGCTGAGGGAAAACTTAGATTATTAAATGGTCACTATCCTAAAGGTAAACCTGAAATTGGTAGTTTAATAAAAATAGTGGAGTAAATATGAAAGGAAATATATTTTATGCACAATCTGGTGGGGTAACACCTGTAATTAATGCAACTGCTGCAGGTGTAATAGATGCATATGAAAAAAACAGAGACATGTTTGGCAAATTGTATGTAGGTAAGAATGGAATTCTTGGTGCATTGAAAGAAGAATTAATTGATATTTCTACAGAATCTAAATCAGAACTAAAACTTTTAAAACAAACACCTGGCGGTGCCTTTGGATCATGCAGACTAAAGCTTAATGATTTCAAAAAATCAAAAAAAGACTTTGAGAGAATTTATAATGTGTTTAAAAAACATAATATAAAATATTTCTTATACAATGGAGGTGGAGACTCTCAAGATACAACAAATAAAATTAATAAGTTTTTTAATGCTAAGAATTTTCCTATAACATGTATTGGCCTACCAAAAACAATTGATAATGATTTACCAATTACTGCTAATTGCCCGGGATTCGGATCCGTTGCAAAATATATTGCAACATCAACATTGGAAGCATCATTAGATGTTAAATCTATGTGTCAAACATCTACAAAAGTATTTATTTTAGAAGTAATGGGTAGGCATGCAGGATGGTTAGCTGCTGCTGCTGGGGTAATCAAAACAAAGGCAGGAGACCCACCTCATATAATACTATTTCCTGAAATTGCATTTGACCAAAAATACTTTCTGAACAAAGTAAAAGAAGTGACTGAAAAATATGGATATTGTGTAATAGTTGCATCAGAAGGCATCAAAGATAAGAAGGGTAATTTTTTAAGTGATAGTGGACTCAAAGATAGTTTTGGACATTCACAATTAGGTGGTGTGGCACCAGTATTATCCTCTATTGTAAGTAATAAACATAATTTCAAAGTACATTGGGCAGTTTCTGATTATCTACAAAGAGCAGCAAGACATATTGCATCAAAAGTTGATGTCGAGCAGGCATATAAACTAGGTCTATCATCAATAGCTTATGCAAAAAAGAACAAAAGCGATATTATGTTAACTATCAAGGATGAATCTAATAAAAATAATTACAAGTGGTCAATAGGGTCAACTAAGCTTGATAATGTAGCAAACGTTGAAAAAATGCTGCCAGGAAATTATATTAAAGCGAGCGGAATAGAGACAACTTCAGCCTGCAATAGATATATATCAAATTTAATTAAAGGTGAAAATTATCCTAGCTATGATAATGGATATCCTAGATACGCTAACTTGAAGTGCAAAACCATAAGGAAGAAATTAAAATCTTATAAATTATAGAATATGTAAAGTTGGTGATGTATGAATATCCATTAGTGCCTCGATAAATTTATCATCACTATTCAAACATGGAATGAATGTAAATTTCTCTCCTCCATGATCCATGTAATCTTCTCTGGACTCTCTACCTATTTCATCTATTGTTTCAAGACAGTCAGATGAAAATCCGGGACAGAAAACATGTATATTTTTAATACCTTCTTTTGGAAGCTGCTCTAGTCTTGAAGATAAATAAGGCTTAATCCATTCAGCCTTGCCAAACCTTGACTGAAATGCAATCTCATACTGTTGATCATTAAGATTTAGCTCTTCAGCAATAAGCTGTGCAGTTTTTATACACTCTTTTTGATAAGGCTCATCATCTCCTATATATGATTCTGGAATACCGTGGAAAGAAAATAAAAGGATGTCAGGTTTATCAAGTGTTTTTTGCGTGTTAATAATCTTCTGTGCACATGCTTTTATATATAATTTATTATCATGGAAGCTATTAACAGCATTTATTTTCACCCCAGAAAACATTTTTTTGTCTTTTTGAGCAATTGATTTTACTAGTTCGAAAATTGATAACGTAGTAGTAGTTGAATATTGCGGAAACATAGGCAAGATAGTAATTTCTTTATAACCATTGTTAACAGCGCGATATAATATTTTTTTAATTGATGGGTTTCCGTACCTCATTGCGGTATCGAAGTGAAAGTTAAATCCTAATTTTTCGTTTAGTTTTCTTAGTTGCCCAGTTTGTGCATAGGTATGAAAAAGTAAAGGTGATCCCCACTGAGTCCATACTTTTCTATATAATTCAGCACTTTTCTTTGGCCTTGTCCTTAATATGACCAAATTTAGCAGCGTAAGCCAGAATATTCTCGGTAACCTGATAACAAATTTATCTGATAAGAATTCTCTCAAATATGTTCTGACTTCTTTTTCATATGGCTGATCAGGAGTACCTAGATTAACCAAGATAGTTATTTTGGACATGTTCTCATCCTAATGTATATCTCTTGCGTATTAGACTGGATTTCGGAACATGAGACAATAAAAAGTTCATCTGATCTGCCAAAATAGTTCTACCTCTTAATATTAAATATTCTATCCTTGATGGTACAAAAGGAACTGCCAGCAAAGTCATTCCTGACTGCTCTAAAGTCATATTACCCTTGTGATTATTACACCTTTTACACGCAGTAACAGTGTTCATCCAACTATCTTGTCCACCCTTAGATAATGGAATAATATGATCTCTAGATAGACTTTTTAAAGAGAAGGATTCCCCGCAATATAAACATGTTGAGGCATCTCTTTTGAAGAGCGTGGTGTTTGTCAGTAGAGGAGTATAATCACGATAAGAAATTTTATTGTAGTTTTTTGTAGCAACAATAGAATTAATAACAATTGTACTTTGATTGCCAGATATCTTATTAGCTCCCCCTCTTATAAGTAGAGAACTATTACCACATTCATAGGTGACTTGATTATTACAATATAATCTTACCGCTGTTTGATAAGAAACCCACCCAATAGGTAATCCAGCATAATTTAGCCTGAGAATTTGTTTAGTAATATCCATATTTATCTAATATTACAAGAATACATCATAAGATAAACATAGACGAATAATATATTTTAAATAAAAAATCACCATTATTGCTCATTTATCAACAGTGTTAGATAACTGGGTGAGAATCTCAATTATCATATATTTATAATCATTTATATAAATTAAACTGATTATTTTATCTGCAAGTATATGATATATATAAGTATATTTAATTTGACTATAAATTGAACAATTCGAGAAAAGTATTAATACGTTTAGGTTTTTTCATTTTAAAGTAGAATTATTCACAGATTTATCCACAGATTCTGTGGATAAACTCACTTCTTATAATGATAAAAGCCCAGTTAAACATAGTTTATACTACTAGTTATGCATAAATTTGTATCTGTAGCTCTAGATGTTCCTATAAATAAATTATTTGACTATAAATGCACCTTTGATAATCCCGAAGTAGGAGCTAGAGTTAAGGTGCCATTTGGCAGATCTACTAGAGTAGGCATTATTGTTAAGATTTTTCAAAATATAGATAATAGTGGTTCCTATAAAATTAAGGAGATATATGATTTGCTTGATGATATTCCAGTCATAACGCCAGAATTACTTAAAACTTCTAAATGGACTGCAAAGTACTACCATTATCCGCTAGGTCAAGTTCTGTTCAATTCCATCACTCCAATACAAAGAAAAAATCAAGCTACCCCAAAGAAAAAATATGAGCAAGAGAAAATATTAAAACCGGAGAGTTTGATGCTTAATGATGAACAGTTAAAGGTTGTAAAAAGCATAGATAAAAATATTAATAAGTATCAAGTTCATTTTATTCATGGCGTAACTGGTTCAGGCAAGACAGAAATTTATTCACATCTTGCATCATCTTTGCTGAAAGATAATGCTCAAGTTCTCATATTAGTACCTGAAATTAATTTAACCCCTCAAACTGTATCAAGATTTCAGAAATATTTGACTATAAAGCCGCTTGAATATCATTCACACTTAACATCATTACAAAAGTATAAAGTTAGTCAGGCGTGTCGTGATGAGAGTCAATTAATCGTTATTGGAACAAGATCTGCAGTATTTTTACCGTTTAAAAATTTGAAACTAATTGTTGTAGATGAGGAACATGATCAATCATATAAACAAAATGAAAAATTTAAATACAATGCTAGGGACATTAGCATTGTTAGGGCTAAAAATTTTAATTGCCCCGTTGTTCTTGGAAGCGCTACTCCATCTTTTGAGTCGCTTCATAATATTAATATAAAAAAATATAAACAATATAAATTACTTAATCGCTTTCATAAATCAAAAATGCCATTAATTACAATTGTTGATACCTCTGTTGATAAACCAGATGAGGGATTATCAAAAGTTCTTAAGGATAAAATGAAATCTGAATTAGACAAAAATAAGAAAATAATACTTTTTATTGGCAGACGAGGTTTTAGTAATACAGTTCTTTGTAGTGAATGTAAAACTATTGTTAAATGTCCAAAGTGCAATACAATCATGACATATCATAAAAATGTTGAAAGACTAATATGTCATCAATGTGAATTTAGTCAAAAATTTGATTCTGTAAAAACTTGTTGTGACAAACCATCTTTAGTACCGTTAGGTGTTGGTACCCAGAGAGTAGAAAATAAAGTAAAAGAATTATTTCCAAACAAAAATGTATTAAGAATCGATAGTGACAATATTTCATCTAAGAAGGAATTAAAAAATTTTATTGAAAGTGCTGCTAATAATAAAATAGATATCTTCGTAGGAACACAAATGATTGTTAAAGGACATGATTTTCCAAATATATCGCTCGTTGGAATAATTAACATTGATGCTGGATTATATAGTACAGACTTTAGAGGACTAGAAAAGACCGGACAGTTAATTACACAAGTTTCTGGAAGAGCAGGTAGACAAAAATCACAAGGAAATGTAATCATCCAAACCAATAATCCTAAGCATAATTTATTGTTAAAGATTCTTAAAGAGGGATATGAAGAATTCAGTAAAGTTGCTCTCAAAGAACGCGAAAGTGTTAATCTGCCACCCTATAGTCATATAGGCATAATTAATATATCCGCTACGAGTAAATACAAGCCTAAATCAATACTTTCAGAAATAGTGAAATTTAAAAAAAATAAGTCTGTATTTGTCTATGGGCCTTCTCCAGCAGAGACATTCAAGAAGAATAATGCTTATTCCTATCAAATAATAGTTGGATCAAAAAGTCATAAGCTTTTATCGGAACATATAACTAGAATTAAGTTATACTTAGCCAGCATAGATAGTAAAATTAAATGGTATATTGATATTGATCCAGCGCAATAATGAAAGAACAGATAGTTATTGAAATAAATAAAGTTCTAAAAAAGCTTTATGAATCTTATGATGATATTAACAAGATAAATATTGAAGTTAATAAAACTACTGATAGTTCCCATGGTGACCTTTACACAAATATAGCTATGAAGCTGGCAAAGATTCTTAAAAAAAATCCTATGCTCATAGCAAAAGAAATAGTTAATGATTTAGAAACTATCAATTATGTTGAAAAAACTAATGTAGCCTCTCCTGGATACATAAACTTCTTCATTACAAAATCAAATAAATTTCAAGAACTAAAGAGAATAGTTAAAAATAATTTAAATTTCGATAAAGTGAAAAATAAAAAAAATATTCATGTAGAGTATGTTTCAGCTAATCCGACAGGACCATTGCACATTGGGCATGGAAGAGGAATGATAGTCGGTGACACCACAGCTAGATTTATGTCATTAATCGGACATAATGTTACTCGAGAATATTATATCAATGATGCTGGAAGACAAATAGATTTATTATTAATTAGTGCTATTTTATGCCATCATAATAAGAAAGATCATGTTTTTAGTGATGAAAGAGATGACCCAGAGGGGCGCTTAATAACGTATAAGGGCTCGTATGTTAGTGATGTATCAAAGTTAATAGCAAGTGATCTTCAAGATATTGATAAAGAGAAAGTTTTATCTCTATTAGATAATCCAATAGATGAAATAATTTATTATATCAAAAGTATTGATGGTTACTTAAAGATTAGAAAATCATTAGTTAATGCAATTATAGAAAACTATATTAAAAAAGATTTATCATCGGTTAATATTAATTTTGATAGTTGGTTTAATGAAAGTGATTTATATGAATCGGGTCTATTAAAGACTGTCCTAAAAAAAATCGATGATAATGATTTAAGCTATACAAAGGATGGCGCCTTATGGTTTAAAAATACTTCTTTTGGTGAGAATAAAGATAGGGTTCTTATAAAAAGTAATGGTGATATGACATACTTTGCTACTGATATTGCCTACCATGTTCATAAGTTTAAAAATCATGACATTCTAATAAATATCTGGGGTGCGGACCACCATGATTATGCAGTGAGACTTACAAACGCTATGAAAGCTTTGGGATATGATGTAGAAAATAGATTGCAAATTCATCTAGTTCAATTTGCTAATCTTATTATGTCTGGCAAGTCTATCTCAATGTCTACAAGAAGTGGCGATTTTTATCCAATACAAGACTTAGTTAATGAAATTGGGCGTGATGCTACAAAATATTTTTATTTAATAAAAAAGAAAGAACAACATTTAGAATTTGATGTAGATCTTGCAATCAAAAAAAATAAAAATAATCCGATTTACTATATACAATATGCTCATGCTAGGATTACAAAAATTATTAATGATTTGGATAATACACCTTTTGAAAAAGACAATCTTAATAACTTAGATACAAAAAATGAAATTGAACTGATAGAGTTAATTAATAGTTTTCAAAATGTAATGGATAAAGCTATTAATATGGTAAGGCCAGACATTATAACAAACTATTTATATAAAGTTGCACAGACATTTCACTCCTACTATGCAGAGACTAAAATCATAGTATCATCAATAAAGGGTGAAAAAGTTACCCTAATAAAGTGTATAGATAAAATTATAATTAGCGGCCTAAAAGCATTAGATATAAAGCCAATGGATAGGATGTAATGAAACAAAATACTATAGCATTGGTCTACGATTTTGATGGAACACTGACTCCAAAGACAATGCAAGAATATACAATAATTCCTCGGTTGAAAATTAATTCAAAGAAATTTTGGGCGAAAATTTTGCTAGAAGCAAAAAAAACAGATGGTGAAATCATGATGATATATATGAGAGAACTAATTAGTCATGCTGAAAAGATCGGTATTAAGATTACAAAAGAAGAATTTATTGCCATGGCAGATAAAATCAAATATTTTGTTGGCGTAAAAGATTGGTTTAAAAATATAAATAAATATATAAAAACTTATCATAAGAATATTAATGTTTCACATTATGTGATTTCAGCTGGACATCATGAAATATTAGATGCTTCAGCTATAAGAAAAGATTTAACAAATGTTTTTGGTTCACAGTATTATTTTGATAAAGATGGTAATGCTACTTTTCCAAAAATAGTAGTTACAGATACAGCAAAAACACAGTTTCTATTTAGAATTAATAAAGGAAAAGAGAGACTTTCAGAGTCAATTAATAGTCATATGCCCGAAGAGTCCAGACCAATACCATTTGAAAATATGATTTACATTGGTGATGGACTAACTGATGTTCCAAGTATGGCATTAATAAAAAAACAGAATGGCCATGCTATTTCAGTTTATCCTAAAAATAGTCTGGAACAAAAAAAGGTTTGTACTGAACTGCTATCGGCTAAAAGAGTCGATTTTATCTCTGAGGCAAACTATAAAGTAAACGGTATTTTATTCAAAAGAATGTGCCTTCTAATAGATATGATAAGTGCAAGGATAAAATATACAAATGCAGTATCTTAAGTTAGCTTTCATCGATAACTTTCATACCGGATGTTCTGTCAAGAAATTTATACTGCATATTTAAGACATTGAAATAATCTTTAATGTGTTTCATGACAATATCCAATTTAAATTCCTTACAGCTATAGATATCTAATTGAATTAATCCTGGGTTAGGCTCATCCCATATATGAATGACAATATGACTCGTTTCAATTAATGCCATACATGTTGTCCCACGATTGCCAGGTTGGTCTACATAGCTAATGGCAGGGCCTTGCATTAATTTCATATCAATTTTTTTTATTAAGGTTTTCATCCAATCAAGGATTTCATGAAGAGAATCTTCAGCAGGGCAATCACTTACCTCAGCTCTTAAAACAAGATGTTTATGGTCTAATTGCATAATATAAAAAGTTAAATATAATCAATATAAATTTATAAATGACAAGTTAATGAGCATAAAAAAAATATATCATGAATATGACGATGCAACTGGCATATCAATCGGTATAAAGTATGAGAAATATTTATATCAATGTCAAAGTAAATATCAAAATATTGAAATCATAAAAACAAACAAATACGGAAATGTACTTTACCTCGATGGATGTTTTATGTTGTCTCAAAAGAATCAAGATTTTTATCACAACGAATGTCTTGATCTAATCCCAAAAACTGTAAGAAAAATATTAATTATAGGTGGAGGAGATTGTGCCATTGCAAGCATGTTGGCACGAAAGGAATGTGTAACAGAAATAATAATAGTTGAAATTGATGATGCAGTAGTAAATATCTCAAAAAGGTATTTTCCTGAAAATTTTAAGCTCACAAAAAAGCAATCAAAAAAAATAAAAATAGTTATTAATGATGGAATGATTTATCTAAAAAATAATAAAATTAAATATGACGCTATAATTGTCGATTCCACCGATCCTGTGGGTGATGCTAAAGTATTATTTTCTAAAAAATTTATAAGAGCATGTAATGATGCTCTGAAGAAAAATGGTGTCTTAATACAACAATCAGGTTCACCTTTAAAAGATATGAAAACTGTCATCAAGCCCTTAGTTAAAAAATATGAAAGTATTGGACTTAGGGATATTGTTATTTCTAGCTTTCCAATGCCATTGTATCCTACTGGAACATGGAGTTTCTTGAAAGCTAAAAGAGCGTAGCTATCACTACGCTCCCTTAGATATATGCTTATTGCTCAGGGTAAACTGAAGGTTTAATGCCTGTAGCTTTACTAAATTCTGGGTATGCTTCTAATCCACACTCAGATATATCTACACCATCTTGTTCTTCTTCTTCTGTTACTCTTAAACCGAAGAACATTTTTATGATGTACCAAACAATTACACTTGTAATAAATGTCCAAAGTATAATCATTGAAGCGCCATAAATTTGAGCTCCAAGAGATCCGCCAGTAAGAGTTACTGCGAGTAATCCCCAAATACCACATGTTCCATGTGCAGATATTGCACCAACAGGATCGTCTATTCTCATTTTATCAAGCATGACGATAGACATTACTACTATCAATCCACCAATTGCACCAATGATTAAAGCAAGTCCTGGTGTTGGAGCTAATGGTTCAGCTGTAATTGACACCAAGCCTCCTATAGCGCCGTTTAATGCCATTGTAAGGTCAGATTTACCGAACATTAGTTTGGATAATAATAATGCTCCCATGACGCCACCAGCTGCTGCTAAGTTGGTATTTACAAATACCATAGATACAGCATTAGCCTCTGCAACATTGGAAATGATTAATTCAGATCCACCATTAAATCCGAACCAACCTAACCATAAAATAAATGTACCAAGGGTAGCAAGTGGGAGGTTAGCTCCTGGCATAGCGTTTACTTTGCCGTCTGTATATTTACCTTTTCTTGCACCTAGAACAAGTACACCAGCTAAAGCTGCAACTGCGCCGCATAGGTGTACCACACCAGATCCAGCAAAGTCAGAAAAACCAGCTTCGTCTAAGAAGCCGCCGCCCCATTTCCAATAACCTTGAACTGGGTAAATAACACTTGTCATCACTACACAAAATAGTAGAAATGGCCATAGTTTCATTCTTTCCGCTACTGCTCCTGAAATAATTGAACAGGCTGTTGCTACAAATACTACTTGAAAGAAATGATCTGATATTGATGAGTAATAAACATCTCCACCACTCGCGATCACAGCCTCAGCTGTATTGTCAGCACCTAGAAAAAATGATAGCTCAGGAATGACACCTGTGCCTCCACCTGGATACATTAAATTGTATCCGACAATCATATACATGATCACTGATATTGAATATAACGATATATTTTTTGTAAGAATTTCAGCTGTATTCTTTGCTCTAACAAGACCAGATTCTAACATGGTAAAACCTGCAGCCATCCACATGACAAAGGCACCCATGACTAGAAAATAGAATGTATCTAAAGCATAAGCAAGTTCAATTACTTTACCTTCTAAAGCTTCCATTGCAATCTCCTAATTAAAAATGTTTAATTAAAGAGCTTCTGGACCTTTTTCTCCGGTACGAACACGTATTGCTTCTTGAATATCAAGAACAAAAATCTTTCCATCACCAATTTTACTAGTACTAGCAGATGACAAGATAGTCTCAATTGTTTGATCAACAAGGTTATCATTAACAGCAATTTCAAGCTTAATTTTCGGTAGAAAATCAACCACATATTCAGCACCTCTATAAAGTTCCGTATGGCCCTTTTGTCTTCCAAACCCTTTTACTTCAGTTGCGGTAATTCCAGTGACCCCTATTCCTGATAGAGCTTCTCTTACCTCATCTAATTTAAATGGTTTGATAATTGCTATTACTAATTTCATTGTTAAATGTCTACTATCACAAATTATAAACTAAATTATTTAGAAACTATACCCTAAAGTAAAGTTTGCATATGTTGAATCGTCGTTGTCTTCAAGACCAGTAGCATGACTAGTATCAATATTTCTTCCAACCATAAGTCCAACATCAACTCCACTTACTGTCATTCCATAATGAAGTTCATGGTTATGTCCTGTTATTGCCTCACCAGTCCATGTTTGGTATTGGTAATCAATCGGCAGACCAACAAAAGATAGTGGAACTGTAATTGTATAATGCTGATAACCTTGATCACCTGCATCAAGTTGATATTCGCCATCAATAGCTGCATCAATAGACATAAAGCCCATATCAGCACCTATATTTATTTCTTGGTAATCACTATCGAAGTTATCTGAATAGTAATATCCAGTAAAACCAGCGTACATTGGAACACCCATTAATGAGAAGTTATATCCGCCATAGATATCATACTCTACGCCTTTATCAACATCTGCCCACCATGTGCCAATATAGAAATTACCCATTTCAGCATCAGCACCAAAACTCACTGATGATTCTGACATATAGTATCCTCTATACCAATATTCAGACATGTAACCTATGTTATAGCTTACCGCGCTGCTTGACTCATCTGCAACTGCTTCACCGGCTTGTGCAAACATTGATATTGACATCAACGCTGCTAAAGCAACAGATAAAGATGATTTAATTATTTTTTTCATTTATATCTCCCTTTCGTAAAATGGTTATATTATTTAGTTATTTTGTGATAGTCGACATTTATCAATGACAAATAGTAAAGCTATCAATAGTAGATATGCATAAACTGTGCCAACTGTTAATATTACTGTTTACACCTGAAATGTGAGTGTTTCTCTAATAACATTGGAAATATGATATATTAATAATACAAGTAGTAAAGTAAACTTTTATAAAATTATTTATAATCAACATAAGAGTTAAATTTGCACAAAAAATGTGCATGAATGGAGTGCAAAGTGAAAAATAATAGATTTAAAGAATTGGTAGAGGGTATTTTAAGCATAATCCCTAAAAATACCGAAACTATGAAAGATGACATAAAAGATAATCTTAAAATTCTCTTAAATGATTATCTTAGAAAAATAGATGTAGTTACAAGAGAGGAATTTGATGTCCAGAGAGAGGTTCTTTTAAAAACCAGAAAAAAATTAGAGGACTTAGAAGATAAATTAAATAAATAAACTATTTCGATTGTTCAAGCATATAATCAACAGCAGATTTAACCTCATCATCGCTTAGTGACATTAATCCACCTTTGGCAGGCATGACCCCTATTCCGTTAATTGCATTACTGTATAAAGTATCATTTCCTTTCGCTAATCTATCCGTCCACTGATCTGCTTTTCCAGTAATAGGTGCGCCAGCCGCGCCACTCATATGGCATGACATGCATACTGAATTATAGACATCCTTACCTGATTTGGCAGATGTAACTTCTATTACTTCTGTCTTAAATGTAGGGTTACTTGCTAAATTTATTTTTTCAGATGATGATAAGCGCTGTTCAGTTGCTTTTTCCCTTGCATCATCATAGTTATCATTCACTACAGAGGAAGCAAAAACATTAGATAAAATAGCTATAATTATAGCCAGCGCAATAATAAACACGCTCACATAGCTGAAAATTTTATAAAACTCTTTATCTGATGTTGTTCCGCTCATTTTTCCCTCATTTTTTACTTTCAGTAGATTATACTTGAAAAGTAATTTATTTGAATAGCTTTTTGCGTCTGTAGCTCAGTTGGATAGAGCGTTAGCTTCCGAAGCTAAAGGTCAGAAGTTCGAATCTTCTCAGGCGCTATGTATTCTCTCTGCTGCGATAATAGTATTTTCAATTAAAGCACATACTGTCATTGGACCTACTCCTCCAGGGACAGGTGTTATCGCAGATGCTTTTTCTTTAGCTGAATCAAAGTCAACATCTCCACAAAGCTTGCCATCGATATTGTGAATACCTACATCGATTACAACTGCGCCATCAGGAATCTGATCCCCTGATATAAACTTAGGCACACCAACTGCAACAATTATTACATCAGCATCAGAAAGTTTATGATTCAAATCTTTTGTTCTTGAATGACACATTGTTACAGTTGCATTCTCTGATTGGCATAATATAGAAACGGGTTTACCCACAATGTTAGATCTTCCAATTACAGTCACGTTCTTTCCGTTTAAGTCAGTTCCAGAAATTCTTAACATTTGCATGATTCCTTTTGGTGTGCAAGATACCAATGTATCCTCACCGAGGAATAACTTGCCTACGTTGTTTGGCGTAAAGCCATCAACATCTTTGCTCGGATGAATACTATTTAATACTTTAGCAACAGAAATATGATCAGGTAATGGTAGCTGTACAATTACACCATGAATAAGTGGATCCTCATTAATCTTATCAATTTCTGTAAGAATATCTTGTTCGCTTATATTTGACTCAAACCTTCTAACTTCAGATTTAATACCGGCTTTTTCAGCAAATTTTTCTTTTTGTTTTACATAACTAGCTGAGGCTTTCATGTCGCCTACTAATATTACTACTAGATTAGGAATAATATTTTTAGATTTTAGGACTTCTACTTTTTTAGAAAGTTCATTTTCAAGTATATGTTCTGCAGTCTCTCTTCCGCTTATGATTCTTGCTGTCATTTTTTTCTCCTATAAACTATTTCTTTCTCTTTCAACTAATAAATTAACAACGCTAAATAATTCATCATAACTCGAGACATATGAACCACTAGTCAAAAATTTTCCATTCACGATAATCGTGGGTACTGAGTTAATTTGATATTTTCTTGCAAGATTACTAGATTTTTTTACTCTTGCTTCTGTACCAAAACTATTATACTTCTGTTTGAATTCTTCTGTGTCAATACCATGTTTACCTAAAAAGTCTACCATCTGTTGTTCGGTGTTTAAGCGATTATTTTCTATGTGAATTTCTTCAAATATCAAGTTGTGCACTTCATCAATTTTTCCCATTTGTTTTAAAGCATAGTAAAGTTTTGCGTGTGGCAACCAACTGTCCCTTAGTGCAATAGGAACTTTAACAATTTTTGTATCCTTATTTAAGTCTGCCTCAATCCTATCCATTGTGGGTTCAAGGTTAAAACAATGAGGACAGCCATACCAAAAAAATTCATAAATAATAATATCGTTTGATTCTTGTTGCTTTTCTGTGGAGATTTGAATGTACTTTTGAGCATATGCACCTGGTGCTATAAGAATAGTGAGAAATAACCCATAGATGAAATGCTTAATTTTAAACATTAGTATAAGCCTTCAATATAGCTTGCTACAGCTTTCATTTCCTCATCAGTCATTCTGTGCACAATATTTCTCATCATCTTATTATAATCGTTTGATCTCATAGATGTTTGGAAATTTTTAAGTTGTTGATACGTGTACTGGGAATGTTGACCTGAGAGCATAGGTATGGCCGCAGCATAATTTCCCTGTCCATTTGGACCGTGGCAACTTATACAAGCTTGCATTTTAATTTCCATATTACCGCCACGATAGATATTTCGACCTAACTCTAGGTATTCGTCTTTTGTTAAACCTACTGTAGATTTCAAAGATGAATAATATTCAGAAAGGTCCTCTATGTCCTGATCAGATAAGTTTACTGCTATTCCATACATAACAGCATTATTTCTATTACCATTAGGGCCTTTTTTAAATTCATGTAATTGAGAAGCTAGATATTTAGGGTTCTGACCAGCTAATTTAGGCCAAACCGAATTCAGTGAAATACCATCATCACCATGGCACGCCGCGCATGAAGCAGATAACTCTTTTCCTTTCTCAATATCAGAATAAGCAGGGTTAATAAGGATAAGTGCTAGAAATATATAAGTGATTAGTCCGCTATGAAATTTCATTGGGCTAATTATAACGAAATATTAATATAGTGCAATCTATCTAGCTTTAGACATCTCTCCATGAGTTACCATGGAATGTATTTACAATAAGGGGAACTTTTAAAGCTTCAGCATTTGTCATCAAGTTGATTATTTTTGGCCCAATAGTGGGGATGTCCGTCTCTTTAATTTCAAAAATAAGCTCATCATGAACTTGCATAATCATAAAAATATTCGATATTTTTTCTTCATCAAGCCAATTTTTAATCCTAATCATTGCAAGTTTGAGAATATCAGCTGCTGTTCCCTGAATTGGAGCATTGATAGCTGTTCTCTCAGCACCGCTCCTAACTTGAAAATTAGAGTGAGAAATATTTGGGAGAAAGATTTTTCTACCATACATAGTTTCTACATACTCGTGCTCTTTAGCCGTTTCTTTTAGCTCATCCATGTATTGTCTTACTCTTTTATATTTTGAAAAATATGTGTCAATAATATTCTTGGCTTCTATATTATCAATTTTTAATTGTCGAGCTAAACCATAAGCGGATATTCCATAAATAAGACCAAAGTTAATTGCTTTTGCTGCTCTTCTCTCGTCTGGGGTAGGCTCTCCTTTTGTATTGAAAACTTTTTTAGCAGTCGAAGAGTGAATATCTTCTCCATTAACAAAGCTTTTAATCATTTCAGGGTCATCGGATAAATGAGCCATAATTCTAAGTTCAATTTGCGAATAATCAGCTGAAAATAACTTAAATCCATCCCTAGGTATAAAAGCTGTTCGTATTTTCTTACCATCTTCGGTCCTTATTGGTATGTTCTGAAGGTTTGGAGAAGATGATGATAATCTACCAGTAATAGTAATAGTTTGGTTGTATGACGTATGAAGCCTATTCGAGATAATAGATACTTCTGTTCCAAGTTTATCTGTGTAAGTATTCTTTAATTTCAAAAGATTTCTAAAAGATAATATCAAACTTGGTAATTCATGGTCCTCTGCCAATTGAGTCATAACATCTTCATTGGTAGAAGGTTGGCCTTTTGGAGTTTTCTTAAGTACAGGAAGCTTTAGCTCATCATAAAATATCTCTTGAATCTGCTTAGGTGAACTAATATTAAACTCGCGTCCAGAGAGTTTATATATTTTTTTTTCAATTTTATTAATCCTTGTTGCTAAGTCTTTGGATTGCTTTTCGAGTTCATCATTATCTATTGATACTCCTAAATATTCCATATCGGCAATAATTTTCATTAATTTAATTTCAATGTTCTTATAAACTTCATATAAGTGTTTATCTTTTTTAAGTTTATCTTCCAGTATTTCAAACAATAGAAAAGTAAGATCTGAATCTTCGCATGCATATTCTTTAGCTTTGTCTAGGTCTATATCTGCAAATGATATTTGATCTTTTCCTTTTCCGACTACATCCTCATAAGAAATTACTGCATGATCAAGAAATACTGATGATAAAGTTCCTAGGTCATGTTTTCCAGATGAATTAATAACGTACGACATCAGCATGGTATCTTCTACAGAACTAAGTACCTCAATAGAATATTTTTTCATAACATTTATGTCATATTTTAAATTCTGACCGATTACAGTAATATTTTTATCCTTAAATAATTCTTGTAAGATTAAAATAATTTCATCAAAAGGTAGATTGCTTTGAGGTGTACAATTGTGCCTTAATGGAAAATAAAATCCATGATCATGCTTATAAGAGATACTAAAACCTACTAGCTCTGCTTCATTAAAATCTAATGATGTTGTTTCAGTATCAAATGCAAATAGTTTTATTTTTTTACATTCATTAATAATCTTTTTGGCCTGACCTATAGAGCCAACTAATTGGTAGTTTTTTTTAACTTTCTTTTTAATAGCTTTTATCTTTAATTGATTAGATAATGATTTGAGTTCGTATTTAGTAATTATTTTCTCTAATGATGCTTTATCTTGCTTATCGATTAATAATTGACTCTCTTCTAAGTTTAACGGGAGATCAGATTTTAGAGCTACTAGCTTCTTTGCTAGCTCGACTGTTTCTATAGAATTTTCAATATTTTCTTTTAGCTTGCCCTTTAGTTGACTAGAATTTTGAAAAACACCAGCAAGATTTTTGTATTTTGTTAATAGGGTTGCGGCAGTTTTAGGGCCCACTTTTGGGACTCCAGGTATATTGTCTGATGTGTCGCCTACTAAACATAGATAATCAAATATCTGTTCAGGTCTTACTCCGAATTTTTCAATAACACCCTTAGTATCTAAAATTTTTGAATCAAAATTATTCATTAAAACTACATCCTTTGAAACAAGTTGTGCTAGATCTTTATCTCCAGATGAAATCACTGTTTGTGTATTTTTTATTTTGATTTGTTTTACAGCAGAAGCAATCACGTCATCTGCCTCAACATCCTTCTCTTGCAGAACTGTAATTCCATATGCTTTTACTAAATCTATGATAGGTCCCGTTTGTTCAGATAATTCACTTGGCATTGCATTTCTATTTGCTTTGTATAAATCATATATTGCGTGTCTAAAGTTCTTTCCTTTTGCATCAAATACCATTAATAAATACTTTGGATCATACTCACTTATTATACGATTGAGCATGTTTGCAAAACCATGGATAGCTCCAGAATGAAGCCCTGAGCTAGTTTTAAGGTTGGGCAATGCATAGTAAGCTCTGTATAAATAAGAAGAGCCATCAATAATAATAAAATTATCTTTACTTTTTGCTTGGAAAACCATTTGAATTTAGATATCGTTTGTTGATTAAAAGTTATATATCATAATTACATGTCTGTATACACAAATCTTACTGCTAAAGATGCTTCAAAACTACTGTCACAATATGATATTGGTTCGTTAGTATCTTATAAGGGCATTTCTGATGGAATAACTAATACAAATTATTTTTTAGTTACATCCAAAGGAAAATATGTCATAACAATTTTCGAGGACATGACTAAGGCAAAAGCTAAAAAATATCTAAAATTAATGAATTACTTTTCAAAGCATGGTCTATGCTCCCCAGAAATAATGCTTACAAAAAAAGATGAAGTCATTTGTACGTTCAAATTAAAACCTTGTTCAATTATGGAAAGATTGGCAGGTAAAACCATCACTGAAACAAATATATCTCTATGTAAATCAGTTGGTAAAATTGTAGGTAGCTTTCATCTTTCTAGTAAAAATTATAAAAATAAAATTATAAATAGTAGAGATATTAAATGGGTTAATGAAAATATGAAAAAAATTAAAGCTCATATATCTAAGGATCAGTATAAGCTTCTGAGTCAATCAAGAAAAATATTTAGGAAGATATTTGAAATGGACTTTCCTAAAGGGATAATTCACTCAGATTTATTCAGGGACAATGTTTTAGAAAAAAGTAATAAAGTTACAGGAATTATAGATTATTACTACTCATTCCATGGCCCATTTATATATGAGCTAGGAGTAATTATAAATGACTGGTGTAGCAATAAAGACGGATCGATTAATATTAGAAAATATAATAGCTTCATTAATAGCTATAACAGTGTACGTCCTCTTACACCTAAAGAAAGAAAATATATTAATAGCGCTATGGTAGCAGCAGGCCTCAGATTTTACTTATCTAGATTAGTAGATATGGCTTTTCCGAAAGTAGGTGAAATTACTCACATAAAAGATCCAAAAACTTTTGAAAGAATAATTAAAAGCAGGATTGCTTGTCTATGAAATATACACAGAAAGTCAATAATTACACAAAATATTTTACAGTGAACTTCTTTTATTTAATGTTTGTAGTTGTATTAATAAATATCGTACTTAGATATTTATTTAACATTAACTATATATTCCTTCAAGAGTTAGTAATGTACATGCATGCTTTCATTTTTCTTTTTGGAGTCTCATTATGTATGAATGATGATGCGCATGTCAGAATTGATATTATCTCTAGCAAGTTGGACCAAGGTTATAGAAAACTGATTGATAAAATTGGTCTATATACATTAGTTGTACCTTTCTGTTTATTTGTTTTTTATGAAAGTACAGAAATGATTACAAGATCATGGGTTATGTTAGAGGGTTCCAGTGAACCAGGCGGATTGCCAATTGTATTTCTATTGAAGTCTTCAATATATATATTCTCTTTCTTGATATTTGTTCAGGCTATAGAGAAATTAAAAAATAAATAATAAGATGGATATAGTAATAATTTTTCTATTTTTAACATTCTTCCTGCTGCTAAGCGGCTTCCCCGTAGCTTTCATATTAGCTGGAGTATCACTTATTTTTGGATTGATTGGAGTATTATTCGAATTTTTTGATTATGCGTACTTAATGGCATTTCCTAATAGATTATTTGGTGTAATGGGAAATCAAAATCTTCTTGCAGTACCTCTATTTATATTTATGGGACTAATATTAGAAAAAACAAAAATTGCAGAAAATCTCATTAAAGATATGAATGCGCTATTTAGAAATGCTAATAGCGGTCTTGCAATTTCTGTAGTCGTAGTTGGAGCACTAATGGCAGCTAGTACCGGTATTGTTGGGGCTAGTGTTGTGACACTAGGATTATTAACTTACCCTGTGTTAGTTAAAAATGGATATTCTACCAGTGTAGCTACAGGGACAATATGTGCTGCCGGAACACTTGGCCAAATTATTCCACCATCTTTAGTATTGATTCTCCTTGCAGATGTTTTGTCATCATCATACCAACAAGCACAATTAAATATGGGAATTTTTAGCCCTGAAAGTATAACAATAGCAGATTTATTTTTAGGAGCTCTCGTACCAGGTTTGATACTTCCCATTTTATATATCATATATTTAAAAATGTTACGTATAAAAACTAAAGTTGTATCGCCTACAGAGGCAGCAAATATTTCATCTGTTGTATATCCGCTTGGACTTATGTTTATAGTCTTAGGGTCTATCATATTTGGTATAGCTACACCCTCTGAAGCTGCCGGTATTGGAGCTTTAGGAGCAATTCTGTTAGCTCTTTTTCAAAAAAATCTATCAAAAAATATTCTCGATAAATGTGTTTATGAATCTATTAAATTAACAAGTATGGTCTTTATGATATTGATTGGCGCAATGTTATTTTCTCTCGTATTTAGAGGCTTAGAAGGCGAAGAGTTTATTCATAAATTTTTAATAGAACTGCCAAATAATAAGTTAATGACTCTAGCAATTGTTCTTTTAATAATGTTTCTATTAGGATTTATTTTAGATTTTATAGAAATTATTTTTATTGTAATTCCATTAATAGGTCCCGCACTATTTACACTTGGCTTTGATCCACTATGGGTAGGGATATTAATTGCTTTAGTATTACAAACCTCATTCATAACACCGCCGTTTGGATTTTCTTTATTTTACTTAAGAGGTGTGTTACCAAAAAATGTAGAGACAATCGAAATATATAAAGGAATAATACCTTTTTTGTTAATACAGGTTTTGTTGGTTGTTGCAGTATTCATGTTGCCAGCTCTTGCAACAAACCTCCCCCATATGCTACTTAAGTGAACTAAGATATCCGTCCTCGGATATAAGAGTCCAAGGTCTTACTCTTTTAAGAAAGTTTGTATAAGAGTCATAAACTTTTTTTGATATTTTATTTTCATAGCTTAAATCAAGCAAGACTTCATCGCTAATTTTATTAAGCTTGACTAGTACTTCTCTTGGAAATTGTCTCATTGAAACTTTCTCTTTTTCAAAATACTCAAGAGCTTGATAATTTTTAGCCATATAATCTGATAGCATATCGATATTTGCAGCTTTACATGCAATATCAATTATTTTTTGAAGTTGTTTTGATAACTTATTATATGCCTGTCTATTAATAATACATTCAAGAGTGGGTCCGGGTTCATGCCAACCAGGGTAATAATAATATTGTGCTGCTTTGTGTAAACCAAATGCTCGATCATTATAGGGCCCAACCCATTCAGTAGCATCTATCACCCCGGTCTGAAGTGATGTAAATATTTCTGAACCAGCAAGTGTAAATGGCGTGCCGCCAGCTCTTGCTAAAACTTCTCCTCCTAATCCTGGTATGCGCATTTTTAAACCATTCAAATCATCAGTCGAATTAATTTCTTTGTTAAACCATCCTCCCATCTGGACACCAGTGTTACCAGCAGGTCGTGGTATTAAATCAAAATATTTATAAACTTCTTCCCAGAGTTTTAAGCCCCCTCCATAATATAACCATGAATTCATTTCTTGTGCTGTCATACCAAAAGGAACAGATGAGAAAAACTGTGCAGCTTCAGTTTTTCCTTTCCAATAATATGCTCCGGAGTGCCCCATTTGTGCTCCTCCAGACGAGACATAATCAAAGACACCTAGTGGGGGTACTAATTCTCCGGCACCAAATACTTTTACAGTCAAGCTGCCTCCTGATAGCTGATTGATGTAATTAGCAAGTGTCTCGGCGCCTGCACCAAGTCCAGGAAAGTTTTTAGGCCATGATGTAACCATTTTCCATTTTACTTTTTTACTTGCAGATACTTGTCTGGGATATAATCCGCCAATAATAGATGTTGCTGTAGCTAGTCCGATTGTCTTAAAAAATTTTCGCCTATTGTTTTTCATGTTATAAAAATTCTAGATGTGCATATGTAAGTACTAACCATTTCGATCCATAGTCTTCAAAATTAATATATAGTTTTAAATTATCATCTTCGCCTTCATAGCTCAATACAACACCATTGCCAAATTTTTGATGTTTAACTCTTTGTCCAATTTTAAAACCTACATTGTTATGTGTATTACTTTTACTTGTTGGATATTTTTTTTTAATTTGCTGATGACTATCTGATTTTATATTGTCTAATAATTCGGAAGGAATTTCATTAATGAATCTTGATGGCATTAAATAATTATATGAACCATGAAGATATCTTGCGTTAGCATGGGTTATATAAAGCAACTTCATTGCCCTTGTGATAGCTACATAACATAGCCTTCTTTCTTCCTCCAAAAAGTCATTACCACTTTTTCTATTTTCATTAGGAAATATACCTTCTTCCAAACCAGTTAAAAATACTACCGGGAATTCAAGTCCTTTTGCAGAGTGGATAGTCATTAATTGGATTGGATCTTCATCTAGTTTAGCTTGATAATCTCCAGCCTCTAAAGCTGCATTGTCCAGAAACTCGTCTACAATATTATCACTATCAATATTGTTTCTTATGAAGTTTTCTGCAGTCACAAAAAGTTCTTCTATATTCTCTTGTTTAGAAATAGCTTCTTCACCCTTTTGTTCTGAGAAATATAGCTTCAACTTCGAATCACTGTATATTCTCTTAAGAATTTCATCTAATGATAAGTCATTAATGTCTATAGCAATATCTTCTATAATTTTTATATAAGTAGAAAGAGATGATTTAACTCTTGCTGTAATATCTTTATATTCTTGTTGTTCAAAATTTTTGATTGTCCTCCACAAAGATAAACCTTTTTGCTTAGCGATAGTTCTTATGATATCGATAGTCTTCTGACCTATACCTCTTGGAGGATTGTTGATAGTTCTCTCAAAAGCAGCATCATCATCAGGGTTAACAATTATTCTCAGATAAGCAATCATATCTTTTATCTCGGCTCTTTCAAAAAAACGAAAGCCTCCATAAATCACATAGGGAATACCTCGGCCATTTAATTCTTCTTCTAGTCTTCTTGACAAGAAGTTATTTCTATACAAGATTGCAATCTCTGATTTCTTATAGCCGTCTCTTTCAAGCATTTTTATTTTATCAACAATAAATGATGACTCTTCATCATTATTGTAAGCTTCAAATATTTTTACCTGATCTCCTCTGCTAGTGTTTGTCCATAACTCTTTACCAAGTCTATTTTTATTATGGGTGATCAAACTATTAGCAACTTTAAGAATCTTATCAGTAGATCTATAGTTTTGTTCTAGCTTAAAAATTTCAACATTGGCAAATTGGTCTGTGAAGTTTTTTATATTTTTACTTAAAGCTCCTCTCCAACCATATATTGATTGATCATCGTCTCCCACAGCATACATAGACCCTGTGTCACTATTAAGGAGTCTCAGTAATTTAAATTGCAATAAATTAGTATCTTGAAACTCATCTACCATTATATGTTTAAACCTTTTAACATAATATGACAGTATGTTTTTGTGTTTTGATAAAAGTTCATATGTTTTTAAAATAAGATCAGCAAAATCAACTGAAAGTGTTTGTTTTAAAATGGACTCATACTCTTTATAGACAAGAACATATATTTCATCATCTTTTTCATTTACTTTATTACTCCTAATGCCATTATCTTTTTTCCGGTTTATAAATGATTGAATAGATTTAGCATCATATAGTTTTTCATCAAGGTTATCAGATTTAATAATTCTTTTAACAAGTCTTAATTGATCTTGAGAATCTAGTATCGTAAATCTTTCAGATAGTTCTGCCTCTCTCCAATGTATTTTCAATATTCTTCTACAAATTCCATGGAATGTTCCAAACCATAAACCTTGTGATGATATTTTAAGAAGAGATTCAATTCTCTCTTTCATTTCTCTAGATGCCTTATTTGTAAATGTGAGAGCAAGAATATCAGATGGCCGTACATTAAAATCTTTAATAAGTTTTGCAACTCTATAGGTAAGTACTCTTGTTTTGCCACTGCCTGCACCAGCAAGAACAAGCTTATTACCTTCATTACAGTTAACAGCAGTAAGCTGTTGTTTGTTTAATGATTCGCTAAAATCTATTTCATTCATTTAGGTTTTGAGAAGTACATTAGAGATGCCAATAATAGCAGAACTTCTCCTTTATAGATATCAAGAAAACCTAGAGGTGCAATAAATATAATTACAAGAAGTATGGTAGAAAAATAAAAGTGATTTCTTATCTTGTTTGAATTAAGTTTTTTTTCTATAACCTTCAACTGATCAAAGTTCTTTGTTAAATCTGAAGAGTTGCCACTGTAATGATTGGAGATTCTTCTGAAGAATGATGGTATCTCTGGAATAATTTCTAAATAATCATCAAAATTATTTATGATTTTCTTTGCTATCACTTTCGGTCCTTTTTGTTCTTTCATCCATTGTTCTAAAATAGGTTTAGACGTTTTCCATAAATCTAATTCAGGATTGAATTCCCTACCTAAACCTTCAGTATAAAGCAGTGTCTTTTGCATCAAAATTAATTGTGGTTGGACTTCAAGTTTAAATCGTCTTGCTGTATCAAAAAGGCCTACGATGATGTCGCTGAGTGACACATCTTTTATTGGTTTATCTAGCATGCACTCACAGTTCTCTCTGATTGCGCTTTCTAGTGATGGTATGTTTGTATCTTTAGGTACCCACTCGCATTCAACATGAAGTCTAGCAACGCTAGCATAATCGCGATTGAAAAAAGCAATGAAGTTTTCTGCTAGATATTTTTTATCAAATTCACTTAATGACCCCATTATCCCAAAGTCTACAAGCACAAATCTAAATGAGCCTTTATGTTTCTGTATAAATATATTACCCGGATGCATGTCTGCATGAAAAAAGTTGTGCTCAAAAACTTGCACAAAAAATAATTCGACTGACTTCTCGGCTATCTCTGAAAACGGAATTCCTTGTTCAGATAGCTTCTTTTTATCATTTATAGGAGTTCCATATATTCTCTCCATAACCATTACTTTGTTAGTTAAGTAAGTACAGTGAACTGTAGGTATGTATATAAAATCAGAATTATGAAAGTTTTTACTAATTTGCTTGGCATTTGCAGCTTCTTTGATTAGATTTAACTCATCATAGATTACCATTTCATAGTCATTCACTATATCTATCAAATGCATCCTTTTAAAATCGCTTGATAGACCATCTAAATAAGATGCAATTTTTTTCATTAAAGAAATATCTTGCATTATTTTTGCTTTGATATCGGGCCTTACAACTTTGACGATAACATCCTCTCCTGTTCTAAGTTTGGCTGGATGTACCTGGGCTATTGATGCAGAAGCCATGGGCTTTGTTTGAAATGAAGAAAAAATATCTTTTGTATTTTGGCCCAATTCCTCTTCAATAATTTTTTTTGCAGTTGCTCCATCAAACGGCTTAACATGATCTTGTAATTTGGCAAGCTCTTTAGCTATTTCATCATTTAGTAAATCTTTTCTGGTAGATACCATCTGTCCAAGCTTCACAAATATAGGACCTAAGTCTTCGCAGATAAGTCGGATGTTCCTTGCTAAATCAATAGACTTATTAAATCTGATAAGATTCCATGGCAAAAGTAGGAATAAATATTTTTTATTCCCAATTCTGTTAGATCTCATCAAACATTTATCAATATCATATTTAAAGAATAAATATATTATTTTAAAAATTCTAAGAAGATTGCTCATTTAATTTTAGCCATGAGCCTTTCAGTGCGACTTTTTATTTCATCAACTTGATCAATATAGTTATTAATATCCTCTTTGGTAGGAATTAAATCAATATCGTATTTCAAAAAATCTGATAGAGCATCATTATTCTTTTTATTCGAGTCATCTATTTTTGATTTTATTGGATCTAAAATTGAAAACAATGTAGATGAAGATTTTTGACCAATTATCTCTACAATAATATCTCTTAATATATCTGTTTCTTTAAATAACCCATTCAATGCATTTGCGGTCTCTACATCCCCGCTAATTTTAATTTTAGATGAGAGAAGTTCATTGCCGGTAGACGCATAAAGTATAAACGATGGTAATGAACCTGAAATTTCGACATCAACTTTATCTTGCATTTCAGATAATACTATATTGTCACTAGTAAAATTAAGGCATAGATCAAAATCAATATCATTAATATTAATTTTAATAGTTTTTTGGATTAGCTTATCTAGAATTAGATTATTGTATATTTTCTTTGCAGTATCATTTTCTAAAATTTTATTAGCCCTTTGTATTATTTTGTCTTTCATAACTTTTGTCCAATATGAATAGTTGCGACATCCTCAAGCAAGTTGACTATCCTTGTGTTGTCAAAACCTGCCTTACTAAGCATATCTTTTATTTCATTGGGTGAAAAGTATGTCTGAATAGATTCTGCTAAATATCTATAACTGTTTTCATCATCAGCAACAATTTTTCCTAACTTGGGAATAATATTTAATGTATAGAATTTAAATAATTTTGAATAAAGCTTACCTCTTGGCTTTTTAAAATCCATTATTAAAAACATACCTCCAGGTTCCAATAATTTAAATATATTTTCCAATGCTTTTTTATGATCCGTAAAGTTTCTAAAGCCAAAAGCAACTGTTATCAAATCAAATGTTTGTTTTTTTGGTAAAAAGTTCTCTATACCATGAATTTGATAATTTATATCGACATGGCCTTTATTTATAAATTTCTGTTTACATATTTCAATCATGTCAGGGTTTGGATCTAAGCATGTCAAATCGATGTTTTGGTTTTCCTTATGCAGCAATATTGATATATCCCCAGTTCCGCAGGCAACATCTAAAACTTTTCTCTTTGATTGTACATTACATAGTTTTATAAATTGCTTTTTCCAAATTCTATGTAAACCAAAAGACATAAAATCATTCATTAAATCGTATCGATTTGATACAGAACTAAAGATATTATTTACTTTATCAGGCTTTTCTGATTTTTCGATATCCTTATACCCGAATTTAGCTTTATCCATGATTAACTTCTTTTTCTTTCTGCTTTATATACATTTTTTATTTTCTTAATTTTATCTATTAGTTTCTTTACCTGATTCGTATTTTTTACGGAAACTACGATTAACATAGTATTATGTCCTGTATCATGACTATCAGTATAGTTCACACTCTCTATATTATGGTTGTTTTGAGCGATGACTGATGAAACTTGTGCCAAAACACCTCTTTCATTTTCTACTTCTATAATAATAGATGCGCTGAAATTATTATCAACGTTTTCACTCCACCTTAACTCAATATTATCATCATTTGGTTTAGTGTGTTTGATACTCTTACAACTGCTTCTGTGAACTACTATGCCTTTACCTTGGCTGACATAACCAATAATCATATCTCCAGGAATAGGATGACAACATTTTGCATAAGATATTACCAAACCTTCGGAACCTTCAATGTCATATGCAATACTATTATTTTTTTTCTTGAATGAAGGTGCCATTCTCAAAGCTATAAGTTTTGGTATTTTGTTGCCTAAGCCTATTTCTTTGAAAAGTTCATCAATAGTATTATATTTGAGTTCTGATAATATGAATTCTAATGTCTTTTTGGGAACATCATCAATCGATACTTCAAGTTCTTCCAATGAGGTCTTAAGAAGTTTTCTCCCAAGTTTAATTGCATCAGTGTCATGCATATTTCTAAGATAATTTCTAATTGATGTTCTTGCTTTAACAGAAACGACAAAATTTAACCATGCTGGATCTGGTTTAGAGACTTCTGATTTTATTATTATAATTCTTTGTCCATTTTTCAAAATTGTATCTGGCGGCTTAAATTGTCCATCAACAGTTCCTTTTAAGTATTTATTTCCTAAGTCAGTATGAATTGAGTAGGCAAAATCTATCAAAGTTGATTTTTTAGGCAACTCTATAATTTGCCCCTTTGATGAGAAAACATAAACCTTACCAGGATTCAAATCCTCTTTAATACTCCCCAAAAGTTCTCTTGGATCGCCAGCTTGTTTTTGTATATCCAGAAGATTATTTAACCATTGCTGCTCCCTTGATAATTTAGAGATAGATGTTTTCGATTTATATACCCAGTGTGCCGCAATACCAGATTGTGCTAAATTATTCATGTCATTGGTTCTAATCTGAAACTCCATGGGTAAATTATGAGGACCAAGAACTGCTGTATGCAATGATTGATAGCCATTTGATTTTGGTATTGCAATATAGTCTTTAAATCTTCCTGGAATCGGCTTATAAAGATTATGAATACAACCTAGTGCTCGATAACATAAATCTACTGATTCAGTAATAATGCGTACACCAAAAATGTCATGAATTTGAGAAAATTTTAATTCTTTTGATTTCATTTTTTTGTATATACCATAAGCATGCTTTTCTCTTGCTCTTGTTTGACTTTTAATAGATTCGGAATTGAGTTTTTTAGTAACTTCAGACTGTGTTTTAGTCATCAATAACTTTCTGTTTCCACGTGCTTTATCAATATTCGCAATAAGTATTGAGTGCCTGAGGGGATAATAGGTCTGAAAAGATAAATTTTCTAATTCTTTAGATAAATTATGAATTCCTAATCTTAGAGCTAGCGGTGCATAAATCTCAAGCGTTTCTCTAGCAATTCTTTTTGCTTTATGCTTACTAAGAACACCTATTGTAGTAAGATTATGACGTCTATCAGCTAACTTAATTAATAACACTCTTATGTCATTGCTCATTGCTAGAATCATTTTCCTTAAGTTTGCGGCATCAGCCTCTTCTTTGGAATTAAAATTGATCTTATCTAATTTACTGACCCCATCAACAAGTTCAGCAACTTTCTTTCCAAAAGTTCTTCCTAAATTTTCTAAACTTATTTCAGTATCCTCAACAACATCATGGAGTATTGCTGCCATAATAGTCTCATGGTCAAGCTCATAATCCGCTAAATAGGCTGCTGCATTAAGCGGATGGTTTATGTAATTTTCTCCAGATTTTCTTTTCTGACCATGATGTGCATCTTTAGCAACATTGTATGCTTTTTCAATTTTTTTAATTTGATATGAGTTTAGATATTTTTGGATACTTTTCTTAAACTTAGCAAATGTAATATCTTCATTGTTTTTTGATTTTCTAGGAACTGCCATATGCCTAGAATAAGATTTTTAAACTGATTTGTCTTCAGTATTTTCTGATGTGTCTACTACGTCATCCTGTGCGATAACAGGCTCATTTGATTGAGTTACTTCTGAAGGACTGGTATTTTCTTGATTCAGTTGCTGAGTTTCAGCTGCTATATCTGCTATAGCTTCTTCTTCAGCTATTGCATCAGATAGCTGATCCTCAATTTTCTGTTTCCTACGAGTTTCGAAATATGTCATATCGATTAAACCTTCAGCAATCTCTTTTAGTGCCACAACAGTTGGTTTACCTTGATATTCGATTTTTGGTTCTGAGCCATCTAGAAGGTCCTTAGCTCTCTGACTTGCGAGAGACACTATATCATAAGAATTATCTATCCTTTTTAAACAGTCTTCTATAGTCACTCTAGCCATGGAATCAGAGTATATCAGAATATTACTACCTAGCAAGATTCAAAATAGCTATTTAGTCTACTTATAGTAGTGTTTTGGAAAATTTTTTGATAAAGGATTAATGACTTTAGAGAACTTAAAGCTATATCATAATCATCATTAACTATAGTGAAATCTGAAAATCTGCTAAATTTGAGTTCATTCTCAGCGTTTGAGATTCTTTTATTAATTACTTCTTTCGTGTCTAATCCTCTGTCAATGAGCCTATTTTTTAATTCCTTTAATGTAGGAGGAAGTATATATATTGATATTGCACTTGGGATTTGTTTTTTTATTTTGATCATGCCTTTATGATCTATTTCTAAGATAGCATCGTTTCCTGAATTTACTATATTTCTGATTGAATTGTATGTTGTACCGTAATAATTATCATAAACTAATTCATGTTCTATGAATTCTCTGTTATTAATCTTGGCCTTAAAAGTTGCTTGGTCAACAAAGTGATAATCTATTCCATCTATCTCACCCTTTCGCATCTTTCTAGTTGTACACGAGATTGTTAATTCAAGGAAATCATAAATACGCGATATATCTCTTACTAGAGAAGTCTTTCCACATCCAGAAGGTGCGCTTATAATAAAAATATTCGACATATATCCTGTTAAATTAGAAATTCATAGTTTATCATAAGTTTTAAGGGAGAGGTAAATGGGTGATCCATGGAAGTCAATAACACCTAAAGGTGTACAAGCATTTGTGAACGCAACTATTGCTACAATTATAGTATGGCTGACTGTAGAGAATCATATATCTATGATTATCGAGCAGCTAGCACTCCTTTTGCCATCCCAAACTTTTGCACTACTTATATATTATCTAATTGCGATTATAGTTTTATATAAACTTCTCTATAAAAGAAGTGCTTATGATGTCAATGAAAAAAGAGCTACTAAGTATGCTGTTTTGACAATGCTATTAATCTGGGTCACCTGGGAAGGTTATCTCCAATTCATAGTGACACTTCTTGGTATGGTTGGCATATTTCCATCGCTAGCGAATTCTCTAGTTATTGGCACTGTGGTATTTACAGTTTTTATAACTGTATATTATGGCTTGCACGGAAAGTATTTCACCACCCTCATGTTGGAGCACATGCCATGGGTAATTGCTCCAGATAAATTTCTACCTTTCTTTTGGTTGTGGATCAATGCAATTATGGCTGGCTTGCTGAATGCATTTGATGTTAATGCCTTTTGGTATTTTGTTGATTTATTCTTCATTTTTCTATTACCATCCTTATTTATCGGCACCAAAGTACAAGAAAAGCACGGTCTAAGGATACAGAAAAAAGATGATTATTTTGACGAATAAATCTACTTACGATATTTATCAGGAATAATATCAATACCCAGTTTCTCTCCTGCTTTTACAATAAAGGCAATAGCAAGTAATCCACCAGGAAGGGCAAACACTCCAGCAAGCCCCAGTCCTTTTAGTAAGTCAGAAAATTGCTTGTTTGCTTGTTCAAGTTCCTCCTTAGTAATAGATTCATTATCTGTGATATATTTTTGATAAATCCTCAACATTTCATTAGATTCTCTTGTCTCGTTAGTAAGGATTGACTGAATCCTTGTTAGTGCTAATTTGATGTTTTTATTACCATCAATAATACTAGAGTAGATTTTATTGAAAATATTAATATCCATAAGTCATAGTGTTGAAAAAGTTTTTAATTGTATACAATGTAGTATGAGAAATTTAATATTACTAGTCATATTCAGCACAGTTTGTTTTTTAACTCTAGCAGATGATAGAGGATTTACACATTACAAAAAGGGTGAATTTAATAAAGCGTTAAAGATATGGACTGAAGAAGCTGATAATGGCGAGGCAAATGCCATTTATAATATAGGCCTATTATACTTTTCCGGTAATGGTGTAAGTAAAGATTTGTCAATTGCTTATAATTATTGCAAAAAGGCTGCTTTAAAAGGACTGGCAAGGGCTCAAAATAATTTAGCTTATATGTACCTGAACGGAATGGGGACAAATAAAGATTATGTGAAATCGTATGCCTGGTCATTAATTGCAATAAAGCAAGGATATAATTCTCAAGGAATTAAAGATAATGCTAAAATAAATCTTACACCTGCAATGTTAATTGATGCAGAAAGATTAGCTAATGAGATGATAAAGGAAATTAAGAAATGAATGATTCAATTGAAATTAATGTGGAAACTACATACCTAAGTAGTGAATCAAATCCGAAAGAAAATAAATACTATTTCTTATATACAGTATTAATAAAAAATAAAGGTAATAAAAAAGCAAAGTTATTATCAAGACATTGGATTATAAGAGACGATAATGGAAAAGTTCAAGACGTAAAAGGTGAAGGAGTTATAGGAGAACAACCTGATATTAGTCCGGGTGATGAATTTCAGTACACTAGTGGTACAATGATAGAGACATCTCTAGGTACAATGAAAGGCAGTTATCATATGATTGATGACGAGGATAATTATTTCGATGCTGTAATACCAGAATTTGTTCTTTCAATACCAAGAATTATTCATTGAGATTTAAATGTAAGATATGAATAAGAAAACTTGTTTTCTATGTCGTAATTTCTTGTTTCATCAATAAGACGCCATTTTCTTTTATCAAATTTTGGGAAAAACGTATCGCCCTCAAAATCCTTATGGATTATTGTTAATAATAAATACTGACTATATTCCATGGCAACCTCATAAATTTTTGATCCACCTATAATAAAAATATCCTTGTCTGGTTTACATGCCTTAAGCGCATCATTGAAGTTAGAAGCTATAAGCGCATCTTTAATTTTTAGATTTTTATTTTTTGAAATGATGATATTTGTTCTTTTTTCTAGAATTTTACCAATTGAATCAAATGTTTTTCTTCCCATGATTACATTATGATTAAGCGTGATGTGTTTGAAGCGTTTTAATTCTCCTTTTATAAACCATGGTATTTCCCCATTACTTCCAATTATATAGTTAGAACTCAAAGCTGAAATTATCTTGATAGTCATTTTACTTTAAACTGAAACTGGGGCCTTGATATGATCGTAAGGATTATAATTGATTAATTTAATGTCGTCGTGCTGATAAGAGAAAATATTGTCCCGATTATTTAATATCTTTATGATTGGTAAATCATGCGGTGTTCTCCCCAGTTGCAACTTTGCTTGTTCAATATGGTTAACGTATAAATGAGCGTCGCCTATAGTATGAATGAAGTCTCCTAATTCAAAATCCAATGTCTTTGCAATCATAATCGTGAGAAGAGAGTATGACGCTATATTAAAAGGTACACCTAGAAAAACATCTGCGCTTCTCTGATAAAGTTGACATGATAGCCTGTTGTCTATTACATAAAACTGAAATAGGGCATGGCATGGAGGGAGCTTCATTTTATTTAAGTCTCCAACGTTCCATGCAGAAACAATGTGTCTCCTTGAGTCAGGATTATTTTTAAGGGAGTCTATCAAATTTTTAATTTGATCAATCTCATTTCCGTCTGAGTCTAGCCATGATCTCCATTGAACTCCATATACTCTTCCTAACTCACCATTTTCATCTGCCCATTCATCCCAAATACTGACATTATTATCTTTTAGATATCTTATATTTGAATCTCCTTTAAGAAACCATAAAAGTTCATATACAACAGAAGGGAAGTGAATTTTTTTAGTTGTAACCAAAGGGAATCCATCTTGTAAATTAAATCTCATTTGGTGGCCAAAATAAGATAGAGTTCCGGTGCCAGTCCTGTCATCTTTATTAGAGCCTTCATCTAATATTTTTTGTAGTAGATCTAAATATTGTTTCATGCTGATTTTCTAAAAATTAATATAGTTCCTAAGATAAACATAGGAATAGTTAATAAATGTCCCATAGTAACCCAATCATAATAGATATAACCAATATGTGCATCCGGCAATCTTATAAACTCTACTCCAAATCTAAATATTGCATAGAATATTAAAAAATAACCTGTAATGAGACCAGCTTTTATTTTTTTCTGTCGAACAACCATTAAAATTATAAAAAGAATAATACCTTCTAGAAAAGCTTCATAAAGCATAGTTGGGTGCCTAAGGTTATTGTCAACCGATGGGAAAATTACGCCCCATGATCCCGATGTTTGAATCCCATACAGTTCTGCATTTATAAAATTACCTAATCTACCAAAAAATAAACCTATAGGTGCATATAATGAAATTAAATCTGATACGTCGAAAAATTCTAAATCATTAGTTTTAGCAAAATATAGTGTACCTAATGCTGCTCCTAGAAGTCCTCCATGAAAAGACATTCCACCTTCCCAAATAGAAAATATATTAATTATATTCATAGAGAAGTAATCAAAATCATAGAAAAATACATAACCAAGTCTTCCTCCTAAAATGGCAAAAAGAAGAATAGTTATTGTAAATTTTTCAGCCTGGTTTTTATTTAAGACATTTTTTTTATTTTTTGATTCTGAAACAATTAAATAGTCTATAATGATGAATGACAAAGCATACATAAATCCATACCAATAAAGTTTAATTGAAAAGATTTCAAACATAACCGGATTAATATTATGAATATATGTCATGAGACTATAGATTATAACAGTAACGATAAACTTAAATGAAAGAATTAAATAAACTTAATAAAGAAAAAAGTTTGTACCTTCGTCAACATAAAGACAATCCTGTGAATTGGTATCCATGGTGTAATGAAGCATTTCTAGATGCAAAAGAACAGAATAAACCCGTTATGTTATCAATTGGATATTCAGCATGTCACTGGTGTCATGTCATGGCTCATGAATCATTTGAGGATAAAGAAACTGCTGATATTCTTAATAAAGAATTTATTAATATTAAAGTAGATAGAGAAGAAAGGCCTGATATTGACAAGATTTATCAAATGTCGCAATCGATTATCACAGGGAAAAATGGAGGATGGCCACTAACAATATTTATGGATCATGACAAATTTCCCTTTTTTGGAGGAACCTATTTTCCTAAAGAGGATAAGTATGGAATGCTTTCCTTCAAAAAGATACTAACTAGAGTTATAGATTTTTATACTAATAATCAAGATGAAATAAAGTCACAAAATGTTAATGTTTTAGATGTTTTTAATAAATTACAAGAGCGAGAGTCTTGTAGTAATGAGATTAATGAAGTGACAATACAAACACTAAAAACACAATTAAATTCAATAACAGATACTGTAAACGGCGGGTTTGGATCATCTCCTAAGTTTCCCCATTTCCCATCTTTATTGTTTTGTATTAATAACTGTGTTTCTGAATTAGATGAAAAAAAGATTTTATATACTCTTGATAGAATGTGTGTCAGTGGTATCAATGATCCTGTAGATGGTGGTTTTTTTCGATACTCTGTTGATGATCTTTTTATGATACCTCACTTTGAAAAGATGCTCTATGATAATGGTCCCATGATGAGCGTTTTATGCGACAGTTATAATAAGTTTAATGATTCGTTCTACTTAAAAAAAGCAAAAGAAATATTTAGTTGGGTTGATAAGTTTATGACTGCTGAGAATGGTTGTTTCTTTTCAACAATTGACGCTGACTCTGAAGGAGAAGAAGGTAAATATTATGTCTTTTCAAGTGATGAAATAAATAAAAATTTCGATAGTAATGAAATAGACCTTATAGAAAAATATTTCACAGATTCTAAAAAAACTAACTTTGAGGGATCCTATCACTTGCATGTTTATAGGAAAAATGAATCTGATTACAAGAAAAATTTTCATAAGTTTGAAAAAATAATGACTAAGTTTTCTCAACTGAGAGAGAATAAAATAATGCCAGGTATAGATAAAAAAATCCTACTCTCATGGAATTGTCTTTATATAAAAGGATTAATTAATTTCTATAAAATAACTAATGATAAAAAAGTGTTAAATGTCATAGATAAAGCTTTCAATTTCATTTTCAAACAAATGATTACTCATAATGAGATTTATTCATGCTTTAATGAAGAAGCCTGCTTCCCAGGTTATCTGGACGACTATGCTATGCTTGGTTCTTCTTTGATTGACTATCTATCTATTAAATGGAGCAAGGAACATTATGATATTTGTAAACGAATATGCAATGATTTGATAAATAATTTTGAGGATACTAAAAAAGGAGGTTACTTTTTTACATCTAATCATCATGAAAAACTTTTTTACCGACCAAAATCTATTTCAGATGATTCTGTACCATCAGGACTAGTATATGCAACTGACACATTGCTAAGTATGGGTTATATTTCAGGTGAAAACAGCTTCATAGAATCTGCACATAGGTCAATAGATTATGTTCGCAAAACATTTGGAGATAATTTAACGTCCAATGTCAGTGCAATAAATTTATTGAATAACAGTAATATAGAAAAAGAGATAATTATTATTAGGTGTAATGAAGATTCTTGGAACTTAATCAAAAACAATAAAGGATATTATAAAAAATATATAATTCATATAAATGATAGCGATACTGACTTACCAGACGCTATTAAATCTAAGAAAGTATCCTCCAATTTTTCGGCTTTTATTTGCAAAGGAATGACTTGCTCAGCACCTATAATTAACCTTGAAGATTTTATTAGATCTTTAAATGTTTAAATTAGTTATATCTATAGTTCTTTTACTAATTCGTCTTCCTTTATTAATATTGTTAATAGCTTTTGGATTATTAGCAATTAATTTTTATCCTAAAGACGTATCCAAATTCAAAAAATCTCACTACCTCGTGATGATGCTATGGATGAAAGTTCTCTCTATATTATTGGGCATAAGAACTATTATTGCTGGAAATGTTGATAATTCAGCTGATTTATATGTTTCTAATCATGTGACATATCTAGATATAATTATTATCAATAAATTACTCCCAGTTAATTTCATTGCGAAAAGCGAAATTGCTAATTGGCCTATTGTTGGTAATTTAGCTTCGAGAACAGGCACTTTATATATAAAGCGAGGAGATAATATAGAGTCTAAAAAAATTATTAATGAAATGCAAAAAAGGCTAGATTCAAATAAAAAGATATTTTTCTTTCCTGAAGGAAGAATTGGCAACGGTAGAAGGATAAAAAAGTTTCATTCTAAACTCTTTAAGGCAGTTGAAAACAGACAGATATCAATACAGCCTGTAGTGATAAGATATCCTAAAAGTTATCCTGGTGATACAAGCTATTCAAATGATATTTCTGTAAAAAGTCAAGAAGGAGAAATGATAAGGTTATATTTGGATTTTCTTATGAAGCCTAAGTCTCATGTAATATTGCACTTTCTTGAAAAGGTTAATACACGAGACTATGATTTCATACAACTTACTAGTTTGACCGAAGATAAAATTAATAAAGTGCTTGATAAGCTTGACTCTTAAATCATACCTCTTTTATCAGCCTCGCCACCAATTTTAACATCAACTGTGATATCTGTTGTGGGTGTCCATTGACATGCTATAACCATGCCATTTGCCATTTCATCTTTTGTAAGTAACGCAGTTGGATCGCACGGGCTAGATGGGTACTTGCCTTCACCATCAGTTATTGTAGCTCTACATGAACCACAGCTGCCTACTTTACATGAACAAGGCCAAGCAATGTTTTGCCTTAAAGCTGCTTTCATTAGTAGTTCATTTGGTTCGCATGTAAAAGTCTCACCAGATCCTTTGACCGTAACTTTTACAGGTTCCTTTTTCTTAAAAAATCCGAATACCATAATTCCCTCCGTATGTATAATTACGAATATTTAAGTGGACACTATAACATAACTCTTGGTTCTATAAAGAGGCATTTCAGCTAAATAATACTCTTCGAGTCTGGTTGAGGTGTAGAAAGAGAAGAATACTACGAGTCAGGAAAAAAAGAATAAATGGATACCATATTAAGGAACCTATATTAGGATGTAAAATATAGATGCTGGAAAAATAAACTAGCCCTGAAATTATCATAATATTTCTCATAAGCTGATGTTGAAGACCACCTATTAATATGCCATCTATACAAAAAGCAATAGAGCCGAAAATTATGACTAATAGTAAAAAAAAGAAATTTTGTTCTGCTTTTTGTATAACATCTATGTGAGATGTTATTAAGCTAAATATATTACTTGAAAATATTATAAAAATAGATAGAAATATAAGTGCGATTAAAAGTGTAAATTTAAAGCTAGATCTAACAACGAAGTCATACTTCTGAACATTTTTCTCACCAACAGAATTTCCAACCATGACTTCACTTGCATGAGCAAATGCATCTATCCCATATGAGAAGATAAAAAAGAAATTTAATAATATGGTGTTTGCTGCAAGCATAATCTCACCATGATCAGCACTTATACTCATGAAATGAGCAAAACAAGTCATTAATATGACAGATCTTATAAACATATTGCCATTGACTAACAGTTTATTTTTTAAACTAGTGAAACTACTTACTGATTCTTTAAATATCCTCTTATTCAGAAAACCTCTATCATTAATTAAAAATATAATGATAAAAATAATTATAGAGGACTCAGAAATCAAAGAGGCATAAGCTACACCTTCAATATTCATATTTAAAATGAAAACAAAATAATAATCTAGAATAATATTTAATAAATTTATTGTGATTATTATTTTCATAGCTGTTGATACTCTTTTAATCCCAATAAGATAGCCAATAAAGATATCTCTTAAAAAGATGGCAGGTATGGACCAAAATCTTATATCCAAATAAACTGCGGCATTGTCATTAATAGCGCCCGGCTCTCCTAAAATCGAAAGTGAATACCATATCAACGCATCTTTAAAAAAAAGTAACAAAAAAGAGATTAGTGCTGAAATTATAATAATTTGATGAATAGTAGTTATTTTTTTATCATTTCCCAAGTTATCAAACTGGGAAATATATCCAGTAGTTGTTGATTTTATGAAGCCGAAACTAAACAATATATAGCTCATAATAATTGCGCCTAATCCTGCTGATGCAAGATATAAAGGACTATTTAGATGCCCCAAAACAGCATTATCTACTAATCCCACAAGGGGTACTGAGAGATTTGAAAAGACTAAGGGTAATGCTATTTTTAGAATTTGCCTATCAATAGAATAAGCAAGCATATTTTTATGAGATTTCGATCATATCAAAGTCAGATTTTGTGGCGCCACAATCAGGACACATCCAAGTGTCAGGGACATCTTCCCATTTAGTACCTGGTTCTATATCATCTTCGGGCCATCCTTTTGACTCGTCATATATAAGTCCACAAATTAAACAAAGATACTTCTTCATAAGTTCGTAAAGATTAACTTCTTAGTTATAATTAATCAATACAAAGATAGTATGAAAAAAAATAAACTTACAGGCATATATCCAATATCACCAAATTACATTTATTCAGATGATGATTATCTTGAAAAATGTTTTATTGTAATATCTAGTGGTATAAATATTTTTCAATTCAGGACACCATATGTTTCTGCTAGAAAGAAACGTTATCTACTTACTGAGCTATACAATTACTGCAATAATTCTGAGGTACAATTAATAATTAATAATGACTATCATTTATTGAGATATTATGATGGTGCAGGCTTACATATTGGGAGAGCAGATCTTTCGCTGACAAAAATTAAAAATCTAATTGGGTATGAGACTATTGTTGGCTTTTCATGTGGTTCAGAGATTCATGACACCAATAAGTTAAAAGATTATGGGATATCTTATGCTTCTCTTGGGGCTGCCTATTCAAGTAAAACAAAAGGCACAACAGATAGCCTAGAAACAAATATAATAAAATATTATTCAGATGATAGGGTAATTCCTTTTTGCATAATTGGTGGAATAGATAGTAGAAATATAGAATCTATAATTAGTTATAAACCAGATATGATAGCTATAAGTGATGGTATATTTAGAGAAGATGTGGATAATATAAAAAAAACAATAACTATATATCAAGGATATTTTAATGCTAAGGAATAAGTCAAAAGCTCTCTTTAATAAAACAAAAAAAATTATTCCTGGAGGTGTAAACTCTCCAGTTAGATCATTTTCAGCTGTTTCATCAACTCCGTTTATAGTTAAAAAAGCAAAGGGCTCATCGATAACAGATATTGATAATAATAACTATATTGATTTCATAGGATCATGGGGAGCAATGATACTAGGTCATAGTGATAACAGAATTATTAAGAAACTAAATAGTATTTCCAAAAATGGTTTAACGTATGGTGCGCCTCATGAGGCTGAAACAAAAATTGCTGAATTTATAATCAAAAATATTCCTGCAGTCGAAAAAATAAGAATGGTAAATTCTGGAACAGAAGCAACAATGAGTGCAGCAAGATTGGCAAGAGGTTATACAAATAAAGATATTATTATTAAATTTAATGGCTGCTACCATGGTCATGGTGATGCATTTCTAGTGGAGGCTGGTTCAGGGGCAGCTACTTATGGAAAGCCAAGTTCAAGCGGAGTAACAAAAGGCTCATCAAAGGATACGATATCGATACCTTATAATGATAAGGAGTTATTAAAAAAAACATTTAATAGATATAAAGATAAAATTGCATGTGTGATTATTGAGCCAATTGCTGGGAATATGAATTTTGTAAAATCAAATAAGGATTTCCTGAAATTAGCTAGACAGCTATGTACAAAAAATAAATCTCTTTTAATATTTGATGAGGTTATGACAGGTTTTAGAGTGAATTTCAAAGGCGCACAACATTTATATGGCATCAAACCCGATCTAACAACCTTTGGTAAAGTTATAGGAGGTGGTTTGCCAGTGGGTGCATTTGGTGGTAAATCAAAGATAATGGATATGCTTGCCCCTGATGGCCCTATCTACCAAGCAGGAACTCTTTCTGGTAATCCATTAGCTATGCATTGTGGACTAGAAACTCTTAAAATCATATCAAATAAATCTTTCTTTAAGAAATTAAGTGCAAAAACAAAATCATTTGTTAATGGCTTAAACGAGATTGCAAAAAAAAATAATTACCCTTTCCATGCAGATTCAGAGGGAGGAATGTTTGGTTTATATTTCACAAACAATAAACCCAAAAACATTGAAGACATTAAAAATTCAAATATAAAACATTTCAATAAGTTTTTTAATTATATGTTGAGTAATGGTGTTTTTTTTGCACCTTCTGCATATGAAGCGGGATTTATATCTGAAGCTCACACTCAAAAGGATTTTAGTGAAGTATATAAATTATTTACTAAATTTATTAAATCTATTACCTGATTATAGTAATTTGAACGTCTGCTACATTAGTACCGGTAGCACCAACTTTTACCAAGGATTTGGTCTTCTCAAAAAAAGAATAAGAATCATTGTTAGACAAATATAAATCAATATCAAGATCGCCTTTATGATAATTATTTAAAGTTTCGTTATCCACTATTGCGCCTGCAGCATCAGTTGGACCATCAATGCCATCTGTGCCTACAGAATATAAGCAAATATCTTTTTTACATTTGCTATTGATATATTTTTTAAGAAAAGAAAGTGCAAATTCCTGATTTCTACCCCCTTTTCCAGTACCCGTGAGATTTACAAGAGTTTCTCCTCCAGAAATTAAAATAGTATTTTGATTATCTATACTATTGACATGATCAAATAACTTTATAGCATCATCCACTGCTAAATTCTCATAAGGCTTATCTATTTTTATTACATTAAAGTTTTTGTTTCTAGCAAGTGTATATAATGTTTCTTTAAAAACATTATTGCTACTTATAATCTCAGTTATATTATTGCTAAAAGCTTTTGGCGTCTCATAAGAAGAATTATCTTTGCCTTCTCTAAGATGTTCCCTTACTGATAGAGGCGTTTTATCAAAGATATTATATTTATTAAGGACATTGATAGCATCAACAAATGTTGATGAATCAGCAACCGTAGGCCCACTCGCTATAGAGCTTAAATCATCATTTATAACATCTGAAATAATCAAAGAAATTGTTTTGCTTGGCAATGCGGCTAAGTTTAATCGTCCCCCCTTAATTTTAGAAACATGTTTTCTAACTGTATTAATTTCATTTATATTGCATCCAGATGCTAATAATAAATTTGTGAGTGAAATTTTATCTTCTAATTGAATCCCGTCAGCAGGCAGAGATAATAAAGATGATCCACCACCACTAATCAAAAAGACTACTAAATCATTAGCATTTGAATTGCTTACATACTCTAGGATTTCTTTTGACGCTGCAACACTCTTATCATCAGGTGTAGGGTGGGATGAAATAATGTGTTTAAAATCATAATTTGAATTATTTACTTGAGGATTGCTAACTACAATAGGTTCTTTATAGATTTTTGATTGATGTTTATTGCTTAGATAATTTAATAGACCATCCATCATCATTACAGAAGCTTTACCTATAGCAACAGGAAAAATTCTTGATGAATCAGAAAAATGTGGTTCATAAGTTTCTGAAGATTTACGAACAATATTAGATGGACTTTGGAGAGCTATAGCCTCTTCAAATAATGAATGCGCAATAGCTCTCAATGTCATCTAGATAGATTAAACAACTTTATTTGGTAGATCCTTTCCATCAAAATAAGCAAGTGCATTATTGATAGCAGTATCTCCCATTGCAATCCTTGTTTCTATAGTTGCACTTCCAAGATGAGGAAATGATACTACATTTTCAAGTGTTTTTAACTCAGTTGGTATGTTAGGTTCGGTTTCAAAGACATCAAGTCCTGCACCAGCTATTTTTTTATTTACAAGAGCATCTACTAATGCTTTTTCATCAATAATATCACCTCGAGCAGTATTGATGACAAACGCACTTGATTTCATGAGTTCAAATCTTTCTTTGTTCATTAAATGAAATGTTTCTTTTGTAGCAGGACAATTAACAGAAATAAAATCAGATTCTCTACATATATCTTCGATTGTATCAAGTTTAGTTGCTTCAAATTTATTAACAACATCAGAAGGAATATCGTATGGGTCCCAATAAAGAATATCCATATTAAATCCAAATTTAGCCCTTTGAGCAACTGCTTGTCCAATCCTTCCAAAACCAATAACACCTAATTTTTTACCTGTAACTTTTGTCCCAAGTAAATGTGTCGGTCTCCATCCTGTCCAGTTTTCTGCTCTAAGCTCTCTTTCACCCTCACTAACTCTTCTTGCAACCATTAACAGTAATGACATTGTAATATCTGCTGTACAGTCTGTTAGCACAGATGGTGTATTAGAAACTGTTATGCCAAGTTCTTTAGCAGCTTCGATATCAATATGATTAAAACCAACACCAAAGTTAGCAATCATATTAGCTTTTCTTCCGTCGACACTAAGAACTTCGCGTGTAACTTTATCGGTTACTGTAGGCATAAAGACATCACAATTCTTAAGCGCATCCTTTAGTTGATCTGTTGTGAAAGGTGTATCAGACTCATTAAAAGTCACATCAAAATGTTCTCTTAGTCTCTCTTCATTAGCCTCAGGCCAACGTCTTGTCACTATAGCTTTAGGTTTACTCATCTCATATCTCCTAGTTTGATGACCAATACTTAGATGCAGCCGCTGCGCCACTACCAGGCTCAACTTTTATACCATTATCAAGCATTGCCATCTCAGCACCAGATATTGCACCAAATAACATGCATTCATTTAAATCACCTAGGTGACCAATTCTGAATACTTTACCCGCCACTTTAGATAAGCCAGCTCCTAGAGCTAAATTATATTTATTAAATGCAGTACTAATTACTTTCGCGCCATCAATACCCTCTGGAACCATAATCGCAGATACTGTGTCTGAGTACCATTTTTCTTCTTTAGCACACAGTTTGAGACCCCAACCTTCTGTTATTGCCTTTCTAGTACCTTCAGCTAAACGATGATGTCTTTTCCATACATTCTCTAGCCCTTCTTCAAATATCATATCTATGGCTACTCGAAATCCTCTTAATAAATTAACAGGTGGGGTATATGGAAGATATCCCCCATCAAGTTTCTCAATCATATCAGCAACATCGAAATAACATGTTGGATAATTTGAGTCTTTCATAGCAGCAATAGCTTTTTGACTAACACCTAAAATACCAAGCCCAGCTGGCATCATAAATCCTTTTTGGGATCCACTTACTATGCAGTCTACTCCCCATTTATCCATTTCAAATTCATAACTTGCGACAGAGCTTACTCCATCTACAAACAGAAGTGCTGGATGGTTCAAGTCATCTAAAATTTTTCTTATCGCTTGGACGTCACTTCGTACACCTGTAGCTGTTTCATTTTGACAAACAAGCACAGCTTTTATTTCATGGTTTTTATCCTCTGAAAGATGTTTATGATAACTCTCAGGATTAGCTCCTGTACCCCATTCCTCTTCCATTGTAATTGGTTCAAATTGTAATCTTTTGCACATATCTAACCACAACATGCTGAATTGCCCGAAGCTAGCTCCTAGCACTTTATCTCCTATATTCAGAGTATTCTGCAAAGCTGCTTCCCAGCAACCTGTTCCAGATGATGGAAAGAACACTACTTTCCCTGTTTCAGTTCTTAAAAGTTTCTTCAAATCTTGTGTAATAGGTTGGATAAGATCTGGTATTGTTGGGTTTCTATGATCTTCCATTGGGCAATGAATTGCTTGTTGGACTGCAGATGGCACATTTGATGGACCGGGTACGAATAAAAAGTGATATCCTGACATATGATTTTTCCTAAATAACTGTTAATTGATTGGGGTTACCCTAAATAATTCGGTTTATTATGCCACATTTAGTTAAATTTTAAACTAGAATGTACCCACATTGGACTTATTATCTATGGAACATATATACATATACATACTTATTGGCTTCTTAGGTGGTATCACTGCTGGAATGCTTGGCTTGGGAGGCGGTATTATATTTGTTCCTGGCTTGATGATTATTCATAAATACTATGGACTATTTAGTGGTTATGAACTACAAGTTGCAGTATATACTTCGTTGATAAGTATAATTTTCGCAGGTTCAACAAGCTCTATACTCCATTATAAAAATAGACTGATAGATATAAGTATTATAAAGAAGTACTCCATATACGTCATTTTAGGTTCTTTTTTTGGTATTTATATCCTTGAACATGTTTCATCGGAATTATTGGAGCTTGTCTATAGTGTAATACTCATTATTCTTGCTCTACTTCTTATAAGTGATGCGAAGATAATTAGAAATAATATTAATTATCTTAACAAAGCTGGTAATCTATATTTTTTTGCTAATGGATCAATTAGTTCGCTGATGGGTATTGGGGGTGGTACTTTATCAGTTCCATATTTATCATTTTTGATTGCTGATATTAAAAGGTCAATTGCATCTGCATCCGCTATTGGATTAATTATTGCCGTATCATCTTTATTATACATGTTTGTTTTAAATCCATCCATATATAGTGAAAAAATTAATCATATTTCTTTATTCATACTCATACCTTCAGGGATTTTAGGTTCTTATACTGGCGTTTATCTTTTGAGAATCTTAAATCCCGATAAAGTAAAAAATATTTTTTCTACTTTATTATTAGTGGTAGCAGTGTATTTACTATTTGATTAAATTATCAAATCCAGTTGCATTTCTAATAATAGTTGGTTTAAGAAATATAGATCTATCAAAAATATTTAAGAATATTCTTCTAAAGAAATCTGGAAGTAAATTAAATGAATGAAATTTGATAATTGTATTAAGTATGTGATGTAGGCTAGAGTTTCTAAAAATACGCTTAATTACATATTCACGACTAATTACATTAAATTCTAAATTTTTAGATATCAGTCTAGAAAGTACATCAATATCTTCTATACCCATATTTAAACCAAGACCTGCAAGAGGATGAAATTTATGTGCAGACTCTCCTACAAGGATATTGTTTTGATAGCAATAACAATCCGAGTGCCTTGATGACAATGGAAAGGATTGGCCTATAGAAAGCTCTTCTATTTCACCCAATATCAACTGTGCTCTTTTGTGTATAAGCTTCAAATATTCATCGGGATTAGTCGATGATAATTGATCAAATAACTTATCTGGAATAGTCCAAATTAAGTTATAGGTTTTATTACTAGTTGGCAGGAAACCCAAGATCTCATCTTTATAAAAAATTTGACGAGGAATATTTTTATTATCTTTGCTATGAGTAATGTTGATGTTAATCGCTGTTTGATTATAACTCTCGGACACAAAGTGTTTTGACTTAATTTCTGAATCAACATCAGAATAGTCTGAAATAATATTAATATCGCTTGAGGTACTATGCATACGTTGATCTTTAATATAATTTATGCTTTTACTCTCTAGTAATGTCTCGGTAACTGCTTTTGATAATTCATCTTCACTTACTATATATCCGAGATAGTCAATATCGATATCATTGTCATTAAAAGAAATTGTATGATGTTCATTTAGATAAATCTCAATCTTTTTATAAGGTGTTATTTTAAGGGGAGATAATTTATCCCATACATTTATATTTTCAAGAAAAAACTTACTAAAATAATTAAGTGAATAGTATCTACTATGAGTTTTAAGCTCATTGTTTTGCATATTAATATTACAATCTGAGTATTTATTTAGGCTGATAGCAGTAATATTAGATAGAAGGCTATTACTTAGTATATTTATTATCATTTTATATTTTTAAATATTTAGTATTCTTTTTATAAATCTTTTTTTAATTCTTGAGGAGTTATTAATAAAGCCTCCTAAAAATGTTGAAGAGACATTTCCAAGAAATGAATCTCTCATTAATAACGATGACGTAATATCAATGCCTAAGAATAAGCTATGCCTTTTCTTTATAATTTCAGTCTTCACATGATTATTGAATTCATCTCCTGAAAGTAGTTCAGTTTTGACAGAGTCAATTTTTTTTATACAATCAACTGAAAAATTGAAACCCTGCGCTCCAAAAGGATGAAGAAGTTGAGAAGAGTTACCTAAAAAAATTATATTTTTAATATACCACTTATCTAGCCTTGACGTATCAAGCGGGTGACTGTAGATGAGTTTAGTGTTATGTAAATCTTTAACATATGGCAATAAGTCTTTTTGAAGAAGTGACTCGTTAAAATTAGTAGATTCGAAATTATAACTATTAATATATTTATTATTAATTGTAGCTACAATGGATTTTACTTTTTTATGTCCTGGCAAAACAGCAAATACTCCTTTTTTAGAAAATATTTGCACTGCTGAATTTTCACACGTATCATAATTACAGTTAAGAACAAATGATGTTTGATTGTATGATATCTTCTTGGCATGAATATTAAATTGTTCAATAAATTTAGAATTTGCACCATCAGTAATAAATAGTTGTTTATATTTAATTGACGATTTGTCGTTCAAAATAATCTTAGAATTATTGCTATCTAGTTCAACATCTATATTATCAATAATTTCTATATTTTTATTATTTATACATAAAGCTCTCAGATGCGATAACAGTGCGGCTTTATCAACAACTTGGCCCAATTCAGGAATTTCTAATTCGTCTGAAGAGATTTTAATCGTATTAAAACTATTGAAGAGTTTAATATCTAGATTATATATTGGTGTATTTTTTAGATTTTCAGGATTCCAAATTTTTTTGTTTTAAGATAGTCGACTGTATTAGCTGTCAGAGATAAAGGTGAGAAATTTTCTGAAAGAATTTTATTGAATTTTTTCTTTTCAATTAAAACAACTTTATTATCTTTATCAGCCATTGATAGACCAATCAGACAGCCAACAAGACCACCTCCAATGATTGCGGTATCTTTACTTGCCGCCATGAGCCATTAAAGATTCTATATCTTTTATTGATTTTGGGACATTTCTTGATAAGACAACAGGTTCACCGTTTGTTATTAAAACATCATCTTCAATTCTAACTGCTATGTTATGGTAATTTTTATTAATACTTTGGTTGTTAGATATATAAATCCCAGGCTCTACAGTAAAAACCATGCCCGCTTTGAACCTTACAGGTTTATTATTCAATATATAGGGACATGGGTCATGGACATCAAGACCAAGCCAGTGGCCTGTATTGTGCATATAAAATTTTTTATATTTTTGATTTTTTATATTATTTTCTATTGTACCTGTTAGTAACTTTGCTTCTAAAAGACCCTTAACGATAACCCTTACAGCTATATCATGAATTTTTAGAAGTGTCTTACCTACTCTGCATGATTTAATAGCAGTCTCTTGAGCGTTCAATACGATATTGTAAATTGTCTTCTGATAGTCATTAAATTTCCCTGATATAGGTATGGTTCTTGTTATATCAGATGCATAATTATTGTATTCAGCTGCAGCATCGACAAGGAGTAAATTATTATTTTTAAGTAATGAATTATTTTTTGTGTAGTGTAATACAGTGCCATTTTTTCCTGCTGCAACTATAGCAGGATATGCTTGCTCACACCTATTGTTCATACAAAATCTAATGAAATCAGATTCAATTTCATACTCTTTCAAACCGGCTTTACATGTTTTCATAAGATTAATATGTGCTTGGGTTGATATTAAAGCAGCTTTGCTAATCTCTTGAATCTCATGTTTAGATTTAATGAGTCTAAGTTTGAATATTAAGTTTGATAAATTAAACCTTGAGGATAGATAATTGGTATTTACAAAATATCTATTGCTTGATGTCTGATGAATACTTGAAAGCAGTTCCTCTAAACGCTCCTTGTCTTTAAATTCAAAATATAAATTATTTATGCAGTTAATGTTAAGCTTATCCAGCTGATCGAAATATATTACTTTATCTAGTTTATATTTAGATTTATAAGAAGTTTTTGAAGGTATTTGCCCAGTCCATATGCGATCCTTATCATTAGGGCGGTTACAAATTAACACTGAGCAACACTTATTATTTTCTTTGATTAGTATTAGGACGATCGATTGGTCGTTTATTCCGGTGAGATAAAAAAAGTTGCTAGACTGTCTAAATTTAAAGGTAACATCATTATTCCTGTATTTATCATTCTCTGAAAAAATCACTGATATTGAGTTATCACTTAATTGAGTAAACAGTTTTTTTCTTCTTTTAACAAATTCATTAATCATTTGTACGCCTTTCATATAAGTATAATGTTGATTTTACAATGAAACTATTTATTTCATCTAAACTCTCTTGAGAAGAGCTTTTAGATCCATCAAATTTATATTTCTGGTTCACCTGGCTTATCTCGTCAAAAATATCAAGTATCTCTTGTACATCGGGATTATCAGATAAAGAAGATTCACCTTGATAACCAATTAAGAAATAGTATGTCCATTCAGATAGAGAATTAGCGGCACTCTCCAACTCGCTGCCTTTTTCTGAATCATCATTCATAAAAGAGTAAACTGAGAGTGTTTGATTTATTAGCTCCTGTCTTATTGTATTTGACAATTCATCAATTAATTTATTTGTATTGATATTTGAAGACAAGTCTAAAAATTTGATTATTTTTTCTTTTCTTGATTCTTTACTATGAGAAGATACTAATAGACCTATAAAAAATCCATGTACTTCAAATTGTGTAAATGGACAATCATCAGTATCAATAATGTGATTTATAGCTTCTAACGTAGATTTATTCATAGAAAAGTAATGTAAATTAATAATTTTATTGATTAATGTAATCACTAAAACTATATTATACAGTATGTCAGATATATTAGATAAACTGAACTCCTTAAAGGAAAATGTAATCAAACTTAATGAAAAAATAGATTCCACAAATCTCGAAAACAAACTTTTGAAAAACCAACAAAGCCAGTTAGTTTCAGAAAAATCAGAACTAATAAAGAAAAATGAAACTGCAAAATCTCATCTTAGGGCTCTACTTGAAAGAATTGATAACATAAAAGATTATGGAAAAGACTAAAGTAGATATAAATATTCTCGGCCAGGATATCTCAGTCATGTGTACTGAGGAAGAAAAGAGTATATTACTCAGGTCTAGAGATAGAATTATAGATGAAGCAGAAAAGGTGAAATCTCAAACAAAGAATGTTGGGCATGATTATTTTTTAATATTAGTGTTGCTTAATATAGCTGGTTCAGAAATAAAAAACAAAATTAAACTGGATGAGTTGGAAACTGTAGAAAGTGAACTAGAGAATATAAATCAAAAAATAATTGAATCTATAAAATGAATTACTGGTTGATGAAAAACGAACCACAAGATTATAGCATAGACGATCTTGCTAAAGATAAAACTGAACCTTGGGATGGTATAAGGAACTATCAGGTAAGAAATATGATTAGAGACGAAATGCGTCTTGGCGACAATGCTTTTTTTTATCATTCAAACTGCGATATTCCTGGTATTTATGGACAGATGACAATATGTAAAGAGGCGTATGTAGACCATACTGCATTTGATAAAAAAGCAAAATATTACGATCCAAAAAGTAAAAAAGATGCTCCAAGGTGGTTGATGGTAGATGTTAAGTTCAAAAAAAAGTTTAATAAGGTTGTAAGTTTAAAAGAGTTAAAATCCTTCAAAGAGTTATCTCAAATGAGAGTTGTTCAACGCGGTAACAGGTTATCAATTACAAAACTAGAAAAAAAGGAATGGGATTTTATAATTAAGTTAACAAAATAAAATATTTTTATTTTAATAAATTAATAATAAAGACTTGTTTTTGTAATTTTTTTTACTAAACTAAAAATTAACCACCAATACCGCGGAGGAATGTATGGTTAAAAAGAAAGCGAAAGCAAAAAGAAAAACTAAAGTAGCTAAGAAAAAAGTTGCTAAGAAAAAAGTCACAACAACACGTAAAAAAGTTGCTAAGCGTAAAGTAGCTAAGAAAAAAGTTGCTAAGAAAAAAGTAGCTAAAAAGAAAACTGCTAAGCGTAAAGTAGCTAAGAAAGAAGATGCTAAGAAAAAAGTAGCTAAAAAGAAAACTGCTAAGCGTAAAGTAGCTAAGAAAAAAACTGCAAAACGTAAGACTAAACGTTAATTTGTAGATAGATATGGAAAAGGCCCTGAAAAGGGCCTTTTTTATTTCAAAAACTGTCGATAAGCGATATTGCACGTCTCATTATGGAATTCATATTTAAGAGTGTTAAAATGCCTCTCTAGGCTGCCTAATTCACTCTCCTTAGCTTGTAATCCTATTAATACTCGTCCAAAGTCTGCACCATGGTTTCTATAGTGAAATAAACTAATATTCCATGTAGATCCGATAGCATTTAAAAAGTTCAAAAGCTCTCCTGGTTTTTCTGGAAACATAAATCTATAAATACGTTCGTCTTTAGTATCATTGCTTGTTCCGCCCACCATGTATCTTATATGTGTTTTTGCCATTTCATTGTCTGTTAAGTCATGACATTTATACTTAGCTTGTTTCAATCTTAATATAATGTCTTTTCTTTCTTGTTCCCCTTTTGTGGTTTTTATTCCAACAAATACCTGTGCATTATTATCACTTGCATATCGATAATTAAATTCAGTAATAGAACGCTTACCAATGATTGAACAGAACCTCTTGAAGCTGCCCGGCTTTTCATCAATAGTAACGCCTAATATAATTTCACTACTTTCACCGATATCAGCTCTCTCAGCAACATGTCTTAACCGATCAAAATTCATGTTAGCTCCACATAATATCGTTGCTATCTTTTTTCCTTGAATATTATGATTCATTAAAAACTTTTTCACACCTGCAAGAGACAGCGCTCCTGCTGGCTCAGCTATCACTCGTGTTTCGTCATAGAGATCTTTGATGGCAGAACAGATTTCATCAGTACTTACAGTAAGACTATAGTCAACTATATCTTTCGTAAGTTTAAATGTTTTGGATCCAATTTTTTTAACAGCCACACCATCAGCAAATATACCAACATGATTCAAAGAAGTTGGCTTACCTTTTTTATAAGCTAAATTAAAGCATGCAGAATCTGAAGCCTCAACAGCAATTATTTTAATTTTAGGATTTACTTCTTTTAGATAAACGCTAATACCTGCTAAAAGACCCCCGCCGCCAACAGGTATAAAAACATAATCTGGATGTTCCTTTAATTGATCTAGTAGTTCTATACCAATCGTACCTTGCCCGGCTATAACATCTATATCATCATAAGGATGAACAAAGTTGTAATTGTTTTTCTGAGAATATTTTGTTGCATATTGATATGCTTCATCATAGGTATCCCCAAAAAGTATGACTTTAGCCCCAAGTTTTTTCACAGCATTGACTTTAATAGAGGGTGTAGTAGATGGCATTACTATAGATGAGTTTATTTTAAGTTTTTTGCATGTCATAGCTACGCCTTGAGCATGATTACCGGCTGATGCAGCAACAATATGTTCAGGCTTAGATATTTTAGATATCTTATTATATGCACCTCTTAACTTAAATGAGAAAACAGGCTGTAAGTCCTCTCTTTTGATAAATATTTCATTTTTTAACTTTGCTGATAATTTTGGTGCAAATTGCGTTGGACTTTTGATAGCAAGATCATAAACAGCGGTTGCATTAAGTATTTTTTTATAACAATTCTTCCTGTAGTTATCTTTCATATACATGTGTCTTATAGTGTATACTATAAAAATAATATTTTTTCAAAATGGATCAAATTACTAAGAAACATAAAGTAGCAGAATCTGTTCTAGACTTAATTGATAATGATGAAATTCTTGGGATAGGGTCTGGGTCAACAGTAAACATACTTATTGAATATTTACCCAAAGTAAAAAATAAAATTAGTAGAGTTGTCTCCAGTTCATTAAAATCAACCGAACTATTAAAAGCTAATGGTTTTGAAGTTGTTGACCTTAAAAGTGTTGGAAAGTTATCCAAATATGTTGATGGAGCTGATGAAATTAATAAATATTTACAAATGATTAAAGGTGGAGGTGGTGCACTAACTAGAGAAAAAATTCTAGCTCACAATTCAAATAGATTTATATGTATAGTAGATGACTCAAAAAAAGTTAGTGTATTAGGGACTTTCCCTTTACCTATTGAAGTAATTCCAATAGCACAAAGTGCCGTAGCATTAGAGGTAATAAAAATGGGTGGTAGACCAGTTTTGAGAGAAAATTTTACTACTGATAATGGGAATATTATTTTAGATGTTCATAATTTTATGATTTCAGAACCCTTAAAGTTAGAAAAAAAAATCAATAACATTCCTGGTGTTGTTACTAATGGAATATTTGCACTAAACCACGCAGATATGCTACTAAGTGCTAGTGATGACGGGGTGAATTTATCTGAACCTATCGTTTAGAGAATTGAGTAGCTTTTCTAGCTTTTCTCAATCCAACTTTTTTTCGTTCTACTTTACGATCATCTCTTGTTACAAACCCTTCTCTTTTAAGAGTAGGTAGTAAATCATTTTGATATTTTACGAGTGCTCTTGTAAGGCCATGAACAATAGCTCCCACTTGCCCGCTTTTACCGCCGCCATTCACAGATATTGTGAGATTAACTTTATCATGCATTTGAGTCTTAGTTAATGGCGCTAAAAGATTTGCTGTCAAAGTTGCAGATTTAGTGAACTCATCAACATCTTGTGAGTTAATTTTGATTTCACCTGTACCGCTGTAAAGATATACTCTAGCACTTGATGTTTTTCTTCTTCCTGTTCCATATGTTTTATGCATACCTTTTATACCTCTAAAGTCACTGGTTTTTGAGCATTATGACCATGGTTTTCATTATCATAGATTTTAAGTTTCTTAATCATTGTTCTACCCAAGGTGTTTTTTGGAAGCATTCCTTTCACCGCATTTTTAATTACAAAATCTGGTTTCTTGTCTAACATTTTACCTAGTGGTGTTTCCTTCATATTACCAATATAACCAGTATGCTTATAATACATTTTATCAGAGAGCTTATTACCAGTAACTCTGATCTTTTTTGCATTGATTACGATTATGTAATCGCCTTCATCAGTGTGCGGTTGATATTGAGGCTTATGTTTACCTTTGAGCATGTGAGCTACTTTTGATGCTAATCTCCCAAGAACGACATCTGTCGCATCAATTACATACCAATTTTTATTGCTATCATCTATACTCACGGATAATGATTTTACTCATTTAACGAAATCTATACAAGTAATTATTTAAGAATATATTTAATGGAGTGCATATATGCCTAATTTAGACAATATACTAAAAGAAATTGATTATGCGATTAATGTAATTTTTGAATCAAAATATTCAAATAAAGAAGATAACCAGTTAGATGATAGAGATAAGACAAAGTCACAAATGGTGATGAGGGTGAATCATATGGGTGAGGTTTGTGCTCAGGCTTTGTATAGAGGTCAAGCTTTGACAACTAAGGATACTTCAATAACTAAAATAATCAAAAATATGTGCATTGAAGAAAAAAATCATTTGAACATGTTAAGTGAAAGATTGTCTGAACTATCAGGCAGAACAAGCAGATTAAACTCTTTGTGGTATCTATCATCCTTTATGCTTGGGGCTTACGTAGGTACATTAGATAAAAATAAATCCTATGGTTTTATTTATGAAACAGAAACTCAAGTTGAAGATCACTTGGATGAGTATTCACTAAAACTTCCTGCTACTGATGTAAAGAGTAAAAAAATTCTTGAACAGATTAAAATAGATGAGACAAAACATAAAAATACTGCTAAAGATCAAGGGTCGATTGAATTGAGTAAATCTACTAAAAATCTTATGTCTGTGACTTCAAAGATAATAAAAAAAATAAGTTACTATATCTAAACTAAGTAATCATAAAGATAGTCATTCAATTCTGGGATTTTTATTTTTTCTTCTTTCTTTATCAATTTATAATGCTTAAATGATTCAAAAGAATCATTAGCTATCATATTAAATTCTATGTGGTGCTTTTGAAGAAATAAACTTAGAATCTGTTTATCAGCTTCTATCTTCTCTAAATTTATTCCTCTATGAAAAAAATCTAATGTTATTGCGTCATAATTATTAAAGAGAGAGTTTTCTATTAAATCATTTAAAACCGCATAAACACATTTTCTACTGCATGAAGATACATGAAGTTCTAGTCTTAAAATAATAAGATTGTTAATGGAATTTTCAAAATATGAATGAAAGCTGATGTGACTTTCTTTTAAATGAGAAATGCTGGATGATCCGAAAATAACATTATCAGACTCTATTATGGAACTCAAGCTTGTTCCGGAAGGTTCAAAAGAGTGTTGTGATGTATGCAGGATTTTTGTATTTAATATTTCTGAAATACTCTTTGTAGTGGACATGAGTTTATTAGCAGAATATTTTTGTTCTATTTCTCTATTTTTTTGTAATCTATTCTTGTTATTGCACGAATAGCCATAATAAGAGTTTATAATGAGCGATTGGCTTGTATTTGTTATATTAGGATTCATTGCTTAGCGTAGGATGCCATAATATTTGCAAAATATTACCATCTGGGTCTTCTACATAAAAGCTAATAGAATCATCTCTATGTGTTTTTTTCTCTTTATGAATTTTTACATTATTATCCTTCATATGTTTCAAATAAACATCAATATCATTTTTATTTTTTACAAATATCCCAAAATGGTCTAATCGAGAATCATTTGTGTCACCAGATACATTGCTATCATAATGCAGCGCTAGATTATCAGTTCCATTTGTTAGATAAGCATTATTATCGTCTGGTCTCCAATCAATTTTCATGCCAAGTACTTGTGTATAAAAATTAAAACATTTTTCGAAGTTTTTAACTTTTAGAGCTAGATGTCGCATACCTAAGTTATTTTCCATTTATTAGCACCTCTAATTCATCTATTATATTTTTAGATTTTACCAAATGTTCACCGATTAAAAATGTGAATATCCCCTCATTATTAAGATTCATAATGTCATCTCTGCTGTGAATGCCACTCTCACTTATGAGAACAACGTTGTCTTCATTTACGATTTTAGACAAATTTTTGCTTGTATTTATATCCACATCAAAAGTTTTTAGATTTCTATTATTAATACCAATTAGTTGTGCTTTATGCATTAAAGCAAATTCAAGCTCATCTTTATCATGAACTTCTGTAAGAACATCTAAGTCAAGTTGATGAGCTAAGTCCGATAGCTGAAGATACATATCAGATGATAAAGCTGAAACAATTAATAAAATACAATCTGCTCCCAACATCCTGCTTTCATAGATCTGTATAGGGTCCAATATAAAATCTTTTCTAAGTATTGGTAAATTGACTGAGCTCTTTGCTTCCAATAAATCATCATTTGAACCATTAAAGTAGTTTTTTTCTGTTAATACTGATATGCAAGAAGCGCCACCCTCTTGATACTTTTTAACAATTTTAGCAACATCTAAATTATCATCTAATATTCCTTTGCTTGGTGACTTTCTCTTTACTTCAGCAATTATAGAGTTTTTTTTATTATTTTGATTATTAAGTAAGTTTTTATAAAAGTTACTTTTTCTCTGATCAAATTTTAAATTTGAAATATCAAGCTCAGTTTTTAGTTTTTCAACTTCATTGAGTTTATTTTTAACTATTTCACTTAGCATTTTTTGATACCTGATTGGTGAAATCAATATATTGATTAAATTTGTCCCTGACTAGATAACTATCTAAAGAGTCTTTACATTGTGATATAGCATCTTTCAAATCTATTTCTTTGTATATCATGACAAGAAGTGCTGCATTAAGAACTGATATTTTTCTCGCATCTGAATCTAAATTATTTATAACAGAATAAATAATATCTAGACTACTTCTTTCAGTGTTAGTTTTGATATTTTCTAAATCTTCTCCTACTAACTCATATTTTATTGGATCAATTGTAAAGCTAGTTATATTATTATTTTTAATCTCTAGGACATCTGTTACATCATAAATACTAGCTTCATCCATTCCATCTCTAGAATTTAAAATTAATGCGCTTTTTGTTCCTAACTCTAATAACGCGTTCGCAATCAGGTTCATTGCTTCTTTATTATAAGTACCAATCAATTGAATTTTTGCATTTGCTGGATTAGTAATAGGTCCCAGCATATTAAATATTGTCTTTTCTGGAGCAAGGCTTTTTCTAGAATTAGCAACATTCTTCATCGCCATATGGTGAAGTGGAGCAAACATAAAACCGAAATTAACATGTCTAATGCATTTACTTACATGTTCTGGTTCTAAATTAATTTTAGCTCCTGCATCATGAAGTAGGTCAGCACTTCCCGATGAGCTTGTAATTGCTTTGTTTCCATGTTTTGCAACTTTAACATCACATGCAGCTGCAATAAATGATGCACAAGTTGATATATTGAACGTGCCTATTCCATCGCCTCCGGTTCCACAACTGTCAATAACTTTCTCATTAATTTCAACTTTGGTTGAAATTTTCCTCATAGCTGTAGCAAAACCAATCAATTCCGCTGAACAAATGTTTTTCTTATTTAAGAGAATAAGTATTTCCTTTATTTGATTATCATCTAGAGAGCCTTCAAACATTTTCTCAGAAACAAAATACGCTTCCTCAATAGATAGATCTATTCTATTGTTTAAGTTTGCCTGTATGTTCTCAAAGCTATACATTTAAAAAATTCTCCAGAAGCTTATGTCCAAATTCTGTTAAAATTGATTCAGGATGAAATTGTACTCCGAATAAATTATGTTTCTTATGTCTCAGTCCCATAATTTCAGTATCCGGATCACTATCATGTGTTCTTGCTGTTATTATAAGTGAATCAGGAAATGACTCTTCTTGAATCACCAGAGAATGGTATCTTGTCGCTGTAAACTGTTGAGGTATACCATTGAATAAATAATCTGCTTCATGAGTTATTTTTGATGTTTTTCCATGCATAATGCTTTTTGCTGTAACAATTTTCCCACCAAAAGCTTGGCCTATTGTTTGGTGACCTAAGCATACACCTAAGATAGGTTTTATTTTGTAATATTTTTTAACTACTTCGATAGATATACCTGCTTCATTTGGAGTACATGGTCCAGGTGATATCACAATTTTTTCTGGGTTAATTTTATCTATTTCATTTAAAGTTATTTTGTCATTTCTTTTTACTAAAACATTTGCACCTAATTCTCCTAAATATTGAACTATGTTGAATGTAAATGAATCATAATTATCTATCATTAAAATCATGTTTTTTCTCTAAGTTTTTCTAATGCTTTAATTATAGCTTTGCCTTTGTTAATAGTTTCATCCCACTCTAATTCAGGAATAGAATCGTAAACTATTCCTGCCCCGCACTGAATATGTAGTTTATCAGATTTAATTACGCATGTTCGTATTGCTATAGCAGTGTCCATATTACCATTCCAGCCTAAGTATCCAATGGCTCCAGCATATATTCCTCTTTTTATACTCTCAAGCTCAAAGATAATCTGAAGTGCTCGAATTTTTGGAGCACCTGAAACAGTTCCTGCAGGGAAAGTTGCTCTCAGGACATCAAACATTGTTAGATTCGGATTAATTTTCCCTTCTACATTAGAAACCATATGCATGACATGAGAATATCGCTCAATAATCATCTTATCGTTAATTTTTATTGTTCCAGCTTTACATATTCTTCCTATATCATTTCTTCCTAAATCAATTAACATCAAATGCTCTGCGAGCTCTTTTTTATCATTCAATAAATCAATTTCATAATTATCATCTTGTTGAATATCATTCCCTCTTGGGCGTGTTCCAGCAATAGGTCTAACAGTGACATTATCATTTTCTAGTCTTGCGAGTATTTCTGGAGAAGATCCAACAACAGTATAATCCCCCATATTTAAATAATACATATAAGGTGATGGATTTATCTTTCTAAGTTCCTTGTAAAAATCAATTGGCTTTTCTTTAAAGTCTATACTCATTCTTTGTGAAAGGACGACCTGCATTACATCACCCTTATTAATATATTCTTTAATTTTCTTCACAGCAGAAATAAAGTCTTTTTTCTCAAAGTCATACTGTAAATTGATTTTATAATTCTTTGTATGTGAAGCCTTGTTGCATAACTTTTTATTTAACTTAGATGAGTACTCGTCTATTTTTTTGATGCTAGACTGATAATCCTCTTTTGTATTATTTGAAAAAACTACAATAAAGACTTTATTATTTACCTTATCAAATACGATAAAATCTTTACATATTATCAAAGATATATCTGGAGCATTAATATCATTTTCTTGTTTACGCTGCACAACACTATCTTCAAAATAGCATATTGATTCGAAAGAAAAATGTCCTACAAATCCGCCACAAAAAGATGGAAGATTATGAGGGATGAAAACTTTATATGATGAGAAATGTTTCTCTATCCATCCAAAAGGATTTGAATTCGTAATCTCTCTATCCAGCATAAAATTACTGTATTGCTTTATATTATTTCCAAAAACATTGAAATAGTCTCCGGATGAGCATCCTATAATTGTATATCGACTCCAATTTTTATCACCTTCAAGTGATTCAAAGAAAAATGATTTTCTCTCATCAAAATATTGACTATAAATATCAATTGCATTGTAATCATTAGAGCCTATTTCCTTAATGATAGGTATTAGAGTGAAGCCGTCTTTAACCTTTTTTAAAAAATCTGTAAATTCCATCTATCTTTATTAAGATTGTGAAATAAGTTCTCTCATTTGAGAAATAGTTTTTTTATAATCTTGTGAGTTGAATATTGCTGAACCAGATACAAATGTGTCCGCGCCACACTCAGCAACTTTTGCTATATTTTTTAGATTTATGCCTCCATCCACTTCTAATCGAATGTTAGGATTTACTGCGTCTATCAATTCTCTGACTTCAATAATTTTTTCATAAGTTGAATCTATAAATTTCTGACCTGCAAAACCTGGATTCACGGACATTAATAAAACCATATCAACTTGCTCAAGACAATACTCAAGTACTGATATACTCGTAGCTGGATTTAGAACAACTCCAGGCATACATCCCTGCTCTTTAATGAGCCTAATTGTTCTGTCCACATGTTTTGTTGCCTCAGGATGGAAAGTAATATAGTTTGCTCCTGCTTTTGCAAACTGAGGAATAATTTCATCTACAGGGGTTATCATCAAGTGAACATCTATAGTTGACTTTATCCCATATGCACGCAGAGCTTCACAAACTAATGGGCCAATGGTTAAATTAGGAACATAATGATTATCCATTACATCAAAGTGGATAAAATCAGCTCCTGCTTTAATAACGTCAGATACATCTTTTCCTAGATTTGCAAAATCTGCAGATAAGATTGATGGGGCTATAATATAATCTTTCATTTGTTAATGGTGGTTGAAGTCAGTATAAGTCATTCATTCCCTTAATTAAAATTATTTTTTTTATGATAAAATGTCATAAAATTAATTAGGAACTTTTATTATAGGAGAAATCATGGAAATAAAGAGAAAGTTACTTATGCTTGTAGTATTTATTATAAGTATTCCAGTTAATGCTGCAGATCATACAGTAGAAATGTTAAGCTCATCAAATGGTCAAATGATGGTTTTTAAGCCTGCTGTTCTTAAAATTAATCCAGGAGATACCGTTATATGGAAAGCAACAAATCCTGGACACAACACATCATCTATTGAGCAAATGAGTGCTGATTCATCACTTAAATGGAATGGCAAGATTAATGAAGAGCTCAAAATTACTTTTACTAAGGAAGGTATATATGGTTATAAATGCACACCACACTATATTCTGGGCATGGTAGGTGTAATAGCAGTTGGCGAAAACTTAGACAATTTATCATCTGCGACTAAGTTTGCAACTTCTGAAGAAAAAAAGTTTGCAACAAATAAAAATAGGTTTTCAAAATATATGAATGAACTTAAAAATTAATGGCTCAAATTGATAAATTCTTCCTGGAAAATAAGCCTTTGTTTTCTGGTAAAATTAGAGAAATATTTAACTATACTGAAAATAAGCTACTCATCAAAACGTCGGATAAAATATCTGCATTTGATTTTGTTTTCGAAGATGAGATTCCATCAAAGGGAAAGTTACTTACAAAAATAGCAAAGTTTTGGTTCGAAAAAACTGAACATATAATTAAAAATCACATCTTAGATGACTCAGCTCTTAGTAAGCTTTTTCCACAAACATCGGAGTCTTGTCTTCTAGTAAAAAAATGTACACCCATAAGGATAGAGGCAATTGTAAGAGGATACATATCTGGATCGGCCTACAATCAATATATCAAAAATGGCATGGTCTCTGATATTAAAATGCAAGGCGGCCTGAAGATTAATGATAGGCTAAAAACTCCAATATTTACACCATCAACAAAAGCAGAGGTTGGCGATAAAGATGAAAATATTAATTTTGGTCAAATGGTTCAGTTGGTAGGAGAAGATAAAGCTACATATATAAGAAATAAGAGTCTTGAGTTATATGAATATGCTCATGAATATGCACTCAGCAAAGGATTATGTCTCATAGATACCAAATTAGAATTTGGATATGATAATCATGGTGATATCATACTGATCGATGAAATATTTACACCTGATTGTTCAAGATATTGTTTGGCAGAGGATATTAATAATCAAAATATAGATTTCTTTGATAAACAGTTTTTTAGAAATTATTTGAAAGAAATTAAATGGAATCAAACTCAGATAAATATTCCAAAAGAAATAAAAAGTATTATTACTTCAAGGTATGAAAAGGTTTACCAAATGCTTAATGATGAATAAGTATATTTTTATTACAGGTACAAACACTGATGTAGGTAAAACCTATATTGGTACAAAGTTAATAAAAGTATTAAATAAGAAATATGGTTTCGTGGCATTTAAGCCTATTGAAACCGGGTGTAAAGAAATTAAAAAAACACTCATACCTGCTGATTCAGCTGTGTATTATAAAATCTTAAAAAATTATCAAACTCTAGATGAGCTTAATCCATATAGATTTTTACCTCCTGTATCTCCATATTTAGCTATTCGACAAGCCAACAAGAAGATTTATATAAAAAATTACTATCAAAAACTTAAGATATTATCTAACAGATCACCAGTTTTAATAGAAGGTGCAGGTGGAGCTTTTTCGCCATTAGCTTTAGATGGTTTGAATATTGATTTTATGAAATTAGTGAAATCAATAAATATTTTGGTCATCAAAGATGAATTAGGCTGTATCGGTTCTGCGATATCAAATATTTTAGCATTTGATAAATATAAAGTACCTATAGATTTACTAGTTTTAAATACAAAAAATAAAAATAAAATGGATAATATAAATGAAATTAAAAAATATACTAAAATCCCAATAATTAATTTCACAAATACTAAATCAATAAATGCAATTGAAAATAGAATTAATAAGCTATTATAACTCACCTACAGATGCTCTTGAACATCGGCTTGCTCTTTCAATTAATATGCTTTGTGATGTAATTAAATTTTCATCCTTGCCTAGCCATGTTGCTAAAGCAGCAGCCTGAATAGCTCTAGCATAAGAGAATGTTACTCTCCATGGAAGACTATGATTTTTATTCATAATGTTCAGATGCTCTTCAGCCTCGCAGTCAGTTTGTCCACCAGATAAGAAAGCTATTCCAGATGTATCATTTGGTACACAGTCTTTCAAACAATCAATTGTCATATTTGCAACCTTGTCTTTATCTGCTCGAGAAGAATTATCTTCACCAGAAATAACCATACTCGGCTTAAGAACAGTGCCTGGTAGATAGACATTAAGCATTTCTAAATTTCTAAACAATGAATGGAGTGTTGATCTTGTTACTTTATCGCAATCTTCAATAGAATGTGGCCCGTTGATAAGCACTTCTGGTTCAACAATTGGGACAAGATTATTCTCTTGACATAAAGATGCATATCTTGCCAACGAATTCATATTTGATTCGATACAACCTTCGGAAGGTATATCTTTTCCAATAGTTATTACAGCTCTCCATTTACAAAACTTTGCGCCGTCCTCATAGTACTTTGCAAGCCTATCTCTCAGTCCATCTAATCCTTCTGTAATTTTTTCATTAGGATGACACGAAAAATCTTTAGCGCCTTTATCAACTTTTATTCCTGGAAGAATTCCTATTGAATTTAAATAATCTCTAAAAAGAGTCCCATCTTCCATCTTCTGATCGAATGTTTCTTCAAATAATATTGCTCCACTTATATATTTAGAAAGATCAGGCGATGTAACAATTAGTTCTCTATATCTTCTTCTGTTAATTTCATTATTTTCTACATTAATGGATGCAAGACGTTTGGCAATTGTTGGGCTACTCTCATCCATAGCAAGTATACCTTTTGGAAGAGTCATCATTTTTTTTGCTGTTTCTTGTAAAATATTCTTATCCATACTTCGTCTCCTATTCATTAATCTCTAGCATATTGCCAACTTCAACAACTTTCATTGCGTTAGTTCCTCCGCTGGTACCGAGTAAGTCTCCTTTAGTGATGATTACATAGTCTCCTTTTCTCACCGTACCAATCTCTTTCATAAGGTCAATAACCTGCATATTAGCTTGAGCATGATTTTCCTCTAACTTATCAAGCTTTATTGACTGCACGCCCTTGTACAAACATATTCTTCTACTTGTTTTAATATTTTGTGTCATTGCATAAATAGGAATATTAGACTGCACCCTAGACATCCATAAAGCGGTTGAGCCTGTTTCAGTCAATGCAGCGATAGCTACCGCTTTAGTTAATTTGGCACTGTAAACTGCTGATAGAGCAATTACCTGATCGACAGGTAAAGTTTTTGGTACTACTCTATCTACAGATAGGGGTCTTATATATGCACCTTCAGATTCTATGCAAATCCTACTGGCCTCACCGATAACATCAGACGGATACTTGCCAATAGCTGTTTCAGCAGAAAACATTATAGCATCTACACCTGAACTAACAGCATTAGCAACATCAAATACCTCTGCACGTGTAGGTACTCTGTTTGTAATCATTGATTCCATCATTTGCGTTGCAACAATAACTAACTTATCAGATGATATTGCTTTTCTTATTAGAAATTTTTGAGCAGCAGGTAATTGTTCAATACCTATTTCAACACCTAGATCGCCTCTTGCAACCAAGAGACCGTCTGACTCTTTTGTTATTTTGTCAATATTTTTTAAAGCTTCATTTCTTTCAATCTTTGAGATTATTCTAATATCTTTATTCCTGATAATTTTTTTAATTTCTTGAATGTCTTTTTCGTTTTTAACAAAAGATACTGCTAAGTAGTCATATTCAAAAGATAGTGACTTTTTCAGATCAGATTTATCTTTTGCTGTTATTCCCGATAATGAAAGCCCTCCCCCTTTTTTATTTAATCCCTGGTATGGTTTAAGCTTTCCTCCACGATCGACTATAGTATAAATTTTTTTAGAAACTACTTTTTCAACTTTAAGTTTGATCAAAGCATCACTTAATAGTAACTCATCACCTTGTTTAACATTTTTATAAAGATCTTTAAAAGTAACTCCGACTTGTTTTTGATTTCCATTATCTTTTAATGATGAATCTATAGTAAATTTATCACCAGACTTTAAAGTTATATGAGGTTTTTTTGCAAAGCCTTTAATCCTTACTTTTTGCCCCTGAAGATCTAACATAACCGCAACGGGCCTTCCTAATTTTTTTTCTACCTTTCTCACCAATTTAATTATATGGTCAACATCTCCAATCTTGGTATGTGAAAGATTTATCCTAAATACATCTGCACCTTCAAGCATCATTTTTTCTAATTTCATTGCATTTGAAGATGCTGGACCAAGAGATGCGATTATTTTAGTTCTTTTTTTCATTTTATAAATTCAATTTATCGAGTATCGGCAGAGATTCATCTTCTAAATAAGTTAAAAGAGAGCCTCCGCCTGTTGAAAGACAACTATAATCATTTTGTAAATTTAAGTTTTCGATAATAGGTAGTGTATCACCCCCTCCGACAATAGAAAAACAATTATGCTTTGCTATAGTTTTTGCTAATTCTTTTGTAGCATAATCAAATGGTTTCTTTTCAACATAACCTAGTGGTCCATTCCAAAATATAGATGATGATTTATTAATAAGTTTTTTAATTTCTTGAAGACTATTTTCTCCAATATCATATATGCAATCATCTTTAATTATATTAATTACATCTTTATTCTTAGTTTGACTGAATGATTCACAAAGCAAATCTGATGGAAATACGATTTTTGATGCTAACTCAGAATTTAATATATTTTTAGCCTCATTCACCAAGTTTGCCTCATATAATGATAGACCAATTTCATACCCTTTAGCTTTTAAAAAAGTATTCAAAATTCCTCCACCTAAAATCATATGATCACATCTACTTAAGAGTTTTTTTATAACAATAAGTTTTGTGGACACCTTAGCTCCAGAAATTATTATCGTCATGGGTCTTGAGTTTTCTTTAATAAGTTTATTGATTGTTGAAATTTCATGTTTAATATTTAAACCGGGATAAGTCTCTAGGTATTCACTTACTCCAAATGTAGAGCTCTCTTTTCTATGTGCCACTCCGAAAGCATCAAAAATAAAAATATCAGCTAATGACGCATATCTCTGAGATAAAGATTCATCACATGATTTTTCCCCAATATTAAATCTTACATTCTCTAGAAAACATATTTCATTGTTATCAAATGAAACTTGCTCATCTAATGTACTAATAAATTTAATATCTTTAGATAACAGTTCTGAAAGATATTTTGCTATAGGTTCTAGTGAATTATTTTTATCATATTCACCCTCATTAGGTCTTCCTAAATGAGACATTATAATAAGCTTATTTTTATTATTTAGAAGGAGTTGTATAGTTGCAAGTGACTGCTTTATTCTAAAATCATTTATAATCTTTCCTTCATACATTGGTACATTAAAGTCAAATCTAATAAGTACTCTTTTTGAAGATATATGATTGAGAGTCACTTATTTAACCCAATGAATCGTCACATCTAACATTCTGTTAGAGAATCCCCATTCATTATCATACCAAGCACATATTTTATAAAGTTTACCTTCAGATACTTTGGTTAAACTTTCATCAAATACAGAAGAGTAAGATGAGTGGTTAAAATCTACAGATACTAATGGCAAATTATTATATCCGACAATACCTTTCATATCAGTATTGGATGATTCCATAACAAGATTATTTAATCCATCTACTGAAGTTGATTTACTTGTGTTAAAACATAAATCGACAACAGAAACATTAGTAGTCGGAACACGCACAGCAAAGCCATCAAGTTTACCATTTAGATCAGGCATTACTAAACCAACAGCAGCTGCAGCTCCAGTTTTTGTAGGAATCATTGACTGTGTTGCTGAACGAGCACGTCTTAGATCAGTATGATATACATCTGTTAATACTTGATCATTGGTATATGCATGAATGGTTGTCATTAATCCATTTGTGATATCTAGATTTTTGTGAATATTCTTTATAACGGTTGCAAGACAATTTGTTGTGCATGATGCGTTTGATATTACCTGATGTTGGTCTGTTAAAGTGTCATGGTTTACACCATAAACAACTGTATTATCGATTTCTTTACCTGGTGCAGAAATAATAACTTTCTTAGCACCTGCTTTGATATGTCCTCCAGCTTTGTCTTTTGAAACAAAAATTCCTGTACATTCATAAACAACATCTACTTTAAGTTTTTCCCAAGGAAGATTGTTGGGATCTCTCTCAGACGTAACTAAGATTTCATCTGAATTATCTATAATAATCTTATCTTCTCTCACTTCCACAGGCTTGTTGAATTTACCGTGAACAGTATCGTGTATTAATAAGTGCGCATTTATATTACTGTCACCAAGATCATTAATGGCAACGATTTGTATATCTTGATATTTATCACTTTCATATTTAGCTCTCAGTATATTTCTTCCAATCCTACCAAAACCATTTATTGCTACTCTTATAGTCATTTGATCACCTATTTTTATTTATTAATTTTTTAATTTCTTTTTTTACATTATTAACTGTAAAACCAAAATGCTTCATAACATCATTTCCGGTACCTGATAAACCAAAAGTTTCCACAGTTATCATAGAGCCTTTTTTGCCGATATATTTATACCAACTATCTCCTTTAGCAGCTTCAACAGCAAGTATGTTATCAAAGTCTTTAGGTATACATTTATTTTTATAGGATGCAGGCTGTCTATCAAATAATTCCTGACAAGGCATAGATACGACTCGTATATCTAACTTTTTATCACCGAGTTCTTGTGCTGCTTTAACTGCTAGCGATACTTCAGAACCAGATGCTAAAATAATACCATCTGGCGAATTACTCTTGCCATAAATTATATATCCACCCTTATTCATATTGGTACTTTGTGTCTTTGTTTTAGGTAATTCATTAAGAGTTTGCCTTGTTAAAGCAAATGCTGATGGTCTTCCTTGATTTAGCAATGCATGTTTCCATGCTGCTGCAGTTTCTTGAGTATCTGCCGGCCTCCAAACATCAAGGTCTGGAACAAGTCTAAGAGATGATATCTGTTCAACAGCTTGATGAGTAGGTCCATCTTCGCCGAGACCGATTGAATCGTGTGTAAAAATATATATGATTGGCAACTTCATCAAAGATGACATCCTAATCGCATTTTTTGTATATTCAGAAAAAATAAGAAATGTACTAGCAAATGGTCTCATTGCTCCATGAAGATGAATACCATTTGATATGGCAGACATGCCAAACTCTCTAACACCATAATGGATATATTTACCTGCAGGATTATTTGGTGAGAATATACTCATATCATCATAGTATGAGAGGTTTGATCCTTTTAAGTCTGCTGAACCACCTATAAGTTCTGGCATATTTTGTCCAAAGCTTGTCATGACAACTTGAGATGATTTTCTTGTCGCCATTGGCTTATGATTTTTAAGCATACATTTATCTAAGCTAGAGATTACTCTGCTAGGTACCTGATTCTTAATTCGTCTCCTAAGCTCTTGGTAATCTTTTTTATAAAGCTTTTTATATTTTTCTAATTTTTTATCCCAATGGCCCTCCAATTTCACTCCCTTGACAGTAGCATCCCAACTTTTATAAATTTCCTGAGGTATAATAAACGGCTTATTTTTCCATCCTAACCTTTTTCTAACTATATCAGCTTCATCAGGACCAATAGGAGCGCCATGTGCAGCGTTAGTTCCTTGATATTTAGGTGAACCGTAACCTATAACTGTTTTACAGCAGATTATAGTTGGTTTACTTTTTTCATGTTTTGCACTTTTAATAGCATTCCTAATGTTAACAAAATCATGTCCATTGACATTTTTTATCACATTCCATCCATAACTTTTAAATCTACCTGGCACATCCTCTGTAAACCATCCATTTATATTCCCATCAATTGATATGCTGTTCATATCATAAAACATGATTAACTTATTGAGCTTTAAGGTTCCTGCTAGTGAGCATGCTTCATGAGAAACACCCTCCATTAAGCATCCATCTCCTGCGAATACGTATGTGTGATGATCGATAAGTTCGTGTCCAACCTTGTTGTATTCTCCTGCTAAATTCTTCTCTGCTATTGCCATACCTACAGCATTAGCAAGACCTTGTCCTAATGGACCTGTCGTTGTCTCAACTCCATCGGTTATATCACACTCCGGGTGGCCTGGTGTTAAAGAATTTATCTGTCTAAAATTTTTGATGTCTTCAATGGATAATTTATAACCGCTCAAATGCAATAAAGAATATAGAAGCATTGATCCATGCCCATTAGAAAGAACAAATCTATCTCTATTGAACCAGTTTGGATTCTTGGGATTATGTTTGAGAAACTCTCTCCATAAGATTGTGGCAATATCAGCCATGCCCATCGGGGCGCCTGGATGCCCTGAATTAGCTTTATTCACAGCATCTATACTGAGAAATCTTATTGCGTTTGCTAATATGCGATTATTCATTTTATCTCCACTTAATTGAACATCCTACGCTTGGAATTTGTTTTGCTGGACCAATACCTGTTCTAACTATTTCAATCATGCCTTTAAACATTTCACTGGAGTTAGCTGACATTTGTTTGGTCATCTTTCTATCATCGAATCTACCGCGGTATTGTAACCTAAGATTTTCATCAAAGCCAAAAAAGTCTGGGGTACATACAGATTTAAAGCTATGTGCTATAGACTGAGTGTCGTCAAGTAAATATGGAAAGCTAAAACCTAATTTTTTTGAAATTTTTTGCATGTTATCGAAGGAGTCTTCCGGGTATGAATGATAATCATTGGAATTAATTGCGACACAGCCAACACCTTTTTTTTGCAAAACGCTCACCTCAACTACTAATTGTTCTAGAATAGATTGGACGTACGGACAGTGGTTACAGATGAACATTATTAGTGTTGCCTTTGGACCTCGGCATGACTGAAGAGTATGGAGATTTTGATCTACTCCCTTAAGCTCAAAATTAGGAGCTTGCATATTATAGTCACACTCAGGTGTGTAAGTTTCGGTCATGAATTATCTTGAAATTTATAAATATGACCCCAAAATGAACTGAAAATCATATTTTTTTATTATTTACAATATTATTAGTGATATAATAGCTCACTTTCAAAGAAGAATATATCAATGCCAAGCAATAATTTATCTAAAACTAAACAAAAAGAAATCAAAGAGCTCATAGAGAAGGGTAGACAACAGGGCTTTCTGACAATAGGTGAAATCAACGATCTATTGCCTACCAATCTGTATGATGCTGATCAAATCGATGGGATTATAAAGCTCATAACAGATCTTAAGATTAAGGTTGTTGAAAGTAACAAAGATATAGAAACAGAGGTTGTAATTGGTGATGAAGAAATATCTGATGATGATGATAATGAGATTACAGAACAAGAAGCTGTAGAAGTCCTTTCTAATCTAGATGAAGAGTTTGGAAGAACTTCAGATCCTGTCAGGATGTATATGAGGGAGATGGGAACTGTTGAGCTTTTAAATAGAGCTGGTGAAATAGTAATAGCTAAAAAGATAGAAGAGGGCCAGAAATTAATATATAAAGCCATACAAAGATTCCCCGAGTCAGTTAGCTTTTTTTTAAAACTATTTAAAAATGAAGAAGAGATAGAGTCTCAGATATCTGATTATATTTTAGATGTTAAAGAAAATACTGATGAGGAATTCAAAACAGAACAAATTCCCGAAGAAAGCTCATCTGATGATAAAGAAGATATAGATGAATCCGAAGAACAGGAAATTATTGATAATTCGCCAGATAAAGAGTTAGTTGCACAAAAGGTAGAGATAATAAAAGGATACTTTGAGAAATATAAATCACAAAAAGATACTGCGAAAGCTGAAAAAATATTTGATAAAATAAGAAACGAAATCTCTACTTTCAAATTTACTAGTTTATTCATTGAGAAACTAACAGATAGAATAGAAAACATATCAAGAAATATTGTTAAATATGAAAAAGATATTTTCTCTCTATGTTTAAAACAAACTAACTTATCTAAAAAAGAGTTTTTAAAAATTTTTAAAAACAATGAGACAGACATTAAGATACTTGATGAAATTAGAAATAACCATCTTAAAGCAGCAACGGATGGAGAAACCTTTAGCAAAGAATTTATAAAAATAAATAAAAAATTAAGTTTGATTGAATCAAGTCAAGGAATAACGATTCAAGAAATAAAACTTATAAATAAAGATAGAAGATCAGGGGAAATTAAAGAGAGAAATGCAAAACGTGAGATGGTAGAGGCTAACCTCCGTCTGGTAATTTCTATTGCTAAAAAGTATACAAATCGCGGTCTACAATTCTTAGATTTGATACAAGAGGGCAACATTGGCTTAATGAAGGCCGTAGATAAGTTTGAATACCGGAGAGGGTATAAGTTTTCTACATATGCAACATGGTGGATTAGACAAGCGATTACAAGATCTATTGCGGATCAAGCAAGAACAATTCGTATACCGGTCCATATGATTGAAACTATAAATAAACTAAATAGAATACAAAGAAAACTACTTCAAGAAAATGGAAAGGAAGCAACACCTGAAGAGTTGGCAGAGCACATGGATATGACTGAAGAAAAAGTCAGAAGAGTTCTTAAGATTGCAAAAGAGCCAATATCAATGGAATCTCCTGTTGGAGATGATGAAGACTCTCATCTTGGAGATTTTATTGAGGATGAAAATGCTGAGAAACCATTAGATCAAACTATAAATGATGGCCTCTCTGACTCTACTCGTGACATATTATCAAGTTTGACACCAAGAGAAGCAAAGGTATTAAGAATGAGATTTGGAATTGATATGAATACAGACCATACTCTAGAGGAAGTTGGTAAGCAGTTTGATGTCACAAGAGAGAGAATAAGACAAATAGAAGCTAAAGCATTAAGAAAACTAAGGCATCCGTCTAGAGCACAAAACCTTAAGAGTTTTCTAGATAATGACTGATTTAGCTATATTTGCAGCAGGTTGTTTTTGGGGAATTGAGGAAAAGTATTTAACTACGCCTGGTGTTCTTGATACAGAGGTAGGATATATTGGTGGTATTACTAATAATCCCAGCTATCAGGATGTGTGTACAGGAACGACCAATCATGCGGAAGCTGTACGAGTTAGTTTTAATCCAGATAAAATAACTTATAGAGACCTTGTTATGATATTTTTTAAGATACATGACCCAACTGCTTATAATAGACAAGGACCTGACATAGGGACGCAGTATAGGTCAGAGATATTTTATTTAGATAATGATCAGTATCATATAGCAGATGCACTTAAAAGATCTTTAAACAAAGAAACTTTTAATGGTAACATTGTTACCGCAATAAGCATGGCTGATAAGTTTTGGATTGCTGAAGAGTACCATCAGAAGTATATTAGAAAAAAGAAAAACATGATTTTATAATTAAACTAAATAGGGCCTGTAGCTCAGTTGGTTAGAGCAGTGGACTCATAATCCATTGGTCGCAGGTTCGAGTCCTGCCGGGCCCAACAAGAATATGAATAATCTTGCATATTATAAAAAAGAAATTATTGTACTAAAAAATAAAATATATAAACATAAGCTGTTTCATAAGAAACTCGAAACCAAGCATATTAGATATTTTATGGAATCTCATATATTTTCTGTATGGGGCTTTATGAGTATTTTGAAATCTTTGCAATTTAGTTTATCAAGAAATTCGCTCCCATGGGTGCCCACAGAGAATACAAGAAATGGACTAACCAGTTTCATAAATGAGATAGTTCTATCTGAAGAAAGTGATTATATCGAAGGGATAGGATATATATCTCATTTTGAAATATATCTGGAAGCAATGGAAGAGATGGGTGCAGATAGTTCAAAAATATTAGAACTTATAGACTGTATTAATAGAGAAGGTAATGCATACTACGGCATAAATAATTTAGATGTTTTAGCTGAAGTAAAAGATTTTATAAAATTTGATTTAGATACAGCGCTTTCAGGTGATCTTCCAAAAATTGTAGGAAGTTTTACTCTAGGTAGAGAGAAGGTGATACCGAATATGTTTGGACATATTGTCCAAAGCGTTACTAATTCAAGTGCTACTAATAAGTTTACAACATACTTGAATAGACATATCGATATAGATGGAGATAGGCATGGACCATTATCTTCTAAGCTGTTAAATAAACTATGTTGTTCAGATAAAAATCTTGAAGTAGCCTATCAGGCAGGAATAGATTCACTAAATTTGAGACTAAAAGTATGGGATAAAATATTAGATAATATGAGTCTTGATAATATATAATTATATGATAATATACTTATATACAAACCTCCTTCGTATATGAAAAGCCGACAAGATGTCGGCTTTATCATTCTACAAGTAAGTATGTCCCAGTTCGAATCTCATAAGAAGAAACATCTTCTTTACTATTAATTCCGAGGATTACACTAATAGCTCTAATTGTGTTGCCATGAGAAACAACTAAAATATTTCCAGATTTAGGAAGAGATTCAATAAAACTTATGACCCTAACACTTACATCTTTTAAACTCTCACCATTAGGTGGACTAGTATCCCACCCTCTTCTTGCTGAAAAAAAAGAAGCTTCGCCTATTTGCTGCTTCACTTCTGTTTTATTGAGCCCAGACCAATCCCCATAACTTCTCTCTTTAAGACGTTCATCGTATTCAATACTAGTGTCATCTCCAACTATACAAATTGCAGTTGTAGCAGCTCTCAATAAAGGTGAGCTATATACATGATTGAACTTAATGCTCGACAGTTCACTTCGCAAATTTATAGCTGCTGCCATTCCCTTTTCAGTGAGATACGGGTCATGCCAGCCAGTAAAAAGCTGCTTTTTGTTATATTCAGACTGAGCATGCCTAACGAACCAAATTTTTCTAGATTGCGTATTATTCATATTAATCTTTGTTAGCTATGTCATTATATACTTCTTCAGTTTCATTAGAAGTTTTTCTCATTTTAAAAAATTTTGAAGAATATAATCCTAATTCATAAAGTAACCACATAGGAAGAGCAAGAAGGATCTGTGAAATAACATCTGGTGGTGTGAGTAACATCCCTAGTGTAAAAGCGCCAACAATTATATAAGGTCTTTTTGATATTAGTTTTTCTTTAGTCGTTATTCCAGATGTTATTAATAATACAGTTATAATAGGGACTTCAAATGAAAATCCAAATGCAAAAAATAAAGCAATAACAAAATCAAGATATCTCCCGATATCAGTCATTACAGCAACATCTGTAGGCGCAATACCTATAAAAAAAACAAATATTAATGGAAAGACAACAAAATATGCAAATGCAGCGCCTAGGTAAAATAATATACTGCTCGATACAATCAGAGGAAAAATAAGCTTCTTTTCATGTGAGTATAATCCAGGGGCAATAAATGACCAAAGATGATAAAGAATATATGGGATAACAATAAATATGGATAGGTATATTACTAGCTTGAAAGGAATCAAGAAAGGCGATGCAACATCAATAGCAATCATTTCGCTACCCTGAGGCAATGCATTAAGTAATGGTATAGATAAAATATTGTATATTTGACCAGAAAATGGAATAAGTAAGATAAAAATAACTAAAACAAACAATAATATTTTTGTTAATCTATTTCTAAGTTCTAATAAGTGCGGTATGAATGAATTTTTACTTTGATTTGTCTGATTTTGGTTCATCACTTGCCTCTTTAATTCTTTGTTGCAATTCTGAGATAGACAGCTCTTGATCTTTTAGTATTGATTTAATATCTGTGCTGTCAACTTCATCATCAATTTGGCTTTTGACACTATTAAAATATCTTTGTACTCTGCCGAATTGTTTTCCAAGAAATGAGGCGACTTGTGGAAGCTTCTCTGGACCTAAGACAAATAATGATAGAAGGAATAAAAAAAATAATTCCCAAAAACCAATATCAAACATTTCTAAGAATTTTTATTTTGGTTATCATCATCAATTGTTTTACTATTGGATGACTCCTCTCTAGAGGATTTCTTAAAGCTTTTCATCGCAGCGCCTAAATCTGCACCAACGTTTCTAAGTTTTTTAGTACCAAATAATACAACAACTATGATTAAAATAAGTAGTATTGACCATGGAGATATTCCGCTTAACATTCTATTTCCTCATCTTTTTCTATTATTCTTCTCTTCTATACCTGAAGTTCCAAATCTTTTTTCTAATTCATTTAATATCGTATCATATTTAATGTCATGTGAAGCTAATAATACTAAAACATGAAACAATAAATCAGCGGTTTCATGTATCATGTTTTCTTTATTTTCATACGAAGAATCTATTAGCTCTTTTGATTCCTCAATTATCTTATGACATATATAATCATTTCCTTTTCTATATAAAGAAGATACATATGACTCATCGGGATCAGATTTTTTTCTTTCTTCTAAAATTTTTTCTAATCTATAGATAATATTATTCATTTGGATTCCTCAGGAAATTTATCTTACTAAAATGCCCTTTCCTTTCAAGTATTCTTTTGCTTCTGTAATAGAAAACTCGCCAAAATGAAAGATACTAGCAGCTAAAACTGCATCTGCATTACCTTTTGTAATTGCTTCATGTAAGTGTTCGAGATTTCCAGCTCCTCCTGATGCGATTAGAGGAATATTTAAATCAGTTGATATTGTATTAAGTATTTCAAGGTCGAACCCGTCTTTAGTACCATCTTTATCCATACTGGTCAGCAGGATTTCACCCGCTCCTCTTTTCTGGCATTCCATACACCAATCATATGCTGATAGCATACTATTTTTTCTTCCTCCATGTGTAAAAACATAATATTCATTATCAATTTTTTTAACATCAACAGCAATAACAATACATTGTCGGCCAATTTTCTCAGTTACATCGTTGATAATATTTGGATTAGATACTGCAGCAGTATTTATAGTGACTTTATCAGCGCCAACAGACAGTAAATCTCTTACATCATTAAAGTCACTCACCCCGCCACCAACAGTTAATGGAATAAATACCTCATTAGCAACTTTCTCGACAACACTAAGTATAGTATCTCTCCCTTCATGTGATGCGGTTATATCTAAAAATGTAATTTCGTCTGCTCCCTCAGAGTCATACTTTTTTGCAACTTCAACCGGATCGCCGGCATCAACAATATCTACAAAGTTTATTCCCTTTACTACACGACCCTTATCAACATCCAAGCAAGGTATAATTCTTTTAGCAACACTCATTGATAGCCTCAGAGAGTAAAATTTTATTTTCATAAAGTGCTTTTCCAATAATCATTCCATCAATTATTTCTTTATTCATATTTAGAATACTTTTTATATCTTGTTTTGAAGTCACTCCGCCAGAAATAATAGCTCGTGTTGTTATGAATTTTAAAACGGAATCTATTGATTTCTTATTTATACCTTGCATCATTCCGTCTTTACTGATGTCTGTAATGACAAACATTTCAATATCATAAGATTCAAGAAACTTTATAAATGATTCAACATCCTCATTCTCAGTATTTTCCCACCCATCACCAGCTAATGCTCCATTTTTAATTGCAATATCAATTGCAAGAGATTTTCTCGTAGCCTTATCCAAGGTATAAATAAATTCTTTATTTTTAAGTATTTTTGTTCCAAGGATAATTCTATCAACGCCATGAGATAAATATTTTTCAATACTGTTTGTATCTCTGATACCACCTCCGACTTGTATAAATATATTTGGAAATGATCGTCTTATTTCTATAATATTTTTTAAATTTACAGTACTGCCAGCTTTAGCTCCATCAAGATCAACAATGTGTAAATATTTTGAACCAGCCTCTACCCAACTAGCAGCAATATCACGCAAATTATTTGAATAAACAGTCTTCTGAGAATAATCCCCTTTAGTTAGTCTTACGCATTTACCATCTATTATGTCGATTGCGGGATATATGATCATTAAATGCCCTCTGAGTATGTTATAAAATTAGATAATAATTGTAAGCCATTAGATGAGCTCTTCTCAGGATGATACTGACAAGCGAAAATATTATCTTTAATTACTGAGGATGTAAAGTTTATCCCATAATCGGTAGTTGATAATTCATCAGATAGTTTAGTAGCTTGCGCATAGTAACTGTGCACAAAATAGAAAAAAGATTTATTAGAAATATTTTTCCATATTGGATGACTGTGGTTTTGATTAACAATATTCCACCCCATATGAGGTATTTTTAATTTTCTGTTGGTAGTATTTTTAAAATCAGTAACTGTTCCATCAATTATAGAAAAACATTTCACTCCTCCATCCTCAGATGATTCATTAAATAAAATTTGAAAACCTAGACATATTCCAAAAAAAGGTCTGTTGATAATAAATTTATCTAAGCTGGGAAATTTTGAGTTAAGTCTATCCATGCATGAATTTGCGGCACCTTGCCCAGGCAGAATAATAATTGATGCATCCTCTAAATCCTTTATCGTCTTAGCTATGGACAACGAATATTTCTTATCTATTACTTTTTGGAATGACTTCAACACGCTATGGAGATTGCTCATTCCATAATCTATTACAGAAATTTTTTTCATTAAAGGAATTCTTTAGTAGACGGAATTTTATTGATGTTTTTTTCATCGAATGAAATAGCCATTTTAATTGCTTTACCAAACGATTTGAAAATTGTCTCTGCTATATGATGGGCGTTTTTGCCTCTAATATTATCGATATGAATTGTTGCTTTTGAATGATTGCTGAATCCTTGAAAAAATTCACTGAGAAGTTCAATATCAAATTCACCAACTCTTGCTCTTGGATAAGTAACATTGTAAGTGAGGCCTGGTCGACCTGAAAAATCTATTACAACTCTAGATAGTGCTTCATCAAGAGGTATATAAGCGTATCCAAATCTATTTATTCCTTTTTTATCACCGAGAGCTTTATCAAATGCTACTCCCAATGTGATGCCGATATCTTCAACAGTATGATGTGCATCTATTTGAAGATCTCCCTCAGCTTTCAAATCAAGATCAATAGATGAATATCTAGTGGTTTGATCAAGCATATGCTCCAAAAAAGGTAAATTTGCATTAAGATTACTTTCACCATTACCATCTAGATTTAACGTAAGCTTAATATCTGTTTCTTTAGTCTTTCTAGACTCTTTAATGATTCTCATTGCCATATATTAATATATTATTGATTAGTTAGCCATTTCTTTACATGAGCTATTAGTTCAGAACTATTATCCTCGTGATAATGATTAGATGATTTAATTTGGATCTGTTTAGACTTATTATTTATTGTTTTTATTATCCTTTTTCTTTCATCAGCCTTACTAATTACATAATTAAAATCATATTCTCCATATATGTCTAATATTGGTACAAGTATCTTAGAATACGGGTACTTATAAATTAGTTTTTGGCCTTTATCTACCGCTCCACTCCCAATCAACACAAGTGAACTGATATTTTCAGATAGCTTTTCGTTGTTAATCAGAGACATTAACATATGAACTCCGCAGCTATGAGCGACTACTATGATATTTGTATTCTTGGTGGAAATATATTCTATGGCAGATTTTATTCTTTCATCAGAATCATAAAATATTTTAGTGTAGTCATAATATGTAGACAATTTCTTTAATACGGGCAGCTGTATACTATAAGTATTATATCTATTGCTCAGTTCTGTTCTAATTGGGTATGCAAGTTTTTGTTCGTTAGGGTGCAGACCTCGCCCATGTAAAAACAGAATTGCACTATCATTATTTTCATCAAATAGTTCTATTAAAGAAAACTCTCCGTATTTATAGTCAACAAAGTGATGTTCTCCATCAAATATTTCTAAAAGGTTTTGTTGATAAATTATTTTTTCTCTTTTTGAATCTGGAGTTTCTTTGTCAGTGCTACATCCAGTGAATATAATCGCAGAGAAAGCTAGTATTAGTAAATATTTATTCAATAACATTATCAAAGATATTAAGTATTTCTTTACTGATCGAAGGTTCCAATAATGAATGGCCAGCATCTTTAGCAATTATAAGTTCTGCATTATCATAAACTTTATGTAAATCATGTGCCTGACGTATAGGGCATACTATGTCATACTGGCCATGCACGATTATGCATGGTATATCTTTAATTTTATTTATATCCTCTAATATTTGATTTTCTCTTATGAAGCAGTTGTTCATGAAGAAATGTGATTCTATCCTTGCGAGTGACACAGCACATTCATCAAAAGAATTGATTACATTATTAGAGGGAATTAAACAGGATGACTTTCCCTCCCAAAGAGACCATTCTTTACATGCTCTATTTGAAATAGTTTCATCACTAGAGAAAATCATTTTATGATAAGCAGATAAAATATTTTCTCTTTTTGATTGATCAACAATTGAAATATAGTTTTCCCAATATTGTGGATATATCTCGGATGCACCATTTTGATAAAACCAATTTATATCATCCTTGCGGCATAAGAAAATACCTCTTAATGTTAAAGAGACAACTTTTTCAGGATGTGCCTCTGCATATAATAATGCTAGTGTAGATCCCCAAGATCCTCCATATATATGTGTCTTATCAATATTAAAATGTCCAAGTATCAAATTTATATCTCGAATAAGATCTTGAGTCGTATTTTCAGTAACTTCACCATATGGATTGGATTTACCACAACCTCTCTGATCAAACATGATTAAACGGTATTTATTTGGGTTAAAATATTTTTGGAAAATAGGTGATGTTCCTGCTCCAGGACCGCCATGAAGAAATAACATGGGAATGCCATTTTTATTGCCATATTCTTCAACATTAATCTCGTGGCTATCACTAACCTTGAGCATGTATTGATTGCTTGGTTTGTTAATAGGATGGAATTTCATATTTTATAGATATCACTCCCGTCAGGTCGATGTTTAAAGATTCTAAGTGTCCACATATATTGGGTTTTATCAACCTGAATCTGTTTTTCTAGAACAGTATTTACTTTTGCACAATCATTTCGTATGTCATTAGACGGGAAATCCTTAATTTCTGGGAAAACTTTGAAAAGGAACCTATGAGTGTTGATATTATATGTGCAGATACAAGGAAGAACTTTTGATTTTGTTATTTTAGCAAGTTTACTAACTGATTTTAAAGAAGCTTTTTTAGTATCAAAGAACTTGCTAAATATAGAATTATCCACGCTTATATCCTCGTCAGCTAAAAAGTAAAGTACACTCGGATGATTCATTTTTCTGATAATTGATTTCATGCCCTGCATGTTTCTTGGATATATAATAGCCTTGTCGTTCTCTTTACAACATCTTGATCTACCAATAAACCAGTTAATTAAGTTATTTTTAAATGGCTTATACATGCTTAAGACATCATATCTAGATATTGCTCTTCCGCCAAACTCTAATGAGAGAGAATGAGGAGCAAGCAATATTACACTTTGATTATTTTCCAATATGTCATCTATAAGATGAGTATCTTCTTTATCTATTATATGTTGGAGACTGGAGTCAGACTTCCACCAGAGTTGAGGTAAGTTTACATACATGCATCCGAGGTTTTTAAAATACATCTTACAAATATTTTGTATTTCAGTCCGTGAGATATCTTTAAATGTCTCTTTCAAATTTTTTGTTATAATTTCTCTGTTAGTTTTTCCATATCTTCGAATTACTTCACCAATTAAACAGCCTACTGAATCTCTAAGTGAGCCTGGTAGATAAGCAATTGGATAAGATAATAGAAGGAATATCCAAATTAACCAGTATTTAGGAGCAAAGTAACCATAAGAGAATCTCTCTCCTTTTTGATAATTATCACCAAAAGGATTTTTTATTGATATGAAGGGTTTAGACATTATTTAGTATTTCCAGAAATATTTTGTCATTAATATTACAAATGTATATATTTCTAATCTTCCAATAATCATCATCAAGGATAATACTGATTTAGAAAAATCATTAAGCGCAGAGTAGTTTCCATATGCATCGCCCATTGCAGGACCAAGATTATTTATGCATGCAGCAGTAGCAGAAAACGATGTTAATAGATCATGCCCTGACATCATAATCAGGAAAGCAGAAAAAAAAAATAATAGAATATACAGTATTATGAAAGACAAGATGGTCTCTATTGTTACATCTTCCACTTTTTTATTGTTTACTTTAATAGATATTTGAGCTTTTGGGTGTATTACTTTTAATAATTGTTTCTTAATAGATTTTAGTGCGATTGTTATTCTAATCACTTTTATTCCACCGCCTGCGGAGCCAGCGCAAGCACCTATAAAACTAGATAAGAATATGACTGTCAAAATAAAAACAGGCCATGAACTATAATCTGTTACAGTGAACCCAGATGTTGTGACAAATGATACAACATGGAATATTAAGTCAATATTATCAATCTTGTGTAATTGTCCTCCGAATGAAAAAAATGAGATTAATATCAGTAAGCCGAAGATAATGATTAAAAATGATTTCGCTTCTGAATTTATAAAATAGTTATGGAAAGATTTAGTTTTATATAATAGAAAGTGAAGCACAAAGTTCAAGGCCGAAAGAAACATAAAAAACATACAAATTATTTTTATATAATCACTGTCATAAAACCCAATACTATTAGTGTGTGTAGAGAAGCCACCTATAGACACCGTTGAGAAGCTATGTGAAATAGCATTAAAGAAATTCATTCCTGCTGAGTAGTAAAATCCAGCGCAAGCAAACGTTAAAATTAAATAAACACCCCATAAACTCTTTGCGGTCTCAGTAATACGAGGGGACAATTTATTGTCTTTTATGGGAGATGATGTCTCAGCTTTATATAAATACATACCCCCCACACCTAATATTGGTAAGATAGCTAAGACTAAAACCACAATTCCTATCCCTCCAAGCCATTGCAGCAACTGTCTATATAACAACAAGGGAGGACTTAGAGATTCTATATTGGTTATTACTGTTGCTCCGGTAGTCGTCCAGCCAGATGTAGACTCAAAAATTGCATCTATCAATGATATATTTAATTTTGGATCGAATAAAAATGGTATGGAACCAAAGATACTTAATACAAACCAAAAAATGGTTACTATTAAAAATCCTTCTTTTATTCTAATTTGTGATTTTTCTCTTTTGTTTGGTAGGTAAGTTAACAAACCAATAAAGAAGACTATTAAAAATGATTTTATAAAATTATCAACATTGTCTGCATAATAAATAGCTGCTAGTGTAGGTAGCAAGAGAAAGAAGCTAAATATCAGAAGAATAATTCCTGTAATTTTTAGAATTTGATAATAATTCATTTAAAAAAAGCCAATGCCCACCTGAAAAAGCTTTGCTAACTTTGAGAAATCTTTTTTATGAAGCAAATATATTATGAGACGATCATTGCTCTTAATAGTTAGATTATTGTGCATCAAAATTATATCTCCATCTCTGTATATTGCTCCTATCTTACAGCCTGTGGGGAGCTCAAAATCTGAAACTTTTCTATCAACAACTTTGGAGGTATTTTTATCTCCATGAATAATGATTTCCAAGATTTCTGCTTCGCCAAATCCTAGAGAGTGGACTTTAACAACATCACTTGTGCGAACAGAGGCAAGTATCGAGCCAATTGTTACATCTTCAGGTGATACAACAACATCTATTTCCTTTGAAACTAATTTTCTATATGAAAGTTTATTTATAATTGAAATAGACTTGTTCGCTCCTAAATCTTTTGCTAATTTTGCAGATAATATATTCATTTGATCATCGTTTGTAACACTACAGAAAAAATCAACATCTTCGATACCTTCATTCTCTAAAAGAGATTCATCAGAAATATCATCATTCAAAACTACGGTATCTTCTAGAGATTCTGATAAATATTTTGATCGTAATAGGTTTTTTTCAATAATTTTTGTGGAGAATTTTTTAGATAGTGCAGTTGCTAACGTCATACCAACATTTCCACCGCCAGCAATCATAATATTTTCTATACGAGATTGGTTTTTACTTAATTCACTTATAAATCTCATATTCTCTGGAGTTGCCAAGAAAAAAATATCGTCTCCTATCTCTATAATCGTAGATCCATTTACTGGGATTGTTTTACGGTTCCGATAAAGAGCAACAACTTTAACATCTACATTAGGAAGATGGTTTTTAAATTCAGATAATTTTTTCCCAGCCAACGGTCCATCTTTTAGTACGGTGGCACCTATAACCTGTAATTTTCCATCTGCAAAGTCAAAAGCTTGAAATGCTCCGGGGTGTTCAATAATATTTTTTATAAAATCAGTTACCAGCTTACTCGGACTTATTATTGAATCAATTGAAAATAAATCTAAATCGAAGCCTGATGTACTAATTTGGAATTCAGAATTACGAAGTCTTGCAATTACTGTTGGTACATTAAACATTTTTTTTGCCAAATGACATGACACTAAATTGACCTCATCGCTACCAGTCGTAGCAATTAATATATCGCAGTCATTTAGTTCAGCTTGTTTAAGAGTAGATGGTGATGATCCGTTACCATGAATAGTTTTAATGTCATTATCTTCTTGAAGATCCTCTAGAACAGATGAGTTAATATCAACCAAGGTTATATCATTGCCATCATCGGTGAGAATCTTTGCTAACGAGGAACCTACTTGACCTCCGCCTAATACTGCTATCTTTTTCATAGATGTGTCTTGGTGCAATTCTACATCATAAAATATTTAAATTATAATGTTTTATTAAATGTTTACTTTTGCATTTATAATTTTTTGTTTAAGTTTGACGTTAGAATTAAATAAATCTCTTGAGGAGATGGCCTTCTTACCCTCAAGCTGCAGAAACTCTATAGATAAATACCCATCTACTGCCGCTACGACAAATTCATTTTTATTAAATTCTATAATTTGACCGGGAATAAATTCATGTTTAGCAACTATGCAATTTGCTTTTAAAATCTTGATTTGCTCATCAAAGAGCTCTAAGCGAGCTATAGGCCATATATTTAAAGCTCTTATTCTGTTAAACATAGTGCGTACTGACATTTTCAAATCTAAGATTCCATCTTCTTTTAAGATTTTTCTAGCATAAACATTTTTTTTAGCCGAAAAACTTAGAATAAATTTTTGACTATGCATTAAATTTATTGCTTCTTTACAATTTTGTGATGCAATTTTTGTTAAACTATCTTGCAAGCTCATACAATCGTCTGAATCCTTTATATTATAATCTTTTTTGAGAATAATTTTACCATCATCAAGACGTTCGTTTATTTTAAAAAAGGTAATGCCTGTCTTTTTTTCATCATTCATAATTGCATGTTGAACAGGTGCGGCACCACGATAGTTAGGTAATAGTGAACAATGTAAATTCATAATTCCAAATTTAAATAATTTAATAATTTCACTTGGTATTAATTTTCCATAGGCATATATAAATCCTAAGTCTATGTTCTTAACTATTGGCTCAATTAAAGTACGATCTTGCAATGAAAGAGGTGTTATGCATTTTATATTATTTTTTTTACAAAATTCATATACTGGTGTGTGGACTAATTTCCCTCTTCTATTTTTTTTTGCACCTTGAGAAATTACTAATGGTACTTCATGCCCCAGTGAAATAATTTTCTGTAATAGGGGTATTGAATAATAAGGGCTGCCAAAAAATATTATTTTGAGCTTAATCACTTTATATAAGGATTATCTATTCGTTTTACCTGGGATGAAGTTCGTTTTTGTTTTACTAGGCCCTTTTCAATTTTGGATCTTTTCATATCTGATAAATAATCTACAAATAACTTACCATCTAAATGGTCAATTTCATGTTGAATACAAATAGCTAATAATTCAGATGCATTATTTTCAAACTCATTACCATTAATGTCCTTGGCGCGATATCTAATGAAGTTATACCTTTCTACTTTTTCATAGATACCAGGTACAGATAAACAACCCTCACTAAATAGAACAGGTTCTTTCTTCTCGATGATTATAGGGTTGACTAAAACTAATTGTTTATTTTGTTCCTTAGAAACATCAATAGTTATTACTCTTGTGATAATATTTATTTGTATTGCAGATAGTCCTATACCCTTTTCAAAATACATAGTCTCAAACATATCAGAGACAAGTGCCTTTAAATCATTATTAAATAATTCATGATCAGGGCACTTCTGCCTCAATCTATTATCCGGATGATGTAATATTGTTCTCAATGTCATTTTTTTAATCTAATATCTTGTACTTATTGTTATTTTGATAGTATAAAGTAAAAAAAAGAATAATTAAGCCTAGGATAGCTATGAAAAACTTAATGATAGTAGAGTCGCCGACAAAGGTTAAGAGCATTGAAAAGTTCTTAGGCCCTGATTTTAAAGTAATTGCTTCTGTTGGTCATGTCAGAGATCTCGTATCCTCGGCAAGAAAAGGAATAAATGTTGATGAAGGGTTTGCGCCTGTTTGGAAGGTATCAAGCAATAAAAAAACAGTTATAGATGATATTAAGAAACATACAAAAGATGCTGACGTAATATATTTTGCTACAGACCCTGATAGAGAAGGTGAAGCAATATCCAAGCATCTTTATGATATTCTGGATAAGGCAAAATTCCTAAAAGACAAGGAAACTCATCGTGTTGTTTTCAATGAAATTACCAAAAATGCGGTTACAGATGCTCTAAAAAGACCGAGATCAATTTCAACATCACTATGGGACGCATATCTGGCACGAAGAACTCTAGACTATCTAATGGGTTATGATATTTCTGAGTTTTTATGGAAAAAAGTTAGCCGTGATGCGAGAGCAGGGAGAGTTCAAAGCCCAGCTTTAAGACTTATTGTAGAGCGTGAGATTAAAATTAATGCGTTTAAGCCAGTTGAGTATTGGAACATATTTGCAAATATCTCAAATAGCAAAAAAGATATCCAGATTGAATTGACTCATATAGAAAAGGAAAAAATAAAAAAAGATAATATAACAAATATAGTTAATTCGAATGAAGCGGAGAGCATAAAATCAAGAATAGAAAAATATAAAAGTATAAAAGTCACAAATATTAAAGAAGGACAAAGGAAAACTAAACCAAAGGCTCCTTTTACGACTGCATCACTTCAACAAACAGCTTACACTAGCCTTGGATTATCAGTAAAACAAACATCAGCTATAGCTCAAAGACTTTATCAAGGAATGGACATAGGAAAAGGTCAATCAGAAGGTTTGATTAGTTACATGAGAACAGATTCAACAAATCTATCTAAGGATGCCCTGAAAGACATATCATCCTACTTAGATAAAAACCATCCCGGGCTTGCTGAAAAGCAACCAAGAGTATTCAAAAGCAAATCAAAGAATGCTCAAGAAGCCCATGAGGCAATACGGCCTACATCCATGGAAAATACGCCTGATCGTGTGAAAAAATATTTAGAACAGAATGACTTTAAACTGTATGACTTAATTTGGAAAAGGACTTTAGCATCGCAAATGAGAGACTCTAGAAGTAAGACTGTATCTGTTGAATTATCTATGGAAAATGAATTTACCTTTAAATACTCAGGTTCATATCTTGAGTATCCTGGATATAAAGAGATATATAGCTATAGCGATAATGATGAAACAGAAAAAGATAACAAAAAAATACTTGAGAGTTTAAAAGAAGGTGATGAGCTAATACTCAGCAATGTTGACATCGAACAAAAATTTACACAGCCTCCTGCAAGATATAATCAAGCTAGTCTCATACAAGCCTTGGAGGAACTGGGCATAGGTAGGCCATCAACATATGTAACAATAATTAACAAAATAATGGAAAGTAATTATGTTGACCCTGAGAAAAGTAATTTTCAACCGACTGCGTTAGCAAAAGTTGTTTATGAAACACTAATCAATCATTTTAAGGACGACTTAGTCGATTATGAATTCACTGCACGGCTAGAGGAGGATTTAGATAAAATAGCTAACGGTGAAAAAGAATACATGGAATGTGTAGAAACTACATATAAGCCGTTTAAAACAAATCTAGATAATAAAATTAAGACAGTTGATATATCAGAACAAAGGGAGTTAAAAGATTTAGGATTTCATCCTGAAACTAAGAGGCCTGTTACTGTCAGGCTTACTAGATATGGGCCCACTATACAAATGGGCACAAAAGACGATGAAGAAAAACCAAAATGGGCAGCTCTTACGCCAGAACAAAAAAAAAATATTGACTCTATTACACTTGATGATGCAATTCGTTTATTTAAATTGCCTGAAAAAATTGGAGAATTTGAACATGAAGATATACTTATAAACATTGGACCGTTTGGACCTTATGTAAAGTGTGGTAAAACAAATGTTTCCATGAAAGATATTGACATTTTTTCTCTGTCAGAGTCGGATGCTATTGTAAAAATAAAAGAGAAGAGAGAGATAGATGCTAATAGAGAAATAAATATTTTTGAATCATCTGGAATAAAGGTCCTGAATGGTATGTATGGGCCATATGTAACTGATGGCAAAAAGAATGCTCGCATACCGAAAGACGTTGACCCTAAATCATTAGATGAAATCACATGCATAGAAATGATTAAAAATGCCCCTAAAAGAAGAGCACGAAGAACTCGTGCTAAAAAATGATTCCAAAAGTTAATACCACAGATGCATCTGTTATTATAAAAAATGGCGGTGTAGTAATATATCCAACAGAGGGAATATATGGAATTGGTTGTGACCCTTATAATAAGCATAGCGTAGAAAAGATATTCCAGCTAAAGGGTAGAGATTATGACAAACGATTTATACTAATAAGTTCTCAAGCAGAATTCTTGACTGATATTATTGATATTGATATAGCTCACGATGAGAGACTAAAAAGTAAAGACTTTATGACATGGATAGTTCCGGCTAATAATAGCTGCCCCTCATGGTTGAAAAGTGATACTGGTGTAGCAGTTAGAATAACTCAACACTCTGTAGTAAAAGATCTTTGTAACAAGCTAGGAGGTCCTATTATTTCGACGAGTGCTAACTACTCGAATCAAGAATATATAAATGACATTAGTATAATTGAAAAATTGTTTGATGGAAAAGTAAGTTGTATTGTTAATGGTAAACTAGGTAATAAGAAAAAGCCGTCCACTGTCAGAAATATAATTACAAACGAAGTATTGAGAAGATAAAATGAACACAAAAGAAATAAAAATATTATATACAAGGACTCAAAATGAAATCATCAATCGGCTTATTGATCTTGATGAAACTAGCAAGAAACATATTATTAGATGGAAGCATAAGCAAGGCGGTGGCGGAAGAAGCTGTGAAATAGTAGGTAAAAGGTATATAGAAAAAGCCGCTGTTAATTTTTCAAGTATTACCGGTAAAGAATTACCAACAAGCGCATTAGAAAAGACAGGCATAAAAGGTTTGAAAAGTTTTAATGCTACAGGTGTGTCAGTAATTGTTCATCCTTGGAATCCTAAAATCCCATGCTCACACATGAATATAAGATTTTTTGAAGCAAATATAGGCTCTAAAAATATTTGGTGGTTTGGTGGAGGATTTGATTTAACTCCATACTTTATAACAGAAAAAGATATATTGTTCTGGAAGAGCTCTGCAAAAGCATTATGTGATAAATTCAATATAAACTCTTATAAAGAATATAGCAGCACATGTAATAATTATTTTTACTTGCCCCACAGGGATGAACCCAGAGGTATAGGAGGAATTTTCTATGATCAGCTCAATAAGCTTGATTATACAAAATGTAAAGATTTTTCTTTGGAGTGTGCTAAAACATTTATTGATTCATACTCGACTATCTTTAATAAGAAAAAGCTCTTAAAATTTACAAAAAAAGAAAGATCGTTCCAACTTTATAGAAGAGGGAGATACGTTGAATTTAATTTACTTTATGATAGGGGTACATTATTTGGGTTACAGTCCGGAGGTAGACCAGAATCAATATTAATGTCTATGCCACCATTAGTATCTTGGAACAAAGATTATGATTTTAAAGATTATGAGAATAAATTATTAAAAATGTTTAAACTAGCTAGAAAGTAAACTGTCTACTAGCTTTATGTTTTTTTCTTTTTCGTCTTCTTTTAAATTAACAACTGCAGTAGTAAGTCGTGATACGCAATTCATCTTCCCTGCTTCATTGAATATTTCAATATTCCAAACATGTACAGACTTGCCGAGTGCAACCGCTTTAGTAATGCCTGTAACAATACCTGACCTAACAGGCCTAATATGATTTGCGTTGATTTCTAGACCAACAGCTTTTTGTTTTTTCATATCAATACATAGATTTGAAGCGATACTTCCCAATGCTTCTGCTAGAACACAAGATGCGCCTCCATGTAATACACCTCTAGATTGACATGTAAAGTCTTCAACAGGCATAGTTGCTGTTATCGAGTCATCAGTAATTTCTGTAAACTTTATGCCTAAATGTTTATTTAAATTGTTATCTCTTAGAGCAATTACGTGCTCAAGTGTGTAGTTTTCATGCCAAATTCTCATCTAAGACCCTCATATGTTAAAACTTGATAGATTAATATATCATCTTCTCTTAAAATGAAAAAGCAAATGAAAAACATATCAAAGCAAAATTTTCCAACACTAAGAATGCGTAGACTTAGAAGTGATGCTAGTATGCGGAAGCTGATCATGGAAACCTCACTATCTCCTCATAATCTCATACAACCAATGTTTGTTATTGAAGGTAAAAATAAAACAGAAAAAATTACCTCATTACCAGGTATTAATAGATACTCTATCGATAATCTTCTAAAAGAAGTTAGAAAAATAATGTCATTAGGAATAATTGCAATAGCGCTATTTCCAAAGATTTCAAATAAATTGAAAACAGAGGATGGAGCTGAAGCTTTTAATGAAACGGGTCTTATTCAAGAATGTATCAAACGAATAAAAAATAAATTCCCAAATTTAATTGTAATAAGTGACGTCGCATTGGATCCTTTTACATCACATGGACAAGATGGTGTTCTAGATAAGAGGGGATATATACTAAATGATGAAACTAATGCTATTTTACTTAAACAAGCAATTAGCCATGCAAAGGCTGGCTCAGATATCATTGCTCCGTCAGATATGATGGATGGAAGGATAAAAGTTATTAGAAATGGACTAGAAAAAAATAAATTCTTTAATGCAAAGTTATTATCGTATTCAGCAAAGTATGCTTCTAATTACTACGGCCCATTCAGGGATGCAGTTGGATCAGCAAATTCACTAGGTAAAGCTGACAAGAAGACTTATCAAATGGATTACTCTAATAAAACAGAAGCTTTAAGAGAAGTTGATTTAGATCTTAGAGAAGGAGCTGATCTTGTGATGGTGAAACCCGCGCTCCCATACTTAGATATAATATCATCTATTAAAGAATCTTATAAAATACCTGTATTTGCATATCATGTCAGCGGTGAATATTTAATGATAAAAGCTGTTGCTAAAAATAAAGCAATAAATGAACAGGCGCTTGTATTAGAAACTTTAACATCTATCAGAAGAGCTGGCGCATCATCAATCCTTACTTACTATGCTAAAGAAGTAGCACAATGGCTAAACTAAAGTTTTCTGTAATAGGTAATCCGATTAAACATAGCCTGTCTCCAGAAATACATAAATATTTTGCTTCACAGTTTAACTTAAATGATTTTATATATGAAAAGATTGAAGCGACTAAAGAAAATTTTAGAAAAAATATAGAAACTTTTTTTTTAAATGGAGGTAGAGGCTTGAATGTAACTATACCATTTAAAGTATCTGCATTCAAATTATGTCATTCATTAGATACATCGGCTATCCTTTGTGGAAGTGTCAATACACTTATAAGTGAATCAAATAAACTCAAAGGTTACAATACAGATGGAATTGGCTTTATAGATGATTTAACTCAAAAAGAAATTGAATATGGCAGGTCAAATATACTAGTCATCGGCGCCGGAGGATCTTCGATGAGTATAATAAGCTCTCTTCTTCAACAATCAACGAAATCAAACGTTGCAATTTTAAATAGAACGAAAATCAAAGCAGATAATTTAATTACATTTTTCAAAAACGATAGACTAACACTCCATGGAAGCGACACAGATTATGACTTGGTCATAAATACGACACCTATAAGTATGTCGAAAGAAGAAATAGTTCTCCCGAATGACTTAATTGATGCAAAGACAATTTGCTATGACTTATTTTATAGTAAAAAAAGAACAGCCTTTCAGTCATGGGCTTATGATAATGGAGCAAAAATATGTTATGATGGCCTTGGGATGTTAATTCAACAAGCTAAGCACTCTTTTGTAATATGGAATGATCTTATCCCTGATGTAAACAACTTAGAAGAAAAATTAAGACAACTTTAGAAATTCGTTCTTTGTGTTTACATAATGCTCTGCCGAATACTTTAAAAATTTAAGTTCGGAGTTTTTTAATGGTCGTATCTTCTTACATGGAGAGCCAATATATAGATAACCAGATTCTAGGACTTTACCTGAGGGAACTAAAGACTTTGCGCCAATAATTATATTTGATTGAATGGTTGATCCATCAAGTAATACACTACCCATTCCAATTAATACCATATCTTCAATGGTACATGCGTGAATTATACATCCATGTCCAACCGTTACATCTGCGCCAATCCTACATTCATGCCCGGTAGAATATTCACTTTTATGTGTTACGTGGACAACGCTACCATCCTGTATATTTGTTCTGCTACCTATAGAGATGGGGTTTATATCTCCTCTTACCACTGATTGGGGCCAAATACTTACGTCATCTGCTAATGAAACATCCCCTATTACTGTTGCTTGTTCATCGACAAACACCTGATTCCCTAGAGATGGTATGAATTCTTTGAATTTTCTTATCATAATGTATGTTTAAATAATTATGTAAAAACTATATCATAGTCAAAAAATTAAAAGTAGGAGTACATAATGAGCGAAAAAATGACAATGCGCGTAGGAGAAGCCCTTGTAGCTGGTGGACCAGCAGGAACAGCTGCTGAACCAGAAGTAATTATTGGTGAATTAGACGGACCCTTCGGAACTGCGTTTGCAAATCTTTTAGGCGATCAGGCAAAAGGCCATTCAAAAGTACTAGCAATCATGAATACTGATATCATGGTCAAGCCAGCAACGCTGATGGTCAGTAAAGTGTCAGTAGACAATACAAGATACACCAACATTTTAATGGGAACTGTTCAGGGGGCTATTGCAAATGGTGTTTTAGATTCTGTCAGGGATGGTACTATAGATAAAAATAAAGCTAATCAACTTGGTATTATAGTCTCAGTTTGGCTCAACCCAAGTGTATCTAAAGATGACAACTTAGATCATAAAATACTTTTTGATATTCATAGGAAAGCTACACATCAAGCTATTAAGAAAGCCATGAATAATGAACCTTCAATAGATTGGCTGTTAGAAAATCAAGATGATTTGATTCATAAGTATTACCAAATGGGTCTTGACGGAAAAATCTAAAATGATCAATCAAATAAATAACTATTTATCATTAATGAGACTTAATAAGCCAATAGGAATTTATTTGTTGTTATGGCCAATGTTGTGGGCGTTTTTTATCGCGACAAACGGCCAACCTAATATGTTTATCATGTTTCTATTCATAGTGGGTGTTATATTGACAAGATCAGCAGGTTGTGTGATCAATGATTTTTTTGACAAAGAAATTGATTCCAAGGTGGAGAGAACAAAAGAAAGAGTAGTCGCCAATGGTAAAGTAATTCCCAGCGAAGCTCTCATTCTTTTTCTTGGTCTCATTGCCTTATGTATTTTATTGCTACTTATGATTGGTTTAGATATTCTAATCTATGCAATAATCTCATTTTGTTTGATAGTAGTTTATCCATTAGCAAAAAGAGTTATTAAAATACCACAACTAGTCTTAGGCATAGCATTTGGCTCTAGTATTCCAATGGTTTACATTGCTGAAATAGGCGAGGTAACTCCCTCATGCATACTGTTATATTTAGCCACAATATCATGGGCTATAGCTTACGATACCTATTATGCTATCGCGGATAAAAACGATGATTTAAAAATAGGAAATAAATCATCTGCTATTTTATTTGGTGCCAAAGATATAAGTTACCCTTTTAAGCTTCATGTCCTAACTCTAGCCTTACTATTCATAGTTGGATTAATAAATGAGTTAGAATTATTTTTTTATATTTCTCTTCTCATTGCGCTTATGCTGTCTGTATATCAAAAAATATTAGCTGCAAAAAGAATACCTTACCAGTGCATTTCTGCATTTGAAAATAATAATTATTTTGGATTAATAATCTTTTTTGGACTACTATTAAGCTACATTTATGAATAAAGATTTAAAGAAATGGCCACTGGAAGAAATTGAGGATTTATATCGGTTACCTTTTAATGATTTAATCTTTAAAGCTCAAACCGTTCATAGGGAGCATCATGATCCAAATAAGATACAAATCTCGACATTGATGTCTATAAAGACTGGTGGCTGTCCGGAAGATTGTAAGTATTGTTCGCAAAGTATCAAATACAATACTGATGTTGAAATAGAAAAACTCCTATCAGTTGATGAGGTTATCGACCAGGCTAAAGCTGCAAAGGCATCGGGTGCATCAAGGTTTTGCATGGGTGCAGCTTGGAGAAACTTAAATGATAGCAACCTTGAGAAAATTAAAGGCATGGTCAAAGCTGTAAAAGATCTAAAATTAGAAACTTGTCTTACTTTAGGCATGTTAAAAAAAGAACAAGCTGAATCATTGAAAGAATGTGGTTTAGATTATTATAACCATAATCTAGATAGTTCAGAGGAGTATTATAGTAAAGTAGTATCAACAAGAACTTATCAAGATAGGTTAAATACTCTTGGGTATGTCAGAGATGCTGGAATAAAAGTATGTACGGGTGGGATATTAGGATTAGGCGAGGAAAACATCGACAGGCTTAAACTAATAGAAGTGTTATGTAACATGGAGGAACAACCGGAATCAGTTCCTATGAATAAGCTTGTTAAAATAGATGGAACACCATATTCAGAAAATGAAAATGTAGATAATTTTGATTTTATAAGAATCATTGCTATTTCAAGGATTACAATGCCTAAAACATTTGTTAGATTATCTGCTGGCAGAGATAGCATGAATGATGAAATGCAAGCATTGTGCTTTTTTGCTGGAGCTAATTCAATATTCTATGGTGATGAACTCCTTACAACTAAAAATTCATCAATAAACCATGATAAAGTTCTTATGGATAAATTAAACATTAAAACTTTGTAATTTTGTCATTATTCAAAAAGCAATTAAACAAACTAAAAGACTCTGACTATTTGCGTAAACGCATCGTTGTTGATAACCAAAACTTAGCTCAAGTAAAGGTCAAAAATAAGTTGGTTACCTCATTTGCAAGCAATGACTATCTTGGCATGTCCAAAAACTCTAATGTTATATCAACGCTTTTGAAATCAGCAAGCGACAATGGTGCTGGATCTTGCTCATCGCCACTAATTACTGGATTCTCAAAATCACATCATTACCTTGAAAAAGAGATTGCAGAATATTTATCTACTGAAGCATGTATTGTTGTTAATAGTGGGTATATGGCAAATCTCTGTGTTCTGAATATTTTTGATAAAGAAATAAATGTACTACAAGATAGAGAATCGCATAACTCAATAATTGAATCTTCTAAGCTTAATAAAGTACGCTTAAGAAGGTATAAGCATTTAGATAATAGTGAGCTTGAAAAGTATCTCGACTCCAAAAATAAGAATATTATATTTAGTGAAGCTGTATTTAGTATGTCAGGCGATATTACAAATTTACGATTACACGATAAACTAAGAAATAAATATAAGTCATTATTGTTTTTAGACGATGCGCACGGATTTGGTGTTGCTAAATGTGATAATTCTAATGCAATTATTGAAAACTCATGCTCATCACAAAATATTGACCCCTCAGAGGTTGATGCATATATAGGAACATTTGGTAAGGCTGTAGGAACATTAGGGGCGTTCATATGTGGCAGTAAAGATATGATTGATATGATTATTCAAAAAGGTAAGCCTTATATTTATTCTACTGCATTGCCGCAATGTATAATTGACGCTACAAGAAAAAGCTTAAAGATACTGGCTTCAAATAAAACAATGTTCAATAAATTGCATAGAAATATCGACTATTTTAATGAAGTGTCTACGAATAGAAATATAAATACAAGCTTATCAAGTACGCCTATCAAAACAGTTACACTTGGTAACCCAGGGTCTACGATTGCCCTCCGAGATAAGTTTTTAAAACACGGAATTTTAGTACAAGCTATAAGGTATCCAACTGTTCCGAGAAATCAGGATAAAATAAGAATTACCCTAACATCGAATCATACCAAGAAAGATATTGATAAACTATTGAATACGCTAGAGAATATACATTGTGAAAAATTTACACAATAAAAATATATTACTCGGAATTACGGGAAGTATAGCTGCATATAAAGCAGCAGAACTTGTCAGTAATCTGATAAAAAATGGTGCAAACGTGAAAGTCATTATGACCAAAGCTTCAACATCATTTATTACTGAAAAAACCCTTGAGTGTATATCGAAGAACAAGGTCATGATTGATGAATCAGAGCATGATGATTCTTTTTTGCATTTAGATCTCTCTAAATGGGCTGATATAATGCTTATTGCACCATGTACTGCAAACACGCTGAATAAAATTGTATCAGGATTGGGCGATGATTTGTTGTCGACAAGTTGTCTTGCGTTTAAAAACAAAATTTATTTAGCGCCTGCCATGAATCCAAATATGTGGAATAACACTATTCTGCAAAAGAATTTAGAAAATATATCGAAAGATAAGTTTGAAATCATTGGGCCAGATTATGGAAATCATGCTTGTGGTGATATTGGTTATGGGAGAATGTCATCCCCACAAACAATTATTGATCAATTAAGTAAATCTCTAGGTTATGCAGCATTAGATGGTATAAAGATTCTTGTAACTGCTGGGCCTACGAGGGAGCCTATAGATCCTGTAAGGTTTATAAGTAATTATAGTTCTGGAAAAATGGGATACGCAATTGCTGAACATGCTAGAGACTTAGGAGCAGATGTGAAATTAATTAGTGGCCCCGTTAAGCTAGATAAACCTGAAAGAGTTTCGTGTAAGGATGTTGAGACATCTACGGAGATGTTTGAGGAAGTGATTAATAGTATATCAAATTATGATATTTTTATATCTGCAGCAGCTATATCAGATTATAGACCATCTAATACACTGAATCATAAACACAAAACTGAAGATGGTGAACTGAATATAAATCTTGTAAGAGGTAGAGATATTCTAAAAACAGCTAAGATAATAAATAGTGAAGTATTTGCTGTTGGCTTTTCAGCTGAAACAAAAAACATTAGAAATAATGCAAAATTAAAACTTAAAGAAAAAGGTATAGATATGATTATAGCCAATGAGGCAAATCATCAGAAGGGTCTAGGGTTTGAGTCTGATCATAATGAAATTATTATCATAGATGAAAATGAAATTATACCAGTGGCAATGAACACAAAAAAAGAATTAGCTAAAGTGATTATTAATAAGATAGTATCTAAATTTAAATGTAATATTATCAAAATCAAGAATGCTAGATAAAGTTTCCATTAAGATAGTTGATAATATTATCAAAAAGCTTCCAGCTTACGCATCTGACGGGTCTGCTGGATTAGACTTGCATGCAGCCATATCAAGCGCCATAGACCTGCTACCTCAAGAAACAGTTCTGATTTCTACAGGAATAGCAATTTATATTAAAGACAAAAACTATGCCGCCACAATACTTCCACGGTCTGGACTAGGACATAAAAAAGGTATTGTTCTCGGAAACTTGATTGGATTAATAGATTCTGATTATCAAGGTGAACTAATGATATCATGTTGGAATAGAAGTAATAGTTCCTATCAAATCCAACCTCTGGAAAGAATTGCTCAGATAATATTTTTAAAAATTGAACACCCTAAATTTGAATTAGTTGATGACTTTATATCAACAGAGAGAGGAAAAAAAGGTTTCGGCTCATCAGGGAAAAAATGAATACAATGAATGAAAATATCTTCAGGGCATATGATATCAGGGGTATCTATCCGAAGGATCTAAATGAAGATATTGCTTATAAAATAGGTTTTGCCTTATCAAGGAGAATAAATGTACCTAAAGTTGTGGTCGCGATGGACGGCAGACTAAGTGGACCTAAAATTAAGAGATCATTAATAAATGGACTTATTGATAACGGAGTAGATGTAGTAGATTGTGGTGCTATACCAACACCGATGCTGTATTTTGCCACTAAGACATTATTAATACCTAATGGTTTTATGATTACAGGAAGTCATAATCCCAAAGAGTACAATGGTATAAAAATGATTGTTGATGGCAACCCGCTATTTGACAAAGATATTTATGAACTAAGAGATTGGATCAAGCATAATAAAATGAAAACTCCTGATGATAAAGTTGGAACCGTTAAGATTTGCTCAGATATTATCAGTAGATACATAGAAAGATTACAAGAGAATCTATCTATCAACATTAAAAATAAAATTATTATAGATTGTATGAATGGAGTAACAGGTAATGTAATAAAGGATATTGTAAGTTCATTTAACATTAATTCTGATTTAATCAATGAAAAAGTAGATGGAAATTTTCCAAATTGTCATCCAGACCCAACCAAAGAAGAAAATTTAAAATCTCTTAAAGAAAAAATAAAAAATACAAATGCGGAATTTGGAGTTGCATTTGACGGGGATGGTGATCGTCTTGTAATTATAAAAAACAATTGTGATGTAATATGGCCTGATGAATTAATGATTTTATTCTCAAAGTCAGTATTATCTGAGGACACTAATACAAAGATAGTATTCGACGTTAAATGCACTCGTAATCTCAGAACAACTATTGAAAATTTAGGTGGCATAGCGATTGAATCTAGAACTGGTCATTCGTTTATCAAGCAAACTATTCAAAAAGAAGGCGCAAAACTTGGAGGGGAAATGAGTGGGCATATTTTTTTTAATGATAAGTGGTATGGCTTCGATGATGGTATATATGTGTTTCTAAGATTTTTGGAAATACTATCTAATGATCCTGTTATGGTAGAAGAACTTATGGAGCTACCTGAAACTCATGTTACTCCTGAAATTGATATAGATTTCCCAAAAAATAACCATTTTAAATTCATTGAGGCTTTTAAGAAAAAAAGTGTATTTACAAATTATGAAGTGTCAGATCTAGATGGTATAAAGATATCAAATTCTGAATCATGGGGCTTAATAAGAGCATCAAATACATCTCCCAAAATAACTCTTCGCTTCGAATCATTAAGTGAAAAAGGCTTAATTAGCATTAAAAATGAAATTAAAAATGCTATTCTTAAAATTGATAATACGTTAGAATTACCGTTCTAAAATTATGGACAAGAAAGTTGAACTAAGAAAGAATACTGCAAACATACCTTCTACAGCGAACGTACTTATAGAAGCGTTACCCTATATCCAGAAACTTGCTAATAAAGTGATTGTGATAAAATTCGGCGGTAATGCAATGATAGATGACAAGCTCAAAAATAACTTTGCGAGAGATGTCGTTCTATTAAAACAGGTTGGATTGCATCCCGTCATTGTTCATGGAGGTGGGCCGCAAATAACTAATTATCTAGAAAAAATGGGTATAAAAAGTGAGTTTGTAGATGGAATGAGAGTGACTGACGAAAAATCTATTGATCTTATTGAAATGGTATTAGGCGGATTGATAAATAAAGAAATTGTAAATTTGATAACTAGTCATGGCGGTAGAGCTGTAGGTTTATCAGGAAAGGATGGCGGCCTAATTAGAGCAAAAAAAATGATTGGGGAAGGAAAGAATAAAAACTTTGATTTTAAAAATACAGGAATGGTCGCAAGCATAGACCCTAGCGTTGTAAACCTTCTTGATTCGACATCTTTCATACCTGTAATTGCGCCTATCGGTATTGGCGAAGACTATAAAACGTATAATATTAATGCTGATATTGTGGCAGGCAAAATTGCTAAAATATTACAAGCAGGTAAATATGTTGTATTAACAAATACTACTGGAATTTTTGATGATAATGGTAATCTGATAAAATCAATGAATGCAGAACAAGTAAGGCAATATGTGAAAAAAGGAACTATATCATCAGGTATGCTTCCCAAGGTTGAATCTGCACTCGAAGCAGTGTCTGCAGGTGTTCATAATGTTCAAATTATTGATGGAACAATAGAGCACGCCTTGTTGCTTGAACTTTTCACAGACGAAGGTGTAGGTACAATGATAAGAAGAACATAAGATTTGGAATATATTCTTTTATTCTTCATTTCTTTCTTATCAAATCTATTTTCAGCATTCTCTGGTGGTGGCGCAGGTATTATTCAATTGCCAGCTATCCTATTATTATATCAAATAAGTTTCCCTGTAGCTTTAGCGACACATAAAATTTCTACTGTTTTATTGGGTGTTGGAGCATCAATTAAGTTTTTTGAAAAAAATAAACCAGATAAAAGAATCTTACTTGAAGGCTTAATAGTAGGCCTACCTGCTGTAATATTAGGTGCTTTTTCAATTCAATTTCTAGCAGAAGATATTGCTAGAAAAATGCTAGGCATGCTAATACTTGGGGTTTTTATTCTATCTCTCATAAAAAATAACGATAATGTAAATAAGAATCTAAATTCTACAATAGTATACCTTTTATTATTTTTTATTGGTTTTCTTAATGGTTCGCTATCAGCTGGCACCGGTTTACTCTATACCATTATGCTAACAAAGTTATACAACATGTCATTTAAACAAGCTGTAGGATACACCTTGCTTGTTGTAGGACTATTTTATAATTTGTTAGGCGCAATAGTTTTATATTTAATATCAACTATAGATGTAACTATACTTCCAGTACTGTTAATAGGCTCTTTAATAGGAGGTTACATTGGAGCGATGATAGCTATAAGTAAATCAAATCTAGTTATAAAAACAGCTTACCAGGTTGTAACTATTATTGTTGCTTATAAACTGCTTTTCTAACAACCTTTGTATTTAGAAATATATTCTTCCATAGCTTGAATATATTTTTTGTAATTATTATTTGATTTTACATATTCATATATATCTTCCAAATTAATTAAGTAATGAGTTTCAATATTATAATTATTTGTGATTTCTGTGGATGCCATCAACTTGTCGCCAATTTCCATGCGGTTGAATGCGACTAATATATCAGTACATTCAACATTATGACTAGTAAGTAAATTATATGATTCAATTATTGACGAGCCTGATGATATGACATCATCAACAATTAAAGCTTTTCCTTTGATTTCGCAACCAACAAAATTACCTTTATCCCCATGGGTTTTTGCCTCTTTTCTATTAAATGCATAATTGGTAATAGCTGAATATTTATTAAACAAACTTTGAGATATTGATGAACAAAGAGTAATTCCTTTATACGCAGGGCCAAAAATGAAATTATAGTTAAGTGAGTGATCGTGAATATAATCAGCATAATATGATGTTAGTTCTGAGAGTAATTTACCGTTATTGCAAAGACCTGTATTAAAAAAGTATGGACTACGCCTTCCTGATTTTAAAGTAAAATCACCAAATCTTAGAATATTTTCATTAATAGTAAATTCAATAAATTCTTGTTTTTTATCAAACATAGTGAAAGACCATAAATTAATGATAACATAACCATGAAAACAAAAATGAAAGTTATAACAATAAATGTTTGTGGTATAAGAGCTAGTCAAAAGAAAGGAATTTTTGAATGGCTGAAAAAAACTAAAGCAGACTTCATATGTATGCAAGAAACAAGAGCTTTAGAAGAACAAATTAGTGATGAGTCATTTTTGATAAAAGGATATTCAAGATATTTAAATGTTGCTGAAAAAAAAGGATATAGTGGAGTTGCTATATACACAATACATAAACCAATAAAAATCCAAACGTCCTTTTCAAAATCAATTTTTGAATCAGAAGGTAGATTTATACTGGCAGAGTATGAAAATTACTCTATCGCATCTGTTTACTTCCCATCTGGATCTTCTGGAGAATTAAGACAGAATCTGAAATATGAGTTTATGGATTATTTTGAAAAATTTATAACAAAGGAGATAAATAAGAAAAAGCGATTAATCATCTGTGGTGATTATAATATTGCTCATACAAAAAATGATATAAAAAACTGGAGGTCTAACCAGAATAATTCGGGCTTTCTGCTTGAGGAAAGGGAATGGATGACTAGGTTAATAAATAAAATAGGACTCAAAGATGCTTTCAGAATAAAATGTAAAGAAACTGATATCTATACCTGGTGGTCAAATAGAGGAAACGCTTATAATAACAATGTGGGCTGGAGGATAGATTATCAGATGGTTACAGATAATTTTGCTAAAAAAGTTAAAAATGTTTCTGTCTACAAGGACAAAAAGTTTTCTGATCATGCTCCGCTCATTATAAATTATGATATATGATTCAATAAAAGATATTATCAAACCTTACTCAGAGAAAAAAATATTTATATCATTATTGATGGGTTTCGTTGCAGGTCTACCCTTATTATTAACAATTACACTTCTGCAAGCTTGGCTAACAGATCTAGATGTATCCAAATCTACTATTGGGTTATTTGCACTAATTGGTTTACCTTACTCTTTAAAGTTCTTATGGGCACCTCTTTTTGATAGATATATTATTAGTAAGCTCGGTAGAAGACGTGGTTGGCTTTTGCTTGCTCAAGTACTATTGATAATTTCTATATTTTTCCTTGGGCAGTCTAATCCGTTAATAAATTTATATAACGTTGCTATTCTCTCATTAGCTGTCACATTCTTCTCAGCTTCCCAAGATATTGTGATTGATGCATACAGACGAGAAATCTTGTCAGAAAATCAACAAACAATTGGGGCCTCAGCGTATGTCCTTGGATATAGATTTGGTGCATTAGCAGCAGGAGCAGGTGGACTCATCCTTGCAGATATATATACATATTCATTTGTTTATTCATTAATGTCATTCATTATGCTGATAGGTGTTCTTACAACTGTATTATCAGAAGAACCAAACGTATCTATAAAACCAAATACACTTAGAGAATCTATAGTTGATCCATTCAAAGAGTTTTTTACTCGTTATTCAAAAGAACAACTGGCTCTGAATAAATATATACCATATTTAATTTTATTTTTTGTGCTTATGTATAAAGTAGGTGACACAATGGCGCATTCGCTAAGCACTAATTTCTATTTAGAAATAGGATTTACAAAAACAGAAATAGGAACTGTTGTAAAATTTTTTGGGCTTGGAGCTACGCTGCTAGGTGCTTTTATAGGAGGTGCATTATCATTAAAAATAGGTTTATATAAATCGTTGATTTATTTTGGTGTATTTCAGCTAATAGCTACTATAGGTTTCACTGTATTATATTATGTCGGCAATAACATGATGATATTAATAAGTGTAATTACTTTAGAAAACTTAGCTGCAGGAATGGGATATACGGCATACCTAGCATTTATAGCTCATATGACATCCAAAGAATTTACTGCTACACAATTTGCTCTTATGACTGCACTTATGTCTTTACCGAGAACATTTCTATCAGGGACTTCTGGATTTTTAGTTGAATTATTAAATTGGGATATGTACTTTATTTTTTGTTCTTTAATAGCTATACCTGCTCTGTTAATATTAAAAAGGATCAAGTTTATAATAAAAGATGAATAAATTTAATACAGCTGATTTATGTGATATACACAATTTACAGATAGCAAAACCAATATTTAAATCTTTTGGTTTTAATACTCACTGTTATGGGCAGATAAAAACTGTAGAGGCTATAGAGGATAACTCTTACGTTAAAAAGCTTCTTCAAGAAGATGGTTCTGGATACGTGATGGTTGTAGACGGAAAAGGTTCTGAAAATTGTGCGCTTGTAGGTGATAACTTAGCAGCATTAGGTGCCAAGAACAACTGGTCTGGCATCATTGTAAACGGGTGTATAAGAGATAGTTTAGAAATAAACAATATAAATATTTCCATTAAAGCTCTAAACTTAGTTCCAAATAAAAGTGAAAAGAGAGATATTGGAAAATATGGATTAGATTTAAATTTTGCTGAAGTCACTTTTATAGAAAATCAATATATATATTCTGACCCAGATGGAATAGTTCTTTCTGCAACAAAGTTATTTTAAAAGTGGATAGAACTATTATAAGTCTTGAAAATGTAGGTCTAATCAAGCAAGAAAAACAAATACTTAATAATATTTCAATGCTCATATCTTCAGGGCAGAAAATTAATATTCATGGTAGTAATGGTGTTGGTAAAACTTCACTTCTGAAAATCATTTCGGGTATCACATCGCAATATTCTGGTAAGGTACGTCTTGATGATTCTATTAGTATGAATGATGATTTATTTTATATAGGTCATAAATATGGCTTAAAGCAAGAACTGACTGTCAGAGAAAATATAGAGTTTATATTAAAGTTTAACAATAAAATCAATACTTTCAAAAACTTGATAGAAGAATTAAAGTATTATGAGATAGATAATACTATTGATTATAAGATTAAGTTTCTCTCACATGGTCAAAAAAAAATTGTTAGTTTAATTCAGCTATCTTTATTATCTTTTAAGATATGGGTACTTGACGAACCATTCACTGGTCTCGACAAAAAAACAATTGATAGGTTTCACAAAAGAATTGAAGAGCATATAAATGCTGACGGGATAGTTATTTCAACTAGTCACAGCTCAAAAGATGACTTTGATAATATTGAACTGCTATGAATACATTTATTTCAATAATGCATAGGGATATGAGAGTAATTTTAAACTCTGGCAACAAAGTATTCATGCCGATTATATATCTATTATTAGTACTCACATTTTTTTCGATTAGCTTAGCTAATTCAACTTCCGGTGGCTATGAACGCATAGTTCCTCAAATTATATGGCTAGCATGCCTGTTGGTAAGTCTTATCAATATGGAAGCTTTGTTCAAAGAGGATTATGAAGATGGCACGCTTGAAAATATAGTAATTAATTCAGATGCGCTTGAGTTTAATGTTCTTGCAAAGATTTTATCTTATTGGTTATTTACAATTACACCACTAATAATTGTTGGCTTTATTATGAATTACCTTCTTACATCAGATCTGAATACATCACTAGTTCTCCTTATTAGTTTGATTTTAGGTACATTGACAATTTCTCTCATTGGAGGCGTAGCAGCATCTCTTACGCTTAGCATTAAAGGTAATAATCTTTTATTATCAACAATAGTTCTGCCTATGGATATACCTGTTTTAATATTTGGAACTAGTTCTGTTTTTAACGCAACATCTGGCGTCAACTATCATTCTGAATTATTGATTTTATTACTTCTTCTCATACTGTTTTTAATAATCTCGCCTTTTGCATCAGCATTAGGCTTAAAGAACAGTCTAGACTAATTTAGTCCACGATTTATTCTTCTCATTATTAAGAAGCATGTTCTGTGATGATTTCAACATAGTGCCAAGAAAGAAAAATGTAAATCCTAATGCTGTAATGATAAGCGGGGTTAGCATGTCACCAGCTATGCTTGGTGTACTTAATTTTATTACAGATGGGCCTTGATGAAGTGTGTTCCACCATTCTACTGAAAAATGTATTATTGGAATATTTATAAAACCTACAATAGCTAAAATATTTACAGATATTGAGGCTTTTCTTTTATCTTCAAAAGATCCATGTAGCAATAAAATTGAGATATATATAAAAAATAATATCAGCTCTGACGTAAGTCTAGCGTCCCATGCCCACCAAGTTCCCCACATAGGCTTTCCCCATATAGCACCTGTGGTCAGAGTAAAGAATGTAAATACAGCCCCAAGTTTACATGATGCTAGAAGTATTAAATCATAAACTTTTATATGCCAAATAATTGATATTAATGCAGAAAAAAAGACTATAGAATAAGCAAAAAGTGAAATCCATGCGCTAGGGACATGTACATACATGATTCTAAATGCATCTCCTTGTTGATAATCAGAAGGAGCAATAAAAAGCCCTTGATACAAACCCAGACTAATGAAAATTAATGATAAGAACAAAAGCCATGGTATGATTATGTTTGTAAAATCATAATAGCCTTCTGATGAGATGGTTTTAAAAAGTTTCTTTAACATCATTAATAAAAAATGATAGCATACAATTAATTTTATGACTGAAAATAAACTAAGAGATTATGAAAAATCCATGTCAACATGGTGCAAAAGTTTACATGGAAAGTATCGAATCATGAAAAAGCTTAATAAAAAAGCCTTTATTAGATCGATTAAATCAAAGAAAGACACTCCTTAATGCAGTTTTCATGAGAATCTAAATTCCCATTTATTATAAAAAAAGGGCCGTTAAGAAATTTATCATCGTGACCATAAGAAAATCTATTGAGATTTCTATTTAAAAAAAATCCTCCACATTCTTCGATAATACATTGTCCGGCAGCTGTATCCCATTCATGAGTTGGACCCAGCCTCATCGAAAAATGTCCTTTACTCTCAGCAATTCTAGTAAATTTAATAGCACTGGACATGTATATAAGTTCTGATGTTTTAAAGTGTTTCTTTAATATATCAACAACATTTTTCCTTATAACTGTGCTGACATAAATATTCCTTTTTGTTTCAACACTATTTAAAATTCTTTGAGCTTCTATACCTTGCTTAATAATATATGCTCCATTATCTTTAGAAGCATAGTAAAACTCATTGCTAGCAGGAATATAAATTATGCCGAATACTGGATAACCAGACACTATGTAGGAGATACATATGCAAAAGTTTTTACCCCCTTTAATATAATTTTTAGTACCATCGATAGGATCAACGAGCCAATATGCTTTTTGATGCCCGTACTGATTAACGTTTTCTTCAGAAATAATTACATCATTAACAAATGTAGTGGATAAGTAATTTGTTATAATTTCATTAGAACGTAAATCAATATTTGTAACGGGGCTGTTGTCTGATTTCATATTGATATTTAAATTATTTTGACCATTAAGTTGAATGTCCCCAACACTTCTACAGAGCTCGAGAAAATCAGGAATATATGTAAGGAGATTTTTACTTATCATAATTTTGAATAAAGTGAATGGCGGCAAAGACTCTAGAGTCTACTATAGGTGAGTTATTAAGAAAGATGTCTATCTTTTTTCTGCTAACCCGTATTGATTCAAGACCTTCTGGTTCATCCCCTTGAAGTGATGAAGGTTTAAGATTAGTTGCCATCATCACATAGGTGATGTGATCAATATATCCGGGTGCGAGGTAAATTTTATCAATCAGTGAAATGCTATCTGATTTAAATCCAACTTCTTCTTGTAATTCTCGATTAGCAGCTTCTATTAATTGCTCGCCATCATCAATCTTTCCCTTGGGGAAAGTGATCATATAGTCATCAACTGCTGCAGCATATTCTTTTATAAAAATAATTTCATCGCTTAAAATTGGGACTATGAGAACAGCGCCACTTCCAGTGCCGGATATAATTTCATAGTCTAGTATTTGATTATCAAATTTAATTTTAGTCTGTTTAATATTAAAAAGCTTTGATTTGAAAATTGATTTCTCTTTAATAATTTTTGGCATTATATACTCTGGGTTACAAGGATGATACATTATGATTTATGATATTAAAAGATATAGACTGCATGTTAGTAGATATGGACGGTGTAATTCTTGATAATACCTATGATAATAATTTTTGGCAAAATCAAATACCTGGTGTCATCTCTAAAAATAAAAACATATCATTTGAAGATGCTAAGCTTCTAGCTATTCAAATTTTTAATTATAAGAAAAATACGAAAGACTGGTATGACGTTGATTATTGGTCGAACATGCTCAACGTTGATATTGAAGCTGAAAAAAGATCTTCAATTAGTTTTGATAGAATTCAACTATATGAAGGGGTGACAGAAACATTAAATAAGCTGAAAGATAATTTTAGATTAATTTTAATAACTAATGCACACAGAAAGACTCTTAATATAAAACTAGAAAAATATGATCTGAATCCATACTTTGAAAACATGATATGCGCTCATGAACTTCATTATGTAAAAGAAAACATACAACTTTGGTATATGTTGAAGAGTAGATTTAAATTAGATTATACTAAAACGCTTTTAATAGAAGATACTATAAATAATATTAAAGTTGGACTATCGGCTGGAATATCACAGGCTGTATATTTGGGTGATGAGAGCCATGTAGATTCTAAAAAGATTCTTAAACTATCTTCAATTAATGATATTTTTTCTGCATTCAATCAATGATAGTTTTTCATAATTATTGTGCTTGGGAAATGTTTCTATTACCTTGATGATTGCATTATTTCTCTTAAATAGCGTAACTCTCAAAACAACACTTCTAGCAACAGAGTAACGAACTGTATGCTTTGAAAATTTTTTACCTTTGAATAATAGCGTTGCTAATGATTTATGTTTAAGAATTTTTATCAAGTTAACTTTGCCTTTAATTGCATTCACAGGCGTATAAGAGACAGCCTTAATTGCTAACCTTAGTTCTCCTTTCAGCTCAACCTTTCTTTCATATACATATTTTTTAGAATTGTTATCAAAATTACTAATTAGTCTTGTCTTAGTTGATATCAACTTAACCTTTTCTTGATTATTTTTTATTATTCTCTTTGTTAAAGAAGCATTATCAATTAATATTCTTTTTAATCCCACTGGTAAGTCTTTGAGCTTTCTCTCTATCATCCACTTATTTTTACAATTGAACTTCATCTATTTCTTTTACTTTCCAACGTTTTTTTAATGCATTAATTTCTGCTGATGATAATTCATATTTAAATTTTTTGATATATGAAATATTTTCCATAATGTCATTGATGTTACATACACGATAGTTATCTGGCATTCCTGACTGTTTATTACCAAGATACGTGCCCGTACCTCTAATTTTAAGATCAAATTCTGCGACATCAAAGCCAGAATGATGACTCTCTAGATACTTAAGTTTATCTATTGCGTCAAGGCCAGTATTAGATGAGTGTACAAGATAACAGTATCCTCTGGTTACACCTCTCCCAACCCTTCCTCTGAGCTGATGTAGTTGTGCCAGCCCGAATAGTTCTGAGTTTTCAACTATTAAACAATTGGCATTTGAGCAGTCTACGCCGACCTCTATTACGCTGGTTGTTACTAATATATCTATTTTTCCGAGCTTAAAATTATTAATTATTTTAATTTTTTCTTCAGCTGATAACTTGCCATGAAGGACTTCGACAGAAGAATTATTAAATCTTTTTCTAATATTTTCAGAAAATACGCTCACAGAATGTTTATCATCTTCCTCTGTATCTTCTATCCTTGTGCAAACCCAATATATTTGCATCCCCCCTGCTAGATGCTTTGTAACATTATCTTCAATTTCTTTTCGAGAATTATCACTATAAACAACTGTTTCGGTAATTACTCTATTTGATGGTTTTTCAGGTATAGTTAGATAGTTCATATTTTCATATAAAACAAGAGCAAGTGTTCTTGGTATTGGCGTTGCTGACATATATATTAAGTGTGGCTGTTTTACATAATTTGAAGATATCTTCTCTCTTTGTTTAACTCCAAATTTATGTTGCTCATCAACAATGACAACGGCTAGGTTTTTAAATGTATAATTGTTGAACAAAAGAGAGTGCGTTCCGACAATTACTGATATTTTGCCACTAGATAATTCTTGTTTAATCGTATTTTTTTCAGCTAATGAACTTTTCCCGCTAACCATAGCAACTTTACAATGCCCGCTAAGATAATGAGTAAACGCCTCAAAGTGTTGCGAACAAAGAACTTCGGTAGGTACTAATATTAGACACTGAAGATTATTTTTAACAGCATATAAACAGGCTATAACTGCGACAATTGTTTTCCCACAACCAACATCACCTTGAACAAGTACCTTTGATGGCGCGCTACTTCTAAATAAGTCAGATATCGAACCAACTACATTTTTCTGACCTTTTGTTAGTTCAAATGGCAAAGAGTTATAGAACTTTTCAAGCTCTTCCTTGCTGACATTTAATAAATATGAGTCTTTTTTATTATATTTATCAACTATTTTTAGGAATTCATGTTTATGTAAATAAATTTCCTCAAAAGCTAATCTTTGTTTTGCAAGATTATAGTTGTACAGTGCAATATCATAATCATCCTGTGGGAAATGAAGTTTTTTAAAGGCCTTCAATAAGGACATTGCATTGAATTCTTTATAAAAATAATCATCAAGACATGAGAATTTGTAATCATATGAAAAAATAGAAAATGCTTGTCTAATAAGTTTTCTAAACTTTGATTGTGATACTTTGCTTCTGATAGAGTATTTTGGAATAATTTTTTCTAAGTTATTACCATCTTTTATGATTTCAATTTCAGGATGAATAAACTCGAGTTTATTTTTTTTATTAACTATACTTCCTGATACTCTAATTCTCATTCCTACTTGCAAATTCATGAATATTATAATTTTATGAATAAATCTTATTGTAAGTATCCCAAGATGTGATGTAATTGTTATTATGTAATTTGGTTTAAATCCACGCGTTTTTACTGTTTTGATAATTTCACCAGAAACAACAACTATGTCTCCAGTATGTATGTTATCGAGGGTTGATGTTTCCTCTTTATTGATAAAATCTATAGGAACAGTTGATAAAAGATCAAACATTGAATCTATGCCTATTTCTGACAGTAAAGTTTGGGTTTTTGAACCAACACCTTTTAATAGACTTATACTCTGAGAACTTTCACCAGAATATTTATTCATTGTTTATTTTTTGTATAATATCGCGTCGATTTCTACTTCAACATCCTTAGGAAGCCTGCTGACTTCAACTGCAGCTCTTGCAGGATAAGGCTTTTCTAAATGCTTATCCATAACCGCGTTAACAGCAGCAAAGTTTTCAATGTCCTTAAGATAAACGGTAAACTTAACACAATCGTTTAAGCTACATTCTGCATCAGAAGCAATATTTTTTATATTATTTATAACAGTTTCAACTTGCTCTTCAAAAGAGCCTTCAATGACATTCATGTCTTTATAGTTAAGAGGAATCTGACCAGAGATAAAGACTAAGTTACCAACAGATATTGCCTGCGAGTAAGTGCCAATGGCCGATGGGGCTGTGTTGCAAGTAATTGCTTTTTTGCTCATGGTTTTTTCCTTGAATGTCCTGCCTCTTGTAATCTATCTAAATAGTTATGCCAGTTTTCTTTGTAGTTTTTACATAAATTGTATAAATGCTCCCATGAATACAATCCTGTATCATGTCCGTCGTCAAAAACTATTCTTACAGCGTAGTTTCCTACAGGCTCAAGTTTGTCTATAACTACATCTTCTTTACCAATCTGTAACACTTCTTGTCCTGGTCCATGTCCTTTAACCTCAGCAGATGGTGAGAAACATCTGAGATATTCTGATGTGATATCACCGCTGAACCCATCTTCGAATGTAATGGACAAGATGTTTGTTTTTTTTATATATCTTAACTCTGTTGGCTTAATCATAAAATGTATCTACTCAAGTCTTCATTTTCAGCAAACTCATTTAGATACTTGTCCACGTAGTCTGCATCAATTTTAATTTTAGTTTCGCTAATGTCACTAGCTTCAAAAGATAGTTTTTCAAGCAGTCTCTCCATAATAGTATGCAGCCTTCTTGCTCCAATATTTTCCGTTTTCTCATTTACAGTCCAGGCTATTTTAGACAATCTAGTAATAGCACTTTTATCAAATGTAACATCAATACCTTCAGTTTTCATTAACGCTATGTATTGCTCTGTTAATGAGTAATCTGGTTCTTTTAGTATAAGTTCAAAGTCTTTAACTGATAGTGCACTTAATTCTACTCTAATAGGTAGTCTACCCTGTAATTCGGGTATTAAATCAGAAGGCTTTGATAGATGAAATGCCCCGGACGCTATAAATAAAATATGGTCTGTCTTAATTGGTCCATGTTTCGTATTAACAGTTGATCCTTCTACAAGAGGAAGTAAATCTCTTTGAACTCCTTCTCTTGAGACATCTGCTCCACCCGCATTAGCTCTTGATGCAACTTTATCAATTTCATCTATAAATACTATTCCATTTTGTTCAACTCGTTTTATAGCCTCTTGTTTTAAATCATTCTCGTTTATTAGTTTTCTTGCTTCTTGCTCTGACAGTACAATTAGCGCGTCTTTGATTTTCATTTTTTGTTTTTTTGTTTTGTTATTAGAAAGATTTTTGAACATACCTTGTAACTGGTCTGTCATTTCTTCCATCCCTGGCGGTGCCATTACTTCAAATGATGATATATTAGCGCTCACATCTATCTCAATTTCCTTATTATCAAGTTTGCCTTCTCTGAGATTCTTTCTTAATGCTTGTCTTGTTTCTTTAGTATCGTTATTTGCATTTACTGTGATGTTAAAACTATCTTCACGACTGGGAAGCAATATATCTAGAACTTTTTCTTCAGCTAATTCTTCCGATCTATGGCTCACTTTAGTCATGGCTTTAGATTTAACCTGATTGATAGATATTTCAGTTAAATCTCTTATTATTGAATCAACTTCTTTGCCAACGTATCCAACTTCAGTAAATTTAGTAGCCTCAACTTTTATAAAAGGAGCTTGTGCTAGATGTGCTAATCTTCTAGCTATCTCAGTCTTTCCTACACCGGTAGGTCCTATCATTAAAATATTTTTTGGTGTGATTTCATTCCTTATATCTTCATCTAACTGGAGTCTTCTCCATCGATTTCGAAGAGCTATTGCTACAGCTCTTTTAGCATCAGATTGCCCTATAATATGTTTATCGAGCTCTTGAACAACTTCTCTGGGTGTCATCTCAGACATTAATCTTCTCTATTGTTAGGTTTGAATTTGTATATATACAAATCTCGGACGCAATATGCAGTGATTTTTTAACTATATCTTCAGCAGATAAATCGGTATTTTCATAAAGAGCTTTTGCAGATGACTGAGCAAACGAACCGCCTGAACCAATTGCTATTATAGAGTCTTGAGGTTCGATTACATCGCCATTACCCGAAATAAGCAAAGAAACATCCTTGTCTGCGACTATCAACAGTGCTTCAAGATTACGAAGCATCTTATCCGTTCGCCAATCTTTAGCTAATTCGACTGCAGATCTTGTCAAATGGCCGCTATATTTTTCTAGCTTACCTTCAAATTTCTCAAAAAGGGTGAAAGCATCTGCTGTAGCTCCTGCAAAACCAGCAAGAACTTGTTCTTTATAAAGCCTTCTGACTTTTTTTGCATTATTTTTCATCACAGTATTACCAAGTGTTACTTGGCCATCACCGCCAACCACAACCTCATTATCTCTTCTAACACCAATAATAGTTGTTCCATGAAAAGTTTCGCTCTTACTCATATTTTATGCTCTCGGATGACTATTTTTATAAACTTTATTTAAATGTTCAAAATCCATATTAGTATATATTTGTGTTGTACTTATATCTTCATGCCCTAAAAACTCTTGTACAGCTCTAAGATCTCCAGAAGCTTCTAATAAATGTGTAGCACAACTATGTCTTAATGTATGGGGTGATATCTTGCAATTCAAGCCTTGTTTTTTTACCCAAAAGTTGATTCTATTCTGAATAGAGCGATTTGACAATCTGTCACCGAACTTATTTATAAATAATGCATTAGATATAGGATTTTTTTCAGTTCGTTTTACCAGCCATATGTTCAAAGCATCTAATGCTTTTGCTCCGAAAGGTAAAATTCTCTCTTTTTGACCTTTACCTATAACTTTTACATAGCTCGCAGTAATATCAATTGAATCAAGATCAAGTTGCGATAGTTCGCTCAGCCTAAGTGCTGAGCTGTACATTAACTCTATTATAGCCTTATCCCTAATAGCAGCTAGCGTTAGCTCTTTGATATCACACAGTATATCTATATCTGAAATTGATAGTATATTTGGAAGCTTCTTCGAAAGTTTAGGTGTTTTAATTCCAGACATTGGCGTTGATTTAATCTGTGATGTTTTTAAAAGATATATATAAAATGATCTTAAAGTTGAAGCTTTTCTTGCTAATGATGTTGGTGATAGCCCGAGACTGTGAATGTTTATAAAATATTTTTCAATATATTTTTTATTGATATTTAATAGAGAAAGCTTAGCGGTACTAAGATAATCTGAGTATTGTTTCAGGTCAGTTTTATAATTTATAAGAGTATCTCTGGTATATAATTTTTCAAATTGTAGATATCTAAGGAATTCGTCAATATATTTATCATAGCTATTCAAGATTCCCCTCTCCTTCTATAGCGCTAGGTCCAACAAGTTCATATCTATCTGGATTGTAAGATTTTATAACAGACAGAACACCTCCTTTCTGTCTAACAGAAATACTAGAGGAGTTAACCTTACATTCATGTTCAAGCTCATACAATTTAAACATACAAATTGCGGCAGCAGTTGCTCCACTCCCGCATGACTCAGTATATCCAGCTCCTCTTTCATTCACAACAAGATCGATAGTCACCTTCCCATCAATGATAAAATCTTGAGCGTTCGAAATGAAGCCAATATTCATTTCTTTGTTAAATATTTCATCAATAACTGATGAGATTTCATCTTTATGTTTAATGCAATAATCAGAAAATACTACGCAATGCTTGTTGCCAATTGATAAAGGTATAAAAGAAAAGGACATTCTTGCGGATATATTTTCCATAGTAACAACTATCCCTGACTGTTTAATATTATATTTAGGATTTGTGTATTCATCTTTAATATTGATATATGATGCCTGTCCCATATCAATAGAAATTTCCTTATTATTTATCTTAGCTCTATAAGCTACATCACAAACAATTAAATTAGTCTTTGTAATACTATATTTCTCATTAAGAAAAAGCATTGTGGCTCTTAGTCCATTGCCACATTGACATGCTTTGCTACCATCTTGATTGTATACATCACAGAATACATTTGATCGGTCAGATGCATCCACAATAAAAAATTGATCGCAACCGACTACATCACGACGTGAGTAGTGCTTGATATCATCAATTGTAAAGTTATCAAAATGCTTATTTGATTCAATAAGTATAAAGTCATTTCCTTGGCTGTTTAGTTTAGTATACTGTGTCATCTGTCATCACTATGTTAACAAAAAAATGCCTATCTGATATAGGTTTGATGTTGAATGATATGTTATTGTAACCGTCAAGCTGTTGTGAAACCTCGTTTATTGTGTATGCGGCTTTTAGTGAGTTTTTAAAGTCATCTAATAATATAGGGTCTTTACCTCCATATTTTAATAAGATATCATCCATTGCTTTATTGGACTTAGGTCTTTCAAGATCCATTAAACATATGGTGCCATTCTTTCTGCTTAATCTAAATATCGTATTCCAAAATAGAGATAAGTCTGACACGTGATGTAGCACGCTGTTACAAATTATTACATCAAATGATTTACCTAGAAACAGATTATGGTCGATTAGTTTCTTATGTAAGAATATATTTCTAATATTATTTTTCTTAATTTTCTTTTTAAATTCATTCAACATCGCTTGAGATCCATCTATTGCAGTTATTTCACAATCAGTTTCTTTAGATATTCTTATTGGTATTTCTCCATCGCCACAACCTACGTCTAGTAACTGAGTATAGTTATCGATTTTTACATGTTGAAATGTATTGTTAATAAAAATGTTGTTTGATTCAGAGAAATTTGCGTTCGCATATGAAGCTGCCTGCTCATTGCTACACATAAGTTCTTTTTCAGGAACGCGGATCACTAAAGTTCATTGGCTAGAATTTGATCTAATGTATCTGCTGATCTAATTTCATTTATATTGCCATTGCTAATTATATATTCAGCAGGTTTAGGTCTCGTATTATAGTTAGAAGACAGAACAAAACCGTAAGCTCCAACATCCTCAATTATAACTAAGTCAGAAACATTAACGTTCATTAATCTGTTTTTACCTAGGAAATCAGCGCTTTCACAAACAGGTCCAACTACATCATAGTTCTTTTTCACAGCATCTGTTCTGTGTACCGCTGTTATATTGTGGTGGGCATTGTACAGCGGAGGCCTTATAAGTTCTGACATGCTTGCATCGAGAATTAAAAAGCTTTTTTCGTCTGACTCTTTGACGTACTGCACTCGACTCACTAAGATTCCACAATCGCCAACAATAGACCTGCCGGGCTCAAAGAGGATCATTATGTTCAAATCTTTTAATTCACTAACTATTGTACTTATAAAAAAATCTTTATTAATAATATTTTCATCTTGATACTTAATGCCTAGACCTCCACCAACATCAATATGCGATATGCTGATACCTTTTTTTTCTAATTCAGCAATCAAAGACTTTATAGATTTCAAAGAATCAAGATAAGGCTCAATGGTTGTTATCTGTGATCCAATATGAAAATCAACTCCAGTTATATTAAGTGACTTTAATTGCGATGCTTTTAGATAAATTTCTAGAGCATCTTTGTAAGGAATTCCAAATTTATTTTCTTTCAAGCCTGTGGATATGTATGGATGAGTTTCTACCGCAACATCAGGATTAACTCTAATAGATACATTAGCCACACATTCCATGAGTGATGCTTGCTCATTAATAGCATGAAGCTCTCCTTCAGACTCAACATTGAAGCATAGAATTCCGCATTCAAGAGCGAACTTAATTTCATCTTTTCTTTTCCCAACGCCTGAATAAACTATTTTTTTTGAGTCTGCTCCTGCCTTCATTACCCTATATAACTCTCCTTTAGACACGACATCAAAGCCCATTCCCATTGAAGCAATTAATTTAAGGATAGATAGATTAGAATTTGCTTTTACTGAATAACAGAAAAGTGTGTGTTTAGTAGCATGCTTCATATAACTATTGATATTTTCTTTAATAAGATTTTCAGAATATAAATAATATGGGGTTTCCAAGTTACTTGAAATTTCGTCGATGTCCATGCCATCAAAAAATAATAGGTCAGAATTATATTCTAATAATCTCAATTTAGTAATTCTATAGTATTTGATTTGATGAAGGTACTAGAGGACCCTTATTACCACAACTTGTAATAAGTAATGGTAAAACCACAATGATTAGTATCCATATATATTTCTTCAATGTATGCATGATCATTCTGCTATTATAATCTAAATTGGAATTACATATCAGGAAGATTTAAAAAAGATGAATAAAGATATTATAACAATTGGCGACAAACAGAGTGCAGATATAAATTTGATATGGTTTCATGGTTATGGCGCTAATAACTGGAGTTTTGAGCCATTTATAAAATTATTGAACCTCAATCTTGATGGAAGGCTTCATGTAATTATGCCTAATGCCACAATGGATGCAGGGAAAAGGTCTTGGTATCCTCTGCCAAAGTACATAGATGGTAAAGTTGAAGAAAACAATCAGGGATTACTTCATTCTAAAAAGTTAATATCTCAATTACTTGATGAGCATATTGATGAGAATAAAAGAATATATCTAGGGGGCTTCTCGCAAGGTGCTGCTCTATCATTATCAATGGGCTTAGCTAATGATATAAAGTGCGAGGGTATAATAGCGATATCCGGTTATGTCCCTTCAGCACAAGAACTGTCTATTACGAATAAAGATGTTGAAATCTACATTGCCCATGGCAATAAAGATATGACTATAACAATCGATGCCTACAATAAGTCTATTGAGTTTCTTAAGGAGAATGGTTACGAGCCCATACAGTTTGTTGATGACTGCGGACATACAATCAGCAAGAGAATGATTGAAAGCTTGACTAGCTGGTTACACGAAAAATTATGATAAAGGGCAGAATAACTGCCCTTTATATTAATATAGACTATTCTCGGTGCCTTTGTGCAGCAGCCATAGCAGTTTCACTTCCATATTTTTCGTTGATTTTTTCAACTGTTTCAAAGTGATCTGCGCGTCTATGCGTCAAACAATTTCCCTTTTTATCAACGCCCCAAAGTGCGTATGCAATAAAAGGTTTAAGATGATCAGGTGTTTGATCAAAGTGCGGAATGCCAAAGCGAATTAAAAGATTATTTCTGTCAGCTCCACTTTCTTTTTGTTCCTTCATTATGCGCTGGACTTCAACCTGAAGATCCTTAACGTCTTCACCGTTCCAAGAACCTACAACAGTTCCGTCTGGTAATATAATATCATCTCCATTTGGTACTGGATGATCTGCCATTTTTACTCCTCCTGTAAAATTTACCCTATATGAATAAATATAGTACAAAATTCGTTTCATACTAACAAGGATTATTGGCAAGGAAACTGATTTATAAGACCATTTCTTAGTGCAAGACCAACTAAAGGCTCATTTTCATATTTCTTAAAGAAACCTGGCTTAGAGTTAATGCTCTCCATAATAATCTCTCTTAGTTTCCTAGCTGGGAAATTAATGTTATTTGGCTTGCAATAGAGTTCAACTTTATGTTTTCTAAAATAAAATTCTGATGCCCATTCAAAACCGCTTTCTATGCCGTACAGATAAGAATCATATAAGCCGCTATGGTCATTTATAAATTCTTTAATAGAAGGAGTTTTTGTTTGAGATAATGTTGTTTGGGCATACGAGACAGTTATGAATATGACTATGATAATGCTTCTAAGTTTAGACATATCCATAAAGCTTCATAGATGTAAGAATTTTCTTAGCCTGTTTTTTTACATTGGCTGGCGATGTTGAACCGATAGCTTTTTTTGAGCGAATTGATTTTTCAATATCAATAGCATCGTAAACATCTTTACCAATTTTACTAGAGAATTTTTTAAATTTATCTAAAGACATTTCGTTCAAGTTAATTTTTTTTGATTCAGCATATTGGACTATACTACCAACAATCTCATGAGATGTTCTGAAGGGCACCCCTTTCATTGACAAATAATCAGCTAAATCTGTTGCATTTGAAAAATCCTCTTTGGACAAAGCTAATGCTCTATCTTTATTAACTTTCATGGTAGATATTAGCCTTGGCATTAAATTTAAGCATGCTGTTACGGTATCAAGGGAGTTTAACAATATACTTTTATCTTCTTGTAGATCTCTATTGTAAGTTAACGGCAAACCTTTTAATAAAAGAAACAGAGATGATAGTGATCCAATAACAGAGGCAGATTTTCCTCTTATCAGTTCAGGAACATCTGGATTTTTCTTCTGTGGCATTATAGATGATCCGGTACAAAATGCCTCGTCAATATCTACAAGCTTTATGTGCGTATTCATCCAGTAAACAAGCTCTTCCGATATTCTAGACAAATGCATCATGGTCATTGAACACGTATAAGCAAAATCGCACACAAAATCTCTGTCACTAACAGCGTCCATAGAATTAGTAGACACTGACTTAAACCCAAGTTTCTTTGCTACTATCTTCCTGTTTATATTGTATGGCGTACCTGAAAGCGCAGCACTTCCTAGAGGTAATATATTTAATCTATCTTTTGTCTGTTCCATTCTCTGCTCATCTCTAGCAAGCATGTCATGCCATGCAAGCAAGTGGTGACCAAAAGTTATAGGCTGAGCTAGCTGTAAATGCGTGTACCCTGGAAATATGACTTCTGCGTTATTATATGAAGCGAGTGCTAATGAATGTCTAATGTCTCTTAATTTATGGATCATCAGATCTGAAAATTCTCTAAGGTACAGTCTAAAATCTGTAGCAACCAAATCATTTCTGGACCTACCCATGTGTATTTTCTTACCTAGTTCACCAACTTCTTTTGTAAGAGCCTGTTCAATATTCATATGTACATCTTCGTATTTAATAGACAAAGAAAGTTTTCCTGAATTATATTTTTTTTGAACGGCATTCAGCCCTTTGACAAGAGACCTCGATTCTTTTTTAGAAATTATCTTACAATCAGAAAGCATTTCTGCATGAGCAATGCAAACTTTTATATCACAATCAAACAGAAGATGGTCGATACTAATGCTCTCAGAAAACTCAAGTACGTCTTCATCAAGCCCTTTTTTAAATCTTCCTGACCATGTTGAGTTTTTCATAATAAATTCATTGAAGTTTTAATATATGTCATATTGCAAGTATACTATAACTGGAAAGTTGGTAATGCAATAATCATGAATAAAATTAAACTGGCGACTCGAAAAAGCCCTTTAGCGCTAAAACAGGCAAATATGGTCAGAGATTATCTAATAGATAATAAAACTTTCAGCGAAATTATTCTTGTGCCTATGACAACCGCGGGTGACAAAGTTGACAGCCAAACATTCAAAAGAGACGGAGGAAAAGGTCTTTTTTTAAAAGAGCTTGAGAGTTGTTTGATCAGCGGAAAAGCAGACATAGCAATACATTCTATGAAAGATGTTCCTGCAAAAGTTGATACTAGATTTGCTGTTAGCACAATAATGAAAAGAGAAGATCCTAGAGATATATTCATTTCGGAAAAATATAAGAGATTAGCAGATGTTCAGAAAGGCACAATAGGTTCGTCTAGCCCAAGAAGGCAGGCAATGATAAAAAACAAATACAGTAAACTAGAGACAAAAGAAATAAGGGGCAACATTCAAACAAGACTTAAGAAGCTTAAAGAAGATAATTTAGACGGTATAATACTTGCTAAAGCAGGACTCAAAAGAATGGGCATCTCTGATGTAATTACAGAAAATTTAGACTTAAATGATTTTTTACCGTCGCCAGGACAAGGAATCTTATGTCTAGAGTGTTTGTCTACAAATGAGACAATAATAAAAAAAATAAAAAAAGTTATAGATAAAAACACTGAAATTTGTAGCATCACTGAAAGGTTGTTTGTAGAAAATATTGATGGCGACTGCTTGTCCCCTATTGGAGCGCATGCTGTGATTAAAAATAATTTATTAACACTGACCGGTTATGTGGGGTCTTTAGATGGTAAAGATTTTATAAAAAATAAAGTTTCAGGAAAAAAAGATGATCATATTCAGCTTGCAAACAAACTATCTGATGTATTTATAAAACTAGGAGCAAAAAGGATGTTGAAATGCTAGATGTGATACTTGTATCTAACTTCTCGATGAAGGATGAGCTCTCTGAGTTATTAAATAATAGTGGTTTTGATTTTCATGATTGTCTTATACAGGATATACAACATATCGAGAGGTATCCTATCGATGATGAGTATAAAACTATTATTATCCAAAGTGCCAATGCTATTAAGAAAATAGACTCAAGCAATAACCATATATACAACACAGAGCGAGTATATGGTATTGGGCCAAACTGCAAAAACTGGGCGGAGAAGAAGTTTGGGATAAAATGTCTTATTCCGGATGAAGAGTATTCAAGTGTAGGTTTAATAAAAAAAATAGAATCAGATATGTACAGCCTTGGTAAAACATTACTTCTCAAGGGTATCGGCGGAAAAGAAACAATAATCAATTATCTTAAAGAGAAAGATATGAAATTTAATGTCTGTGATGTGTACGAACGTGTTCTAAATCTTGATAACTTAGCTAAAGTAGCTGAGATGACATCTAAAGAATGCATAATAATTGCGTTTAGTAAAAGTAGTATAGAGCCTCTAATAAATGAAAAAAAAGCTGATTTAAAAAAAATACATTTTTTTATTCTTGATAAGTCTGATGAACAAATTTTAAACAGGAATGATGTAGCGTCGATTACTATGATTGATGATATCTATGATATCAAATCGTTAGCTAATAAAATACGCGAGATAAATGGATAGAGTATATTTAATAGGTAATGGGTATGTGTGTAATTTTATAACTGCTAAATTCAGCAGTAAATATGATTTTGTAGGAATCTGCAGGTCAAAAAAAGATAATTGTGCTCATAATTATTCCATAGATGTATCCAATGACAGCGGGATGTTAAAAGAAATTATAGATAAGGATGGTTATGTTGTTTATCTAGCTCCTCCACAAAACACAGGTCTTAAAGATCAGATATTGGTTAAATTTTTATCCTCAATTGTAAAAAGAAAGGTCAAAAAGATTATTTATATAAGTACTAGTGGTGTTTATGGTGACAAAAAAGATGCGCTAGTAAGTGAAAACGAGAAAATAATGCCCCTTACTGAGAGAGCACAAAGAAGAGCTGATGCCGAATATCAAATTAAAAATAGTGGCATCAAGTATACAATACTTAGAGTTCCTGGCATATACGGCAAAGGGCGTCTACCTTTGAAGAGAGTAAACGATAGATTGCCGCTAATTAAAAACGAGATCTGTAAACACACAAACCTAATTAATGCTAAAGATTTATCAAATATAATCATACAAACATTAACAAATAATAATACAGACAACATAATAATGAATGTTAGTGATGGCACACCAATTAAAACAACAGAATATTATCTACATATATATGATCAATTAAATATGAAATATCCAGAATTCATAGACTACGAAAAAGCTAACAAAACTTATGACTCGAAGAGAAAGAGTTTCATAAATGAATCAAGGATATTAGACGTGTCGTTAATGAATGAGATTTTTCCAGATATTATTGAATACAAGGACATAAAAGAAGGTATCAAAGACAGCTTAGGATAAAGTTATTTTCTTTTAGTTTTGAGCCACGATATCAAAGGTTTCCACTCTTCTCTATCTTGTGCGGTCATAGATTGGCCCATCTCAAATATACCAATACCTTTTTTTGCAGCATTTATATAATTGGTATTGTCGCGAAAAGCGCTAACATACCTTATCCCCCTCTCATTCACAAGGTAATCATCTAACTCTTCAAATATATTTGTATTAGCTCTACATCTGTTTGCCACAAGACAAATATCTGTTCTGTTTCTGACAACGCTACCAAGATTTCTTATGGATTTAAGAAAGTCCCTCGCAGCAGACATATCTATGGGAGATGGAAGCACGGGTATAATTATTTTCCTTGCTTTTTTTATGTATGTTTCTAATCTAGCGCCATATATTGCTGCAGGCACATCAATAATCGTAATATCATTTACTTTAGACGATGTTTTGTTGGGAAGCGATGACAATCCTTTGATTTTAGCCTTTGTTATTGGCCTTGATGAAAGCCAATTTAATGAAGATGCTTGAGGATCTAAATCGACAAGAGTGACATTAAATGAATTTACTGCATAATATGCAGCAAGATTAGTGGATATTGTTGTTTTGCCTGAACCGCCTTTAGCGTTTATTACCATTATGCTAGACATATATACCTCTATTATAAATATAGCAGACTATGCCTATTAGTCTAGATATGATTTTCTATCTCTATCATAACTGGTGCATGGTCAGATGTTTTTGGCTGTTCTTTGCACCATGATTTGTGCCTTGTGTCCTTATGGACTTCATATTTTTTGATAGATTTATATGTTATTTGGCTTGCTAAAAAAAGATCAATTCTATACCCAATATCCCTATGAAAAGCTCCGCCACGATAATCCCACCATGTGTAAGGAGATTCATTTGTTTTATCATTGTAACAATCGTTTAAACCTAGGTTTATAATAGATTGAAGCGCATCTCTTTCTTTGTCAGAACATAAAATATCGTCTGCCGAAAAGTTATAAGCATCTTTTTTCCTCGGCACAATATTAAAATCTCCCAGGACAATGAGCTTAGGATGCAGTTTAAGTTGTTCGCTAATATACTTAGATGCCTTATCGAGCCAATTGAGCTTATGTAGATATTTGTCAGAATTAATAGCCTGACCATTGACAACATAGAAATTAATGACTCGTACACCATGGTAGGTTCCAGCTATAGACCTCTTCTCATCATCTGTTATGTTCACAGGATTAAGCTCTATATTTTGTCCTTTTATTTTTGAAATTATTGAAACACCATTGTATGTTTTCTGGCATGTTTGAACGCTTTCATACCCAGCGTTATGCAGTGCTTCTAACGGATACTTTTCATCTAAACATTTAAGTTCTTGCAGACACAAGACATCTGGCTTGTATTCGTTTAAATATTTTAAGATGTTTGGTAGTCTTACGTTTATTGAGTTAACGTTCCAAGTGACAATTTTCATTAAACGTCTACATGATCTAACATATTGGATGAAGCTACAATAAACTCTCTTCTTTTTTCAACATCTTCACCCATCAAAGTGTCAAAAACAGTGTAGTCATCATCGGGTATCTGAGCAACCTGCAGCAAAGATCTTGTCTTAGGATTCATGGTTGTCTCAGCAAGTTGAGATGGATTCATCTCTCCAAGACCTTTATATCTTTGGAGAGATATAGACTTTCTAGATGTCTCCAGTGCATATTCACAAAGTTCATGCATACTAGAAAAGCTCTCATTGAGAGAGTCTCCAACAAGAGAAAGTTGTTTGCTGTGGAATTGACATAGATTTATGGACATTAAATTGATATAAGTCTGTGAAGAGAAAAACTTTTTATTGATAGGCAGTACTGTTGGGTCAACAATTCCGTTAACTTTTTTAATAATATTTATTTGAAAAGATTCGTGTTCAAGAATTTCATATGAAAATTTATAAGTGATGTTAATAGGAGATAATGATCTAACAGCATCAGCTAAATGTTTAATATATTTATCAAGCTCTGATGAATTATTTTTATTTTTTACAGAAAGTATCGGGATGAATGACATGGCCTTTAATACAATTTTATCTTTTGACTTTCTGATGTTCTTGAGGATAGCAGGAATGCGTGAGTAGTTAATTAAAACGTTACTTGATTCCTGAGAGTTTATTTTATTTTGTTCAGAAATAATATGTTTATTATCAAAGAAGGATGTTGATAAAAACGTGTTGAGCTCTTCATCATTTGAAATATATTTTTCTGACTTACCTTTTTTTATTTTATAAAGAGGAGGTTGAGCAATAAAGATTCTTCCATCATCAAATAGCGGTTTCAATTTTCGCGCCAAGAGCGTTAGTAGTAAAGTCCTGATATGAGCGCCATCAACATCTGCATCCGTCATGATAATAATTTTTCCATATCTTAGTTTAGAAATGTCGAAGTCTTCGGAATCATGATTGAACCCACATCCTAAGGCAGATATTAAGGAGCCTACTTCAGTAGAAGATAAAATTTTATAGTCTTGTGAACGTTCACTGTTTATGATTTTTCCTTTTAGAGGGAGTATTGCTTGAGTTTTTCTGTCTCTTGCTTGTTTAGCAGAACCACCTGCTGAGTCCCCTTCAACAATAAATAATTCACATAGTTCTCTGTCTTTTTCCTGGCAGTCTGCTAACTTACCAGGTAAATTAGCAATACCAAGAGGGTCTTTTCTTCTAATTAAGTCTTTAGCTTTTCTTGCCTCTTCTCTGGCGATTGCAGCTTGCTGAATTTTGTTTATTATTAACTTTCCATCTCTTGGATTTTCTTCAAGAAATTCAGAAAGCTTAGAAGATAATGTAGTTTCTGTTAAAGTTTTTATTTCAGAAGATACAAGCTTGTCTTTTGTTTGAGATGAGAATTTAGGGTCAGACATTTTTATGGAGATAATGGCTACAAGCCCTTCTCTGCAGTCGTCGCCGGTTATCTCAAATTTATGTTTACTATTCATTTTATTAGAGTAGCTATTAAGTGATCTAGTTAGTGCAGACTTAAAACCGCTTAAATGTGTGCCGCCATCTCTCTGATAAATATTATTAGTAAAACATAGAATTTGCTCTGTATATGAAGATGTCCATTTCATTGAGATTTCAACAGAATCATTACCTTTTTTAAATGGTTCAATATATATCAGCTCATTATGAATTTCTTTCTTGTTCTGAAGGACTTCATTTATATATTCTTTAAGACCGCCTTCATAATAGTATGTTACTTTAGTTCCTAAAATTTCATTTGAAAAAGAAATATTAATACCTGAATTCAAAAAAGCTAATTCTTTAAGTCTTTTTTTTATCACATCATCCTTATAGTCTAAATTTTTAAAATATTTTTTACTTGGAAGGAATTGTATTGATGTACCGTTTTTCTCTGAACTACCACATTTTTTAAGAGGTTTCACCGGCACACTATTATAGTACTCTTGTTCGTAGTATGACCCATCTTTATGCACCACTAGCAAGAGTCTCTCAGATAATGCATTTACTACAGACACTCCTACACCATGAAGTCCACCTGATACTTTATAAGTATTATCATCAAACTTGCCGCCAGCATGCAGCGTTGTCATTATTACCTCTGCAGCTGATTTATTTTCTTGTTTATGGATATCAACCGGTATGCCGCGACCATCATCTTTAACAGTTATAGATGAGTCTTCGTTAAGTATAATTTCTATATTTTTACAGTGACCCGCGAGGGCTTCATCTATAGCATTATCTACCACCTCGTAGATCATCTGATGGAGGCCGCTGCCATCATCTGTGTCTCCTATATACATTCCTGGTCTTTTTTGAACAGCCTCTAATCCTTTTAATACTTTTATGCTGTCAGATGTATATGTGCTTTTTGACACTACCCGTCTCCTATGTTTAAAACAGTGATTTCTTTATTTCCTTTAACAACTTTACACAACATTTCTTCATAAATACTCGGACATGTTATGATTATGTTCCCTTTCGAATTAACTAGTAATTTTATCACAGTATTAAGGTTTTTATCATCTATTCCAAAGAATAGGTCATCTATAAGTAATGTGGGTTTATACCCGTGTTTCACGTGGAACAGATTTATTTTTGCTAAGTAAACTACTAGGCAAGACAAGACAAGCGTAGACATTGACCCAGATTCCTTAACGGGTCTGTTATTAGATAATATTGTGAAGTCACATTTGTGTGATCCGCTTGACGTATAACCGATGGCAATATCTTTGTCTAGGTTATCCTGGAGTTCTTGTGTGTAATTACTAGTTTTCCATCCTTTATTGTAGTTTATATCTAAAGTTGATATTTCTTGATAAATCTCATTGTCTGAGACTTTGAGGCTTTCTATTATCTGATTAAGTTGTGATTTTAGACCCTGAAAGTAATTATATCTATAGTTGTGTACAATGTTTGTAACCTCTACAAGTTGATTATCCCAGAATGATAGTTCTTTTAGATTCTTATTCTTTAGAAGATAGTTTCTTTGCTTAATAATTTTGTTTAGATTGTTGGTAGATGCTTGTGAACCGGGTTCCACGTGAAACATACCAGAATCAAGAAAATCTCTACGATAACTAGAGTCGTTAAGAAGAATATTATTAAAACCAAAAACTAGACAGTAGCATGGAAACTTATTATTTAGATTATTTTTAGATATTTTTTTATTATTAAGCGTACATTTAGATGATTTTAGTGTTTTTTCAATGAATATATTGCTTTTTAATTGATTATAGAAGTAGTTTAGTGAAATTTTAAAAAATGTAGAGTTGTTTTTAATTAAGTTTTGGTTTGAAATTGTTTTGAAAGACCTAAGGTTTGAACAGAAATATATTGCTTCAAGAATACTGGTTTTTCCAACGTTGTTGTTTCCGGTGAGAATGGTAATGGAAGTTTTAAGGTTTATGGTTTTTAAAGAAAGACACCTAAAGTCCTGGATGGTTAATGAGGAAACTAACACATCAAACACGCATAGGCATTATTACAAATATTGATTCATTGGCGTTTTCATCAAGTAATGTGCAACCTGAATTTTGATCATTAATACAGATATCTAATGTATCACCATCAATTACATCTATGACGTCTTGAAGGTAAGATATGTTGAACCCTATTGAAATTTCATCCCCATCATAAATTGCATCTACAACATCTTCACCAACCTCGCTTTCTGTATTGCTTGAAATAAGATGTAAAGAACTAGGTGATGGTGTTAGCTTAACACCTTTATATTGTTGATTGACAACTTTAGAAATAATGTTGAGTGAATTTTTAAGAGTTTGTTTGTTAATTCTAATTTTAGATTGAATTTTTTCCGGTATAACTTTATTAAAATTAGGATATGTCCCTTCTATGAGTTTTGATATTAATATAAATTCACCAATTGTAAACATAACCATATTGTTAGTAACATTAATTTCTACTACTTGTTCTTTATTGTTGTTAAATGTACTTATAATCCTATTAATTTCAGTTATTGCTTTTCTTGGTATGATAATAGATATATCTAAGTCGCTTTTTATTAATGATGTGTACTTTGCAAGTCTATGACCATCTGTACATACAGCAACTATCATGCCTTCCTGTGTACAAATATGGAGCCCGTTTAAAAAATGTCTAGCATCCTGGTAGGCCATAGCAAATGATGTCTTTGTTATTATTTTTAATAGCTCTTCATTTGTAATAGTTATAGAGTTTGATCCTTTGTCTGTGCTCATATGAGGATAATCTGAAGCATCTAGTGTTTGAAGTGAGACTTTACTCTTACCAGCTGTTATATCAACCTTCTTACCATCATAATATAGTGTTATTTCGTCATAAGCTGATAGTGCACTACATATCTCTAATAGTTTTTTAGCTGGAGCTGTAAACAATCCGTTTTCATCAGATACACATGCCACTGTAGTAGTAACTTGTATCTCTAAGTCAGAAGTTGTAAATGTAGCTATATTATCAGCTATACTAACCTTAACGTTTCCAAGTACCACAAGCGTTTGTTTAGCTTCAGCGGTAGGCACTATATTTTTTAATTTGTCTAGAAGCTCCTTTGTTTTAAATATTAATTTCATATATATATTATATGTTATTTTTATATATTCTTTTTATTATTTTTTATGAGGAACGCGCTGTGCTTTCTTCTTTATAAAGAGTGAATTTCTATTTAGAAAGTAGTTCAAAAGCTGTGGATAAATTTTAGGTTTTTATTTATTAACAGGTTTTACCCGTTATTTAGTATATGTACTATATTTATATAGTCTTGTGCTATTTGAGCATCTTCTTTTTTTAATTTACTTATTTTTTTATTAGCGTGAATAACTGTGGTGTGGTCTCTCCCTCCAAACCCATCCCCTATTGAAGGCAGACTGTTATTGGTTAAGTCTTTACACAATGCCATAGCCATGTGCCTCGGAAGTGTTATTTTTTTGTCTCTCTTGCTCGATAAAATATCACTCACCCTGGTTTTATAATAATTTGCTGTAATTTTTTGAATTTGGTCTATTGTAATCATTCTTTGGTTAAGAGATAAAAGATCAGCTAATGTTTCTTTTGTAAATTCTAATGTAATATCACATTTCTTAAATCGAGACGTAGCTATAACACGCCTTAGGTTACCCTCCAGCTCTCTAACATTTGAATTTATATTCTTTGCTAAGAAAAAAGCTACTTCATTCGTTATTGATGATCCTAAAGCCTCTGATTTAGCCTGAAGAATTGCAACCCTTGTTTCTAAATCTGGCGGATCTATAGACACATTCATACCCCAAACTAACCGAGACTTAATTCTATCCTCTAATCCACTAATTTCTTTCGGATATTTATCACATGTTAAAACAACTTGTTTTTTATATTCAAACAACGCGTTAAATGTATGGAAAAACTCTTCTTGAGATCTCTCTTTACCAGCAAAAAATTGTATATCATCTATTAGAAGCACATCTAAGTTTCTATAAAATCTCTTAAACTCTTCCATTTGACTATTTCTCAAAGCAGTTACCATATTCTGTACAAACTTTTCGGAATGCAAATACACTACTTTTTTGTTTGCCTTGCTTAGCAGGTTCCCTATTGAATGTAGCAGGTGGGTTTTGCCTAGCCCAACACCACCATAAATATAGAGCGGATTAAACATGCCTGGTTCGTTTACTACAGATAGACAGGCCGCTTTTGCTAGCTGATTTGACTTACCCTCTACAAATGTATCGAAAGTCATTTCTTTATTAAGATTAGTCCTAAAGCCTCTTGGGGTTACTATCGATTGACCGTGCTTAACCTTGCTTTCTACACTCAAATCCACAACTAGATTAGAATGTAGCTGACCCACAACAAACATAATTTTATCTAAAAAATTTCTCTCAACTTCTTCTTTCATAAACTTGTTTGGAGCTAAAAGGCTTATGCCAGATTCACTGTATTTTACCCCTAAAGGTTTAATCCATGTTCTCATTTCTTTTTCAGACAAAACCTTAGATAATTCTTGGGTACATTTAATCCATATATTGCTTTCTTTAATCATTTGGACGTTCAATATCTCATGAAAAAAGTTAAATTAATATATTGACATAATGATTATATCGAATCATTATGCTCTCCATGAAACGTACTTTTCAACCAAGCAACATTAAACGCAAGAGAACTCACGGGTTTAGAGCAAGAATGAAAACCGCTGCAGGTCGTGCGGTATTAAGCTCAAGAAGGGCTAAAGGTCGCGCCGTACTCTGTCCATAATTTGTTTTCTTCTAAAAAAGACCTAATAGTGATATCAAAAGACTCGCTTACTTTTTTTCGTAAGCAGATGCAATTATCGTCATCTAATATTCTTATGTATTACTGTTTTTACACTAAACCCATGATCGGGATAAAAATTTCAAAAAAAGCACTGCCGCTTGCCGTTTCTAGGAATTCATTAAGGAGATGTTTAATAGAGAAATTTAGAAGTATTGAATTTAAATCAGAGCACTATGCAATCCTTTTGTCTATAAGTAATAAAATACAAGCTGAAAAAAAAGATATAAATGATATTCTATTGCGAGAATGGACATCATTATTAAACCAATTACACTTGCTCTGATAGGCTTAGTTAAGCTTTATCAAATTGTTTTTTCTCCAATTCTTCCTATGACCTGTAGATACTCACCTACATGCTCTGAATACTTTATACAATCGTTACGGCTATTTGGGATACTTAAAGGGATAAACCTAACCATTAAAAGAGTCGTTAGTTGCCGGCCTGGAGGCGGTAGCGGGTATGATCCGGTGCCTAAAAAAGAGGACACGCGCAAGTGAATAGACTTTTTTTATATAGCGGGCTTCTTTTTATACTAATTCTTATGTTTGATGCATATGACCGGGATTATAATCAAGCCGAATCAATAAACGCTGAACAAAATAAAAATACTTCATCTTCAAGCTCAAAACAGCCTCCGCAAGCAACAATAACAACAAAAGCGTTACCTGTAGATGTTGCGTCGGCACCCAAAAAAATAGCAACGATAGAAAACTCTAAGTTATTAGTAAAATATGACGGTAACAGTGGAGAGCTTTTATATGCAGAACTTAAAGATTATTCTGTAGGCCTAGGATCTAAAGATAATATTATTATTTTAGATTTTGATAATAAAAAATACTCTGCCTCATCCGATGTACAAGTAATGAATTCAAGCATAATGCCTACGTTCGAAATAGCTAATACCACGAAGAATGAAGTTACTCTAGTAGCTAGTAACATTAACGATATAGTTCTAAGGAAGACAATCAAACTTTTAGATAACACACATCAATTAAGCATCGCCAACATGATTACAAACAACAGCAATAAAGATATCCGTGTGCGCAACTATGAAACTATATCCAGAGACAATAACAGTCAAGCAAGTATTATGCTGCCGACTTTTACGGGCGGCGCATATTATGATGAAACAAATAAATTCTCTAAACTGTCTTTTGAGGATATTGCTGAAAATACAGAGACCGTACAAGCTAAAAATAGTTGGATTAGTATGATAGAGCACTATTTTTTCTCAGCATGGTTACCTACAACAGACTTAGAGAAGACAATATATACTGACTATCAAAATAGTATTTATACCATAGGAAGCTCAACAAATTATATTACTTTAAATCCTGGCAATAGCATTAGCTACGACTCTCTCATGTTTGTTGGGCCAAAACTCCAATCTGAAATTTCTAACCTTACAGAAGGTTTGGATCTTACTGTTGATTATGGAGTGTTGACATTCTTATCTGCGCCATTATTCTGGATACTCGAGTCTATTAATAAGATATTTGGAAACTGGGGCTTTTCTATCATAGCTCTTACTCTATTAATAAAAGCAGTCTTTTTTAAATTATCTGAAACCAGCTATCGATCTATGGCAGAAATGAAAAAACTAACACCGAGGATGCAAGCCTTAAAAGAGAGATATTCAGAAGACAAGAAAAAATTCAGCGAAGCGTTGATGCGTATGTATAAGGAGGAAAAAGTAAATCCCCTGGGAGGCTGCCTACCAATATTAATTCAAATACCAGTATTTATTGCTTTATATTGGGTGCTTGTTGAGAGTATTGAAATTAGACACGCACCATTTATTGGATGGATACAAGACTTGTCGTCAGCTGACCCGCTTTTTATTCTCCCAATTGCTATGGGAGCTTCTATGTATGTTCAGCAAAAACTTAATCCAGCGCCGACCGACCCAATGCAACAAAAAATATTTTTATTCTTGCCGTTCATATTCACAGCTTTATTTGCGACATTTCCATCCGGACTTGTCTTATATTGGTTAACAAATAATATTTTGTCTATTGCGCAGCAATACGTAATTAATAAAAGAATCGTCGGCTAGTATATGATTAATGAAGCAATATGTGCTATTGCAACGCCCCCCGGCACATCAGCTTTAGGTATAATAAGAGTTAGCGGCTCTAACATTAAAAAATTATTGAGCCCCATTTTTTCTAAAAGGTTGAAAGATAGAGCAGCGATATTAACAGATATATATGACGGCAGCGAGCTTATAGACAATGTCATATCAATATATTATGCATCACCAAGGTCATATACAGGTGAAGATATTATAGAAATTATTTGTCATGGCAATCAAATAATATTGAATACAATCATACAGCTTTTAAATAAGTGTGGGGTTCGAACCGCAGAACCAGGAGAATTCACAAAAAGAGCTTTTTTTAATAACAAATTAAGTCTAGTTCAGGCTGAAGCTGTTGCAGATTTGATCAGTGCGAGCAACAAAAAAGCTCTAACAGCTGCTAACAACTCATTAAGCGGAAAATTTCTGAATGAAATTAATTCAATATGTGAAGATATATTAAGAATACGATCTGAGGTGGAGTCTATTATAAATTTTCCAGAGGACGATGACGCGCCTATTTTAAACCAAAAAAAATTACTGAAAAATATCGTTAATATTCTGTCTAATCTAGAATCTTTGATTAATAATTCTGAACAAGGTATGGCATTGAATGTTAGACCGTCATATGCCGTTATAGGTAAACCAAATTCTGGAAAATCTTCTTTTATAAACAATCTTCTTCGAACGGATGCATCTATCGTGACAAGCAAGAAAGGCACGACGCGTGACTCGATAACTTATGAACTTACAGTTGATGATATGGTGATTAACATAATAGATACGGCAGGTATTCATGCAACTGATGATGAAATAGAAAGAGAAGGGATTTCAAGATCTCTAAAATCAGCAAGTTCTTCAGATAATATTATTTATCTTATTGATGATACGGTTGGTCTAACACTAGAAGACCAAGCGTTCATCAAGGATAATAACTTCTCAAATTATATCCTAGTCTTTAATAAAATAGATTTAACAAAAAATTCTCCCGAGATTGTTACCGGCGCTCCTAGAAGTGTTTATGTGTCTGCTAAAACTGGGGACGGAATGAATTTAATAAAGGAAGTTATCAAGGACTCATATCAGTGTGCTGATACATCAGAAAATATTTTTCTTGCTAGAAATAGACATTTACAGCATCTTCGAGACGGTCAAGCTTATTTATTTAACTCTAAACACCTAATCAACGAAGACGCGTTTGATCTGCTTGCTGAGGATCTTAGGCTGGCCCATCTAGCAATATCTGCAATTATAGGGCAAAATCCAACAGAGGATTTATTGAATGAAATCTTTACTAGTTTTTGTATAGGTAAATAATGCAATCTTTTGAAGTTATTGTAGTTGGCGGTGGGCATGCAGGATGCGAGGCAGCTCATGCATCAGCTCGTCTTGGCGCTAGAACACTTCTGATTACAATGAAGCTTGACGGAATAGGTCAAATGAGTTGTAACCCCGCTGTTGGAGGTATTGGCAAATCCCATTTAGCAAGGGAAGTTGATGCGCTTGACGGTTTAATTTGTAAAGCCGCTGACAAAGCATCCCTACAGTCAAGGGTTTTGAATTTAAGTAAAGGTCCAGCAGTTAGAGCAACCAGAGTTCAAACATGTAGAGATGCTTATAAAAAAGCTATTCAACAAGAAATTATGAACCATGATGATCTTACAGTCTTACAGTCAACTGTAAAGAGTATAAAGTTTGAAGTGGATGAAGTTACGGGTGTTATGCTCGACACGGGTGAAACAATAGAAGCTCCCACTGTAATTTTAACCGTAGGCACTTTTCTTGATGGCGTGGTACACATGGGAGAGAAAACATTTTCTGCAGGAAGAAATGGCGATCAAGCTTCCATTGAATTGGAAAATTTTTTTAGAGAAAAAGGCTTTAACATCCAAAGGCTTAAAACCGGAACCCCACCTCGTATAAAGACACAATCCATAGACTTTAAAAATCTGCAAAAGCAAGATAGCGATAATCCAATACCTATGCTTTCATATTTATATGACCACTACAAAGAACCCATTAAGAGCATCAATAAACTACCATGCTATATAACGTACACAAATACCAGTACACACGATATAATTACAAAAGCTAAAAAACTCTCGCCGTTATTTAATGGAAAAATAAACTCGGTAGGGCCAAGATATTGCCCGTCCATCGAAGATAAGGTTTATAGATTTGCAGATAAAGAAAGCCATCAAATTTTTCTAGAACCTGAAACTTCTGATAATTTAGAAATATATCCTAATGGTTTATCTACTAGCTTACCTCTAGAGATACAAAAAGAATTTTTGAAAACTATTCCTGGCCTAGAAAACTGTGAGATTACTCAGCCAGGATATGCTATTGAGTATAGTTATTTTGATCCAAGGAATCTAAAGTCAAATCTTGAGACGAAAAATATTAAAGGTCTTTTTATGGCCGGCCAAATCAACGGTACAACTGGGTACGAAGAAGCAGCTGCCCAAGGAATAATCGCAGGAATCAATGCCGCGCTTAAAGTTCAAAATAAACCATCATGGTCACCTAAAAGACATGAATCATACATAGGTGTTCTTATAGATGACCTTATAACCCAGGGCGTGACAGAACCATACAGAATGTTCACTAGTAGAGCAGAATATCGACTGAGACTAAGAGATGATAATGCAGATATACGATTGACGGAACAGGGCTATAGCATTGGAGCGGTTAGCGATTCTCGATACCATCTTTATTGTAAAAAAATGCAGCGCATAGCAGCAGAGAAAGAAAGACTAGAAAGTATTAAAGTACAGCTTGAAACAGATTCTCATAAATTATTAGAACAAAACTTTAATCTAACACTCAAAGAAAACAAATCACTTGCATCGCTCCTGAAGATATCTAATATTACCTATCCTGACCTTATGAGGTTGCCGACATTTGGAGTAACTGCAAATTCTGATATAGGGCATCTTGTTGCATCAGACATTAGATACGAGGGATATCTTGCTAGACAAGATAAAGAAATAGAGTCATTAATAGCAAGCTACAAAACAGTCATACCAAAAAATATTGACTATCAAACTATTAAAGGGTTATCTAATGAAGCAATTGAAAGGCTCGAAAATGCACGACCAGAAAATATAGGACAAGCGGCCAATATCCCAGGTATAACTTCAACCATGGTCACATTAATAAAGATCTACCTAAAAAAAAATAAATACACCTAAAATGTCTTCTAATATTGAAGAATTAGTCGGGAATATTTTTACTAAAGAAGATATCAGTATACAGAGAACAATCTCAAAATACATGAAGCTGCTTTTCAAATGGCATGAGACAAATAATATAGTGTCATCATCAAATATTGACTACGTCATTAAACGAGAAATATATGATTCATATCAATTAAATAACGCGTTATCGGGCAACTCTTTTTCAGATATTGGCACAGGCGGCGGAATTCCAGGAATAATTATGGCTATTTTAAAACCAAATATGAGAGTAGACCTTATAGATAGAAAAACAACTTTTATAAATTTTCTCTCGCTTGTAAAAGCTGAGCTTAGGCTCGAAAATGTAACAGTTATAAAAAAAGATGTGCTGGGTCCAAATATATTTTTTGATACAGACACCGTTGTTATAAAGAACTTTAGTAATAAAAAAATATCTAAAATGAAGTTTGAAGAGAAATTTTCATTTATGATGAATATTATAAAAAATAATGGAACAGCGTCAAAAGCATATATGTTGACAGGCAGTCCAGTGTTAGAGTTAAGTGAAGAGTGTGTAAGTAAATTTTCGCTCAGTACGACTAAAATTTCTTCACCTTTTTTTAGCACAAGTCGTTATATTGCAGAGGTTAGATTTGAAGATACTATCGATAGTTAATCAAAAAGGAGGTGTTGGCAAAACAACTACGAGCATCAACCTGTCAGCTTGTCTACACAAAATGAAGAGGAGAGTGTTGTTAATCGATCTTGATCCACAATCTAATGCTTCAAGAGGGTCTGGTATAGATTCAGAATCATTAGAATATTCAGTTAATGACGTGCTACTAGGAAGAGCACTTGCATCACAGACTATTGTGACAACAATTAATGATGGATATGATTTACTTCCCGCTACGCCTGCATTAACAGAAAGTGAGGTCAGTTTAGTTACAAAAGATAACCGTGAGTATGTGTTAAAAAATATTCTAAATGATATATCTGCTTCTTATGACTATATTCTAATGGACTGCCCTCCGTCATTAAACATACTTACTGTGAATTCTCTAGTTTCTGCGACAGGCGTTCTAATACCCGTTCAGTGTGAATTTTATGCACTACAAGGCTTAAGTGAATTAATAAACACAATAAATCAAATACAAGAATCATCAAATGCAAACCTTAAGATAGAAGGAATTCTAAGAACCATGTTTGATACAAGAAATAATTTATCTAATGATGTTAGCGATCAGCTATCTGAATACTTTCCAAATGAACTTTATAAAACAAAGATTCCAAGAAATATAAGAATGGCAGAAGCTCCAAGCCATGGAAAATCAATATTGGAATATGATGGATTATCTAAAGGCTCTCTGTCTTACTATTCACTAGCTGGCGAAATCATAAAAGACGAATAGACAGATATGTACAAACAAAACCAGTAAGGTTATATTTGGACCATGACCAAACGTAAGGCACTAGGCTCAGGACTTGATTCTCTTCTAAGCAGCACAAGACAAGTACAACAGCCTTCTGGTCAAGTCGAGAACAATTTACCAACAAAAATTGATGTTCATAAAATTGTTAGAAACAAACATCAGCCTAGGAAACTTTTCAAGCAAGATGAGATAGCTCAACTAGCCGAATCAATAAGAGAGAACGGACAAATTGCACCTATAGTTGTTAGAAAAGTTAATGATAATTTTGAATTAATCGTGGGCGAAAGAAGATGGAGAGCGACTCAGCTTTTAAAGAAGACAAAGATTGATGCTGTCATTATAGACGCTGACGAGAAAACATCCGCAGTATTGTCAATTGTAGAGAACGTGCAAAGAGAAGATCTAAATGCTATGGAAGAGGCTGAATCACTCGACCGGCTCATCAAAGAATTCAATATGAGTCACGATGATGTGTCCAAATACATTAGTAAATCAAGAGCACATGTAACAAACATAATTAGGCTAAACGAGTTATGTGATTATGTAAAAAACCAGCTTCGTCAGGGGAATATTACAATGGGCCATGCAAGAGCGGTAATTACATGTGGACATGATAAACAAGCAAAAATCATCCGAGAAGCTATACATAAAAGATTATCTGTACGGTCTGTAGAAAATCTGACCAAAACTCAGAAGAACCGCATTGAACCAACGAAGAAAGATCAAGACACCCTGGCTTTGGAGAGAACACTTTCAGATGTACTAGGTGCCAAGACAACAATTTCCCATAACAAAAGCGGCGGGCAAGTTAATATTCGATATTCTAGTATTGAAGAGTTACAAGGAATTATTGAAAAGATCAAGTAATCTATCTAGAATCATCCATTTTTAGGTTTTTTTAGTATATAAATTGAATACATAGCCAGACTAAACTATACTAACCGTGACTAAAAATTGGTCTAAATTGCTCATGGTGAACATCTAAAGTGAGAAGAGTAATTGCCTTTCAAGGTATTATAGCTGTTGTTATAGCGCTGGTATTTATGAATATGGGCTACCAAAAAATAGAATCATCTTTGTTTGGCGGCGTCATATCGATAGTAAATACTTTGCTTCTTGCAAGAAGTGTAAATCAGGCAGGGAATGTTGCAGTTGGGCAAAATATTAGCGGAGGCACATTGGTACTGTTTAAGAGCCTTTTAATTAGAATAGCTCTTGTATTGATTGGCTTCTATGTAGGAATTGTAACGCTTAGCTTGGATGCCCTACAGATGCTTGTTGCATTTGCTGTTACACAGATTGGATATGTATTTAATAAAAATAAAACTATTTACTAGGTAATTAATGGACAATAAAGCCCCAGCTACAGATAGCCCAGTTGAATATATTCAACACCACCTCACACCTTTGTCTGCTGGTGAAGGTTTCTGGCAAATTAATATGGATACAATGTTCTTCAGCATGCTCTTAGCAGGGATTGTCATGTTTATTGCATACAGGGTGGGTAAAAATATATCTCCAGGTGCGCCGTCTGGCATGCAAAATGTTCTCGAATCACTCATGGATTTTGTAAATAGCCTTGTAAAAGAGGCTTTTCCGAAACCGAATAAGATAGTTGGACCAATTGGGCTAACTATTTTTGTTTGGGTGCTTCTTATGAACGCTATGGATCTTATACCGGTTGACTTACTGCCGAAGTTAGCAGATATGGCCGGAATACATTATCTTAAAGTCGTACCTACTACTGACCCCCACACCACTTTTGCAATGTCACTCTCTATCTTCTTGTTGTGTATTTATTACAACGTAAAAATAAAAGGTTTCGGAGGATATATGAAATCATTTATGGTCCACCCATTTGGGATATATTTAGCACCTGTTAATTTTGTTTTAACACTCGTAGAAGAATTAGCTAAGCCTTTGAGTTTAGCACTGAGGCTTTTTGGGAATATGTTCACAGGAGAGTTGGTATTTTTACTAATCGCACTGTTGCCATGGTACATCATCCCAATACCTGGAAGCTTGTGGGCAATATTTCATATACTTGTCATTACGCTGCAAGCTTTCATATTTATGGTATTAACCATAATGTATATCAGCATGGCATCAGAGGAATCACATTAACTAAAAAAAAGAGGAAAAATAATGGAAACACTAACACCAGATATGATTACGCAAATTTACTCATCTACAAGTTTGGGCGTCTCTATCATGCTAGCTGCAGCTGGACTAGGCTCTGCTCTGGGATGGGGCTTAATTTGCATGAAGTATATTGAAGGTATAGCGCGACAACCTGAAATGTTACCCGCACTAAGAACGCAGATGTTCATTACAGCAGGCTTAATGGAATCATTCCCATTCATCGTGTTGGCATTCGCAATGTTCTTTGTATTTGCTAACCCGTTTGTTGGTGCTGCAAAAGCTGCACTAGGCGCATAAGGAGAGAAACTTTAATGAACGTAACAGCAACATTATTCGGACAGATGATCACATTTATTGTATTTGTCTGGTTTATTAAAGCTTACCTATGGGAGCCTCTTACAGATGCTATGGACAGTCGCACGAAGAAAATATCAGATGGGCTTGCTGCAGCTGAACAGGGTCAAAAGAAAATTGAACAGGCTACTATTGAGTTTTCTACTCGTATTGATGAAGCAAAAACAAAGGCGTCAGTTATTATTACTGATGCAGAATCTAAATCCAAAACAATTGTGGAAGAAGCAAGGGTATCAGCACGAGAAGAGGCACAAAAGATTGCAAAGACATCAGCTCAACAACTAGAGCAAGAAGTCAATGCGGCAAGAGAAAAACTAAAATCGGATATTGCGGCGTTATCACTTTTGTGTGCAGAAAAAATTATCACAAAAGAAGTTGATAAGAACATGCATGATCAAATTATCAACGAGGTAATTAATAAGTGACTGATAGTGTTACATATTCTAGACCATATGCTGAAGCTGCATATAAAATTGCGGTTGAAACCAATGAGCTCGATATGTGGACGGACAACCTTTCAATGATGTCTCATGTAATATGTAGTGGTGACGTAAAAGCAATTATTGCTAGTCCAAAAATTGATTCAGAAAAAACACTAGGTTTTTTAAATAGCTTCCTTCCTCGAGAAAATCTAATGTTTAGTAAATTTATTGCAATTATGATTGAAAATAAAAAAGTCTACTTTTTAGATGAGGTCTACCATCTATTTAGAGAAATGATACTGGATGAGCAAAATACTACGATAGCAGAAGTTCAGACCGCTTACCCGCTATCGATTGAACAAAAGAACTCCTTAATTAAAAACCTTGAAAAACAACACAATAAAAAGATTAAAATCGATGAGATAATTAATGACTCTCTTCTAGCTGGTATTAAAATCTCTATCAATAATGAAGTAACAGATTATAGCGTAAGGTATAAATTGAATTCTATGAAAGAACAAATCACAAACAACAGGTAATTATAATGACAATTAATCCAACAGAAATAAGCGATATCATAAAAGATAAGATCAAGAATCTCGATATTAAAACTCAGTCCCATAATGAAGGTACAGTGGTATCTCTTACAGATGGTATAGCAAGAATCTATGGCATAACAGATGCACTTCAAGGTGAAATGTTAGAGTTTCCAAATAATATTTATGGTCTTGCTCTTAACCTTGAGAGAGATTCTGTAGGAGCCGTGATTCTTGGAGATTATAAATCTATTTCTGAAGGCGATACTGTAAAATGTACAGGTAATATTCTTGAAGTTCCTGTTGGAGAGGAATTACTTGGTAGAGTTGTGAATTCATTAGGAGAACCTATAGATAACAATGGGCCTATAACGTCTGAAAAAAAATCACCTATTGAAAAAATTGCACCTGGTGTTATTGAGAGAAAATCTGTGGATCAGCCAGTTCAAACGGGGCTTAAATCAATTGATGCTATGGTACCTATTGGTCGTGGACAACGTGAACTTATCATTGGAGATAGGCAAACTGGAAAAACTGCTGTAGCGATTGATGCAATTATCAATCAGAAAGATACAGGAGTTAAATGTATTTATGTTGCGATAGGCCAGAAAGCATCCTCAATCGCAGCGGTAGTTAGAAAGCTCGAAGAACATGATGCACTGAAACATACCATTATTGTAGCAGCATCAGCATCAGAATCAGCAGCTATGCAATACATAGCGCCATACTCAGGATGTGCCATGGGAGAATATTTCAGAGACTTGGGACAAGATGCGCTGATTGTATATGATGATCTAACAAAGCAGGCATGGGCGTATAGACAAGTCTCATTACTGCTAAAAAGACCACCTGGACGTGAAGCTTATCCTGGCGATGTATTCTATTTACATTCAAGATTATTAGAAAGATCTGCGAGAATAAATGAAGCAGCGGTAGAGGACATAACTAATGGAAAAGTCAAAGGTCAAACTGGTTCATTAACAGCGCTCCCTATCATAGAAACACAAGCTGGTGATGTGTCAGCATTTGTACCAACTAATGTTATTTCTATCACTGATGGACAAATTTTTCTAGAAACTGATTTATTCAACGCCGGTATAAGACCCGCTATAAATGCTGGGCTTTCTGTATCACGTGTTGGTGGCGCTGCCCAAACTAAAATTATTAAAAAACTAGGTGGTGGTGTTAGATTAGCATTAGCACAATATAGAGAACTTGCAGCTTTCTCACAATTCGCATCTGACTTGGATGAAGCAACCAGGAAACAATTAGAACGAGGTAAGCGTGTAACAGAGCTTATGAAGCAAGCTCAGTATTCACCTTTATCTGTTGCAGGTATGGCAATTTCACTATTTGCAGCCAATGAAGGTTACTTAGATGAAGTACCCCTTGATAAAATTATAGCTTTTGAAAAATCATTACATGAATTTTCATCTGAAAAGTATTCAGAATTGGTAAGCGAAATAAACACAAATTGTGATTACAACGATGAAGTTGCAGCAAAACTTAAAACACTAATGGAAGACTTCAAAGACAAAGGAGTTTACTAGAAATGTCAGGCAGCCAAGAAATAAGATCACAGATTGCGAGTATACAAAATACTCAGAAAATCACTAAAGCTATGGAGATGGTAGCTGCCAGTAAAATGAAAAAAGCACAAGATCAAATGTCTAAAGCAAGACCATATGCTGAAAAAATCTCAAACGTAATATCGCATCTTGCTCATGCTCATCCTGAGTATACCTCTGAATTTTTTGTTGCAAGAGAAGTTAAAAAAAAGGGGTACATAATAATTTCATCGGATCGCGGCCTATGCGGCGGATTAAATAATAATTTATTCAAGTTAGTTGTTGAATCTATAGAAGAAGATAAAAAAGTAGATATCAAACCTTCTTTTTCACTTATAGGCAGTAAAGCATTATCATTTTTTCAAAGAATTGGCGGTGACGTTATGGCACAAACTGCACAACTTGGGGATAAACCGAAAATAGAACAAGTATTAGGATTAATAAAAAGCACAATTGATAATTTTATCAACGGCGATATAGATGAAGTATATCTTGTGTACAATAAATTCTTGAACACTGTCAGTCAGGAGCCCGTAATCCAAAAAGTTCTACCCATAAAATCTGAAGAAAAAAATAGTGATTATGATTACTACTGGGACTATTTATATGAGCCTGATGCGGAAACTGTTTTAGAGTCATTGTTCACACGATATATAGAATCCCTAGTGTACCGAGGTTTAGTTGAGAATTTGGCATGTGAACAAGCATCAAGAATGGTGGCTATGAAAGCTGCTTCAGATAATGCAACAGATTTAATATCAGAATTACAATTAATATATAACAAAAACAGACAAGCAGCGATAACTCAGGAAATTTCAGAGATTATCTCTGGTGCTGCCGCATTATAAGATAGGAGAAAAAAATGGAAGCAGGTAAAGTTGTAGAAATTATTGGAGCTGTAATCGATGTGCAGTTTTCAAGGAACTCTATGCCGAAAATATTTGATGCATTAAAAGTAGATGAAAGTGGCCTTACACTTGAGGTACAACAACAGATTGGGGACGGTATTGTAAGAACAATTGCTATGGGCTCTACAGATGGATTAAAAAGAGGTTTGTCAGTCAATAATACAGGCGCTCCTATTAATGTTCCAGTTGGTGAAAAAACACTCGGAAGAATAATGAATGTCCTTGGTGAGCCTGTTGATAATGCTGGCGATATCAAAGCAGAGAAAACAATGCCTATTCATAGAGCTGCTCCTACGTTCTCTGAACAAGCATCTGAAATTGAAATTCTTGAAACAGGTATTAAGGTTGTTGATTTGATATGTCCGTTTGCTAAAGGATCCAAAGTAGGATTATTTGGAGGTGCGGGTGTTGGAAAAACTGTGATCTTAATGGAATTAATTAGAAATATTGCTGCTGAGCATAGCGGATTTTCTGTTTTTGCAGGAGTTGGGGAGAGGACACGTGAAGGGAACGATTTCTTTCATGAAATGACAGATGCTCAAGTTATAGATAAAGTTGCATTGGTCTATGGTCAAATGAATGAACCACCTGGGAATAGACTGCGTGTAGCTTTAACTGGATTAACAATGGCAGAACACTTTCGAGATGAAGGTAGCGATACCTTGCTCTTCGTTGATAATATTTATCGATACACATTAGCCGGTACTGAAGTGTCAGCGCTTCTTGGACGTATGCCATCAGCTGTAGGATATCAGCCAACACTTGCTGAGGAGATGGGTGTATTACAGGAACGTATTACATCTACAAAATCAGGATCTATCACATCTATACAGGCCGTGTATGTTCCAGCTGATGATTTAACAGACCCAAGCCCAGCTACAACATTTGCCCACTTAGATGCAACGGTTGTATTATCTCGTAATATTGCTGAACTAGGCATCTACCCTGCGGTAGATCCGCTTGATTCTACAAGTAGACAATTGGATCCGCTAATTATTGGACAAGAGCATTATGACACTACTAGAGCAGTACAAGGAGTTCTTCAAAAATACAAAGAGCTAAAAGATATCATTGCAATACTAGGTATGGATGAATTATCTGAAGAGGACAAGCTTGCTGTAAATAGAGCACGAAAAATACAGAGATATTTATCACAGCCTTTTTATGTTGCTGAAACATTTACTGGAACACCAGGTAAATATGTATCACTAAAAGATACAATTAAAGGTTTCCAAGCAATTGTAAATGGTGACTATGATCATTTACCTGAACAAGCCTTTTATATGATAGGTGAAATTTCAGAAGCTGAAAAAAGAGCAGAAGAAATTAAATAATGTCAGATAAAATAAAGCTTGAAATTGTAAGTGCTGAAGAGGAGCTTTTTTCAGAAGAAGTTGAAATGGTCTATGCTCCTGCAGAAATGGGAGAAGTTGGGATTTCTCCAAAACACACCCCTTTGATTACAAAGCTGAAGCCAGGTGACATCCGAGCTCAAATTAACAAAGATCAAATGAAGACCTTTTATGTAAGTGGTGGTATATTGGAAATACAACCTAATGAGGTAACGATATTGTCAGATACTGCATTAAGAGAAGATGATTTAGACGAGGAAAGAGCTTTAGAAGCAGAAAGATTAGCACAAGAAGCTATGAAAAATAGCGCTAACGAAGTTGATGCAACAAAAGCTAAGTCGGAGTTATTACAAGCAGCTGCTCAATTGCGTCTCATTAAAAAACTGAGAAGTAATAGTAAAAAATAAGCAAGGGGTAGCTTGTATGTTCACATCTGTGATTCTAGGTGCTGGTAAAAGCACTAGAATGAAAGCTGATAAGTCAAAACTGCTTTTTAATATTGCAGGAAAGCCTGTAATCAATCACATAATATCTTCACTAAAAAATGCTAAAGCAAAAAAAAATATCTGTGTAATTAATAAAAACTCATCCGGCCTAAAAAAACTCTTAGATGAACAATCTATAGATTATGTATATCAAAATGTTCTTAATGGAACAGCAGGTGCAGTAAAAGCAGCGCTAAAGAAAAAAACAGTATCTAGTAATAAGCTATTAATATTATGTGGGGATATTCCATTTATAAGCAGCGCTTCAATAAGAAAAATCATAAGTACGCTTAATAAAAACGATGCAGTTGTTGGTACAGTTGAACTTGAGAGTCCAAAAGGATATGGAAGAATTATAAGACAAAATAATAAAATTAAATCCATCATAGAAGAAAAAGAGACTACTCTTGATCAAAGGCAGATCAAAGAAGTAAACACTGGCGTCATAGCAATACATGAAAAAATACTAAGAAAATACATTTTTCTGATTAACAACAATAATCAAAAAAAAGAATATTATTTAACAGATATCATAAAACTACTCATCGATAAAAATCATAAAGTTGCAACATTTAAATTTAAAAATGAATTAGAAGTAACCGGAGTAAATTCTAAAAATGACCTCGTTAATCTTGAACAAAAATATCTAAGACAAAAAGCAGAAAGATTACTTAAAGCAGGAACATTCATTAGAGATCCTTCAAGAACCGATATTCGTGGAAATTTACGAGTAAGTAAAAATGTTGAAATAGATATTAATTGTGTTTTTGAGGACGATGTCAGCATAGGTGAAAACTCAACTATTGGGCACAACTGTTTTTTAAATAGATGTAAGATTGGAAAAAATGTATTTATTAAACCTAATACAATTATTTTTGGCGCTACGATTGGTGATAATTGTACAGTCGGTCCATTTGCACGTATTAGACCAGGAACTAAAGTTAAAAACTCATGTAACATAGGTAATTTTGTTGAGATTAAGAACTCAATCATTGGAGATTTTACTAAAATTAATCATCTTAGCTATATCGGAGATGCAACACTTGGAAAAAATATTAATATTGGTGCAGGCGCAATTACCTGTAACTACGATGGCATCAATAAGAACAAAACAATCATAAAAAATAATTCTTTTATTGGCTCTGGTTCTATGTTGGTAGCACCAGTTATAATTGGAGAAGGATCATTTATTGCGGCAGGATCTACGATTACAAAGGATACTACTGGTTCAGGAAATTTAACAATTGCAAGAAGTAAACAAATGACAATACGTAATTGGAAAACAAAAACATCTAAAACAAACAAGAAAAGATAATGTGTGGTATATACGGAATTACCTCAAAAAAAATTATTTCCAATAAACTATTTAATGGATTAAAGAAACTTGAATATCGAGGTTATGATTCATCAGGTATTGCAGGTCTATCCCAAGGTAATAAAAATCTTGTAATTAAATCAACAGGGCCCATCAATCATCTTAAAAAAAAGCTAAAAACCATTGCTAATATTTCAACAGGTATTGCGCATACACGGTGGGCAACTCATGGTGAGCCATTATTAAAAAATACCCATCCACATAATTCTGGAATTATAGACATAGTCCATAATGGCATTATTGAGAATTATGAAGACATTAAGCTATATTTAATAAAAAAGAAGTACGCTTTCAAAAGTGACACAGATTCTGAAGTTATAGCTCATCTCATTAATTATAATTATAATAAATGTAAAGACATGAGATCCGCTCTTATTAAGTCAGTTAAAATCCTCGAAGGTAGTTATGCAATTGGAGCTATTAACTCAGACTTACCCGATAAGTTGTTTGCAGCATCCAATGGTAGCCCATTAATTATTGCAAAAGGTACAAATGAAAATTACATCGCATCAGACATTAGCCCCGTACTCAAAGACACCCAAAAATATCTAACACTTGGAGATGGTGAGTTTGCAGAATTATCTCCAGAAAAAGTTATAATTTTTGATAAAAAGAATAAATATCTTATCAAGAAAGTCATTACAACAAGTCTTAAAGACAGGCAAGTATCCTTAGCGGGCCACAAACATTTTATGCATAAAGAAATATATGAGCAAAAGGCAATATTAAATGAAATGATGAGTCGTTACGTAGGACAAGCTTCATTGTTGCCAAATATATTTGGTCCAAATACAGACAGGATACTTAGTAAAATTAAACACATTCATTTTGTTGCCTGCGGCACAAGTTACCACGCATCTTTAGTTGCAAAAGACTGGATAGAACAACATTCAACAATTACTTGTACAGCTGAAGTTGCAAGTGAATACAAATATAAAAAAATTAATATTCTGCCTGATACTTTATTTGTATGTATATCACAGTCTGGAGAAACAGCAGATACAATTTCATCACTTAAGAAAGCAAAGAGGTTGGGTTACAAAGATACACTTGCTATATGCAACGTAGCTGAAAGTACTCTTACAAGACTGTCGAATTTGGTATTCCTTATGAATGCCGGTCCTGAAATTAGTGTAGCTTCAACTAAAGCATTTACCTCTCAACTATTTTCATTATTATTGTTATCCATTATAGTTTCGAGAAGCACTGAAGAATCTGAGAAGAAAATGGTCTCTGATATGAAGCAGCTTGATAAAATAATAAATTCAGTTTATAAACTTGAATCTGAAATAAAAAAAATATCATCTAAGTTTAAAAATAAAGACCATACATTATTTTTAGGCAAAGGTGGCACTTATCCAATTGCACTAGAAGGAGCTCTTAAATTAAAAGAGATATCGTATATTCATGCATCTGCATATCATTCTGGCGAGCTTAAGCATGGACCTCTAGCACTTGTGGATAAAAAGATGCCTGTTGTTTGTTTTCTCCCGGATAATCATTTAGCAAAACTCGTGCTATCTAATCTTGCTGAGGTAGAAGCTAGACAAGGACAAACATTCATATTTACAAATAAAAAAATTCCTAGAAAAAATAAGCAAGTAGAAATTATTAAAATGCCCGATTGCCCTGATCTTATTGTACCTATTCTATATATTATACCTGCACAATTATTAAGCTATCACGTAGCTCTAAAGAAAAAGACTGATGTTGATAAGCCTAGGAATTTAGCAAAATCAGTCACAGTGGAGTAGTCAACAATTTCAATGAATTATTGCACTATAAAACACATTTCTGTATTGTTTAATTATGATTTTTATTGCACTTGCTCTAGTCTTATTTGCATTATCATGCCTTGGTATTCTGTTATCAAGAAAATATAAATTTATAGAAATATACACTTCAAAAAGTCACACTATTTTATTTGCTTTAATCTTATCAATCTTAGTATTTTCTTGGCGTATTGAGCAAAACGGATCAATTGCAGGAAGCATTGGCTATGTTATCGGCTATATTTATGCATTTTCAATTCCTGTCTCACTAAGCGCAGTGTATTTATTTAATAAATCAATATCAAATTCAAAAGATTTCTTTCATGCATTCTTTTTCTCATTAATTATTATTTTTATATTTATTCTAGACACTATTTGATTCAATTATGAAAGAAATTATTTCAAATTTAAAAAGAAAGGAGTTAAAGAAAAAATCCTATTTATTAAAACCAATTATAATGATAGGTCAAAATGGTCTTACAGATGCTGTCATAAATGAGATTGATATTGCGCTCAATGCACATGAACTAATAAAAGTGAGAGCTAAAGGTTCAGACAAAGATGAACGTACAGGACAATGCTTAAAAATTAAAGAAAAATTAAATGCTGATATCATTCATCGAATAGGTTTTATTACTGTACTGTATAGACCGGCGGCAAAAACATCTTAAGTAAGATTATTAAAAAGATATATTAAACTAATACTCATCAGTCCATCCAACCTTCTCTAAAAAGTCATTATATGTTCCTTCAAAAACACTCACGCGATTATCATCAAATACAATTAATTTATTAGCTACTTCTCGTAAAAAATATTCATCATGAGTGACCATCAATACAGCTCCATCAAAATCTTTGATTGCCGCAAGTAATGAATCACATGAATCTAAATCTAGATGGTTTGTGGGCTCATCAAGTAAAAGCAAGTTAGCAGGGTTAATTAAAATCTTACCTAGCATGACTCGACTTTTTTCACCACCAGACAGTACATTAATTTTTTTATTAGATAAATTATCTTGAAACATCATATTAGCGCAAATGCTTCGTACTTTTGATTCTGGCATATTAGGTACACATTTCTGAAGCTCCATATAAATACTATTTTTAGGATCTAACCTATCAATATTCATTTGTCCAAAATAACCAATCTTTGTTTTGATGTGTTTATTCGTATAACCTGTGACAGGCTCAAGATCACCAGTAATTAGTTTAAGTAAGGTTGATTTACCCTTGCCATTTTTCCCAATAATACAAATTTTATCAGTACTCTTTATGCTGAATGATAACTTTTTAATGAGAGGTTTTTTTTGTTCATAATAAAATTCAAGTTTGCTCGAGTTAACTAAATTTTCTTTACTGTTATAAGGTTCGTAATTAAATTTAAAATCCAGGTTAATAATTGCAGATAATTTCTTTCTCTTCTCTGTTTTTTCAAGCATTTTAATTTTAGATTGTGCACGTGTAGCCATACTTGCTTTAGACTTAAATCTATTTATCCACGCTTCAGTCTTCTCTCTTTTTTTAGCTTCATTCTCAACAGTTTTATTGTAAATTTCCTCTTCGGCTTCTATTTTATCCAACACTTTTTCTGTTGTACCAGAAGTTTTCTTAAACTCACCCCTATGAATATTAAGTGTATGACTAATGACATTATTCATAAAACTTCTATCATGAGTTACAAGCATTAGTTCGCCTCGCCAGTCATTTAGAAAACTCTCAAGCCATTTGATGGAATGTATATCAAGATAGTTTGTGGGCTCATCTAAGAGCAACATATCAGGCTCCTCTAATAAAAGTTTTGCTAAGTTAATTTTGACCTGATTACCTCCAGAAAAACCTTTTGGATCATTTGTCATTTCTTCTTCAGAAAATCCGAGACCTGTTAATATTGTCTCTCCTTTCCAAATTTCATATTCTCTGTCACCGCTTAGAACACTACATACTTCATCAACTACAGTATTGTGAGTAAATTTAATATGTTGATCTAGATAACCAATCTTATAGCCTTTTGGCATAATCACATCACCATCATCTTGTTCAATCTGACCAATAATAATTTTTAAGAACGTACTTTTCCCGCTTCCATTTTTGCCAATAAATCCAACTTTTTCTTTTTTATTAATGACGATATTAACGTTTTGAAATATCTTGTGTCCTGAAAATGAAATTCCTAGGTCTTTTGTTTTGATCATAGCGATTTATGTATTATTTATTATCATGAAGCATATTGTATTGTTTGAAACGAAGGAGTATCTATTCGTCTTACAATACTAAGCTATCAATTATGAGTTGCCATAGTACAGCATCAGTTAACATTGGCAAAGATACAAATGAAAATAATATTAAGAAATATGTATTTTAGATATTAGCTCTTCAATAATTTCTTCATTCTCTTTTTTAATTAGAAATGAATTCTTATCAGTCACAAAAGAAATTGATTTATACTGAGTATCATTTTTTATATGTAACGCACACCCACCATCTATGGCATAACAATCACTGAGTGTATTTTCAGTAATAAATCTCGATAGGGATGGTTTTCTCTCAGCCTCTTCATCATAATGTGGGCAACAATTCCCTTTTGTAAAACTCAAACATTCCATTACGTTCAATTTATCTGCCCATGAGTCTGTAACTCCTTTCTCAAACCAACATATTGCGCCAGCACTCACGCCGCTCATTATTGTTCCTCTCGCATATGCTTTCTTTAAAATAATATCTAGCCCCCATTCTCTCCAAACAGATAACATGCTCTTAGTATTACCTCCACCAACGAAGATAATATCTTGATCAGCTATTGTCTCCTCTAAATCAGGCGTTCTTTTAAAAAAGTCTAGATGTATTGGATTACAATCTAATTTATTAAATGTGGAATAGTAACTTACTTTATATGCATCATTATCACCTGTGGCTGTTGGTATGAAGCATATGTTTGGGAAACTTTTTTGCGATTGTTCTAATATATATTTTTCTATTGTTCCAACACCGGGGTTCCTGCCAAAACCCCCGCCACCAATAGCGATTATTTGTCTATCCATATTATTTTTCTTTTCCAAACTATCCCTTAATCATTCTAAAAAACTTCCCAGTTATTATATAATAACGTGCATCAATAAGGAGAAAAGAATGTTAAACGTATATTTATCAGGGGAAATTCATACCGACTGGAGAAATGAAATTATCAATAAATGTAATCAGGAAGGATTAGACATCAAATTTTCATCGCCTGTTACAAACCATGAGTTATCAGATAATTGCGGTGTTCAAATACTTGGAGCAGAAGACAGCAATTTTTGGAAAGATAATAAAGGTGCAAATATCAACTCAATTAGAACAAAGAAGGCTATTGAAGGTAGTGATGTTGTGATAGTTAAGTTTGGCGAAAAATACAAACAATGGAATGCAGCTTTTGATGCTGGATATGCATCTGCTTTGAATAAATCAATTATCGTTATCCATAGTGATGATAATCAACATCCATTAAAAGAAGTTGATGCAGCTGCATGTGCCGTAACAAAAGATCAAGGCCAAGCTGTTAAAATTCTTAAATATATTTTAGAAGGGACCATTTAATTTTTTGTATGACAAATAAAAAAATAAAACTTACTGAAAAAGAAATTGGAGAAATTATATATATGGCTCTGTCTGATGATGTGAGCTTTGATAGCATCAATGATCTTTATGGAATTGATAGCGATATGATTAAACGCATCATGAAACAAAATATCTCATTCGGTGCATATAAAAAATGGAGAGAACGCGTTAAACAATTCTCTCAAAGAAGAGAGCACTATAAATAAATGAATGAAGATAAAATAATTATTAAACAATCTTCATCTGTTTATGGCTCACTAAGTATAGTATTCGGATTTATCGGAATTTTTATTTTATCTCCCCTATTAAGCCCACTTGCTTTCATATTAGGATTACTCGCTTGTCTTCAAAAAGAATATACAGCAGGTGTTCTAGGAATATTGTTTGGTATTATAGGTATTCTGACATCACCTATTCTTATGGCATTAATACATTTGCCTACTATTGTGATTCACCAATATCAAGGAATTTCTATATAATTCTTGTTATTTTTTAGTCAGTATTCCTAGATTATTTCTAGATAACATAATATATTTAGAACGAGAATAATTATTATTTTACACACAGGAGTGAATTATGAGAGGTTTGTTATCACGTGTAATACCAGCGGTACTAGTCTTTACGATGCCGTCACTTGTATTTGCAGGAGACTTAGCAGCTAATGACTACGTTGGCGTTACTTTCTGGATAATTTCAATTGCCATGGTAGCATCAACCGTCTTTTTCCTTGTTGAAAGAGATAGAGTTAATCCCAAATGGAAAACGTCATTAACAGTTACTGCACTTGTTACGCTTATTGCAGCTGTTCATTACTTTTATATGAGGGATGTTTGGGTCGCAACAGGCGATTCACCAACGGTATTTAGATATATTGATTGGCTACTCACAGTTCCATTATTAATGATCGAATTCTATTTCATACTTGCAGCTGTTACAGCTGTGTCAGTAGGCATATTCTGGAGATTATTAATTGGTACTTTAGTGATGCTAGTAGGTGGATACTTAGGCGAAGCTGGAATAATATCAGCAATGCTAGGATTCATTATCGGAATGGCTGGCTGGATATACATTCTATATGAAATCTTTGCTGGTGAAGCAGCGCAAAAATCTGAGTCTTGCGGAAGCGCAGGTGCTCAAATGGCATTCAATGCTTGTCGTACTATCGTATTAGTTGGCTGGGCGATTTATCCATTAGGATATCTACTTGGATATCTAATGGGAGCCGCTGATGCAGCTAGTCTCAACTTAGTATATAACCTTGCTGATTTTGTTAACAAAATTGGATTTGGTATATTTATCTGGGCAGCAGCTGTAACAGATTCAGAAGAATCAGCTTAAAAATAACTAAATAACATAACATACAAGGAGTGAAAACTCCTTGTATGAACTCAAATGAAAAAAGCAATTGTTATAGGCTCAGGCTTTGGCGGACTTGCTATTGCTTGCAGACTTAGAGCAATGCAATATGATGTTAAAGTATTAGAAAAACAACCGAATTTAGGTGGACGAGCAAGAACATTAAATCATAATGGTTTCGAATATGATGCCGGGCCAACAGTGATAACAGCTCCATATCTAATCAACGAACTCTTTTCTTTGCATGAAGAGGACTCAAGAGACTATTTCAATTTGTTAAAAGTTGAACCGTTTTATAGATTCTTATTTAATGACGGATCATATTTTGATTACGGCTCTTCATTAAAAAGAATGCTTACTGAGATGAAGACTAAATATTCTAAAGAAGACGCAACAGGGTATCTAAAACTTCTTAAGCATTCAAAAAGAATATTTAACACAGCTTACTTAAAGTTATCAGACTATCCTTTTGAAACACTAAATAGTATGCTTCCTTATATTCCTGAGTTAATGAAAATAAAATTTTATAAATCAGTGCACTCTTCTGTAAAAAGTTATCTAAATAATCCGCATCTTATACAAGCAATGAGCATGCACCCGCTCTTAGTTGGAGGCAATCCTTACACAACAACTTCAATATATCTACTTATTCAGTATTTAGAATGGAAATGGGGAGTTTACTATGCCGAAGGTGGTACACGCTCTATTATTAATGGATTTGAAAAACTTTTTAAAAAGTTAAATATTGAGTATGAAACAAATTGTGAAGTAATTGGTATTGAGAACAAGAATAATAAAATTCACTCAGTGGTAACAAATAATAACGTTTATGAAACAAACTTAGTTGTCAGCAATACTGACCCATCGTACTTCTATCCAGAGATTCTTAAAATTAAACCTAAAAAAATATTTAATAAACCCGCTATTTTGAAACATTCTATGGGTCTATTCGTCTTATATTTCTCAACAAAAAAACAGTACGATGATGTCAAACATCATACAATCATCTTTAATAAGAGACACAAAGAATTATTAGAAGATATATTTGATAAAAAAGTTTTTATTGACGATCCAAGCTTATATTTACATAGACCAGCTGCTACAGATAAAAAAAATATTCAAAATAATTCAGATTCATTTTATGTTCTTGCACCAGTTGCTAACAATGAAAGCTCTATTGATTGGGACATTAAAGGGGAAGAGTTTTCATCTCATATTATTCAAATTTTATCTGAAAAAATATTACCCAATCTTAAAAATGAAATTATTAATAAGTTCTTTATTACTCCTAACTATTTTGAATCTGATCTAAATTCATTTAAAGGTAGCGGTTTTGGCATACAACCAATTTTTAGACAATCAGCATATTTTAGATATTCTAATAAATCTAAAGAATTAAATAACTTATATTTTGTTGGAGCAGGAAGTCATCCGGGCGCGGGTGTACCTGGTGTAATATCATCTGCAAAAGTTACAGAAAAGCTTATACTTAAATATAATGGATAGTAATACAAACATACTGAAAAAAAATAGTAAAACATTTTATATTGCATCACTATTTCTCCCAAAAAAAACTAGAAATAAGGTCTTAACTGTTTATGCATTCTGCCGTTTATATGATGACAATGTTGATTGCGAGCGATCTATAGATACGGAAGATCTAGAAAACAGTATTAAAAGGTATGGAGTCGAGACCCCTGTCATAAATCAGCTTAAAGAAGGCATTAGTTCAGATATGTATTCAGGGCACATCACATCATTTAATGATTTATTGAACTATTGTTATAAGGTTGCAGGATGTGTAGGTATTATGATGTGCGATGTCTTAGATATAAAAAATAAAGAGGCAAAATATCATGCCATTGATCTTGGTATCGCCATGCAGATAACAAATATATGTAGAGATATAAATGAAGATCTTTTGATGAATAGAGTTTATTTACCTAAAGACAGAATAAGTAAAGGTGAAATATTAAATCATGATAATGATAAAATATATAAGGTTACTTCAGATTTAATTAGATTGTCTAATGATTATTATTCAAGTGCTTTAGAGGGCATAAAGTATATACCATTGGGTTCAAGATTCTCGATACTTTATGCATTACAACTGTACAAGGAAATTGGTCAAAAAATCTTGAAAAACAAGAAAACGTTTGTGCTAAATAAAGTCAATACTTCAAAGTTTGACAAAGTCAAGATTCTAGTAAAAACGTTTTATATGTTTGTTTCACAATATTTATTCTGTAGTCCTAAAAATCATAATCAATCTCTTCATTCTTCACTTAAAGGGTTACCAAATACTCATGAAAGAGTATGACATTATAATTGTTGGAGCTGGCTGTTCCGGTCTCAGTCTTGCTTATAGATTAATTAATACAAAATACAAAGTTTGCGTGATAGATAATAATTCAAAAACAAATAGAATAAGGAAGACATGGTCTTATTGGGATACATACAAACACCCTTTCAAAGAACTTGCTAAATCATTTAACAATAACCTTTGTATATCAAATAACTTGAAGGTTAATCTTGATTGTTCTAGGCACAACTATTCAAGTATAGATTCTTATGACTTTGATAAATTCATTTTTAAAAAAATAGATGACTCATCAAATATAGAAATAACTTTTGAAACAAAAATAATTGATATCTCTGAATATGAAGGAAGTTTTAAAATAAATATGCCGAATAAAAGTATACAATCAAAATATGTCTTTGATAGCAGACCAGCTTCTAAACCTAGCAAAATGAAACAAGTTTTCAAGGGCCTATTTATTAAAACTGATGAGCAACTTAAAACGTTCAAACCCACTTTAATGGATTTTAGCGATAGCAATGAATTCCATTTTTTCTACTGTTTAGATATGGGGAATAACACATATTTATTTGAGTCAACTTATTATACCTCTTTAAAGAAAGAACAATCTGAAATGACGAAAGAGATTAATGAATATATCAAAGAAAACTATCAAATAAATTATTCAGTAATTAGAGAGGAATATGGCGAAATACCACTAACAACAAATATTAGGATAAACAATAAAAATTCTAAGCTAACAAATATTGGCATTCCTGCTGGCTCAACTAGAGCATCTACAGGATATACTTTTTTGAATATACAAAAACAAGCAGATGAATATATTAAAAAACTTGCAGGTGAAGACTATAAAGAATATTCAAGAACGTTCAAAAATATTATCCTTAGAAAAATGGATAATATTTTATTAATGATCATTAAAGATAGACCTGTATATAGTAAGTCTATTCTTTTTAGATTATTTGAACGTAATGAAGATAATAGAATTATTAGGTTTCTATCAGATACGCCGTCAATTATTGATATATTAATTATTATCTGGAATATGCCAAAAATAATATTTATAAAATATGCTATTAAATCACTTACAGCAAGAAATCTTTAGAAAATATCAGCTATTGCTATTAGCAAATTTAAGTGTCATTAGCTGGGTGTGCATGATTATCTTGCCAGAACTATTTGCAATTAATATTCAACTTACCCTACTTTTAATAACAGTATCGATAATAGGAATACCGCATGGGTACTTTGATTTTCTAATTGCAAAAAAACTTTTTAATAATTATAAATTATGGTTGATAAAATTTATCTTTTCATACTTATCCATATCACTAATTTATTTAATGGGCTGGCTGTATTACTCAGAAATTGCATTAATATTCTTTTTGATAACATCTATTTATCACTTTGGTATAGAAGAGACGGAAGAAATCGAAAAAAAGAATTATTTATTAATTTTTCTTCTTGGAAGTACCCCAATATTTGTACCAATACTATTTCATACTTCCGAAGTTTTTTCATTCTTCAGTATTCTCTTGAACTATAATTTTCAGCCATTATTTGTTTTGAATGAATTAAAATATATTTATGTAATTTTATTTCTATTATTTCTTATTAATTATAAAAAATTACTATTCCTATATATTTTACTTTTAATTAATTTCATCTTTCTGCCACCACTCATTTCCTTCATTCTCTACTTTTGTTTTCATCACTCCTTAAGACATTATTTATATTCAATGAGTGATTCGAATATATATCCAAATAGTCTAAACTTAGGGAAGCTTGCGTTATTTTTTATAATTCTTACTATTACGTTTACTGTTATAGCTATTATCTTAATGTTGAAACTAACCACATTCACTTTTCAACATGTAATAATCCAATATATTTTTATAACTCTTGCATGCCTAACATTGCCTCATTTAATTCTTAATATTTATTATGAAAATACTAGCAAGTAACTTACTACTAAATTAGATTATTATAATATTATTATCGTTCTTGATTTTATTTTTTAAAAGACGATACTCAGAAAAGAGGGGTGAATATGATATTATCAATATTAGCTTTTGTTGCGCTTATATGGCTATTTTGTTGTGGTTTCAAAAGTAGAAATTAAAATATTTTATAAGGATATACATTTTCTGTATGAGCATGGAAAAAGTTTATAAATCCAAAGATTGGATTAAAAAAACCGCATTAATTTCTAAAGACGAATATCAGAAGCTCTATCAGAAGTCTATAGAAGATCCTGTTCTATTCTGGGGAGAACAAGGAAAACGTATAGATTGGTATAAGCCATACACCAAAGTTAGCGGTTATTCGTTTGATTGCAAAAATCTATTCATTAAATGGTATGAAGATGGCGTACTTAATGCCTCATACAATTGTCTCGATAGACATTTAAAGGACAAATCAGATAAAGTGGCTGTAATTTGGGAAGGCGATAGCCCAGATCAAACAAAAAAAATAACATATGAGGAGTTACACCAAGAAGTTTGTAGATTCTCAAACGGACTTAAATTTTTAGGAATTAAAAAAGGTGATCGTGTAACAATATATATGCCCATGATTCCTGAAGCAGCTATTGCAATGTTGGCTTGTACAAGAATCGGAGCAATACACTCTGTTGTTTTTGGCGGATTTTCACCTGACGCACTTGCAGGCAGACTTAAAGATTGTGATTCAAAATATATTATTACTGCAGATGAAGGAGTTAGAGGAGGTAAAGTTATTCCCTTAAAGGATAATGTTGATCAAGCAATTACTAAACTAAAAGATTCTATTAAATGCATTGTAGTAAAAAGAACAGGTAATCCTATAGCTTGGAATAAAAATGATTACTGGTACCATGAATTGACATCATCATCTTCTAGCCAATGCGAGCCAGAACCAATGTCTGCAGAAGATCCAATGTTTATTTTATACACATCCGGTTCAACTGGTAAGCCAAAAGGTGTTATCCACACAACAGGAGGGTATCTCGTCTATGCCTCTCTTACGCATCAATATGTTTTTGATTATCATGATGAGGATATTTATTGGTGTACCGCAGATGTGGGTTGGGTTACAGGTCACTCATATATTATATATGGGCCTTTGTGTAATGGAGCAACAACTCTAATGTTTGAAGGGGTTCCAAACTACCCAACGTCGAGCAGGTTTTGGGAAATTGTAGATAAACATCAAGTTAATATTTTATATACCGCACCAACAGCAATAAGAGCATTGATGGCAGAAGGCGATGAAAATGTAAAAAAGACATCTAGGAAGTCACTACGAGTGCTAGGTAGTGTAGGAGAACCCATTAATCCTGAAGCTTGGAGGTGGTACTATAATGTGGTCGGTAATTCTGAGTGCTCAATTGTTGATACATGGTGGCAGACAGAAACTGGAGGTATAATGATAACTCCTTTAGTTGGAGCTATAGACATGAAGCCAGGATCTGCAACTTTACCCTTTTTTGGTATCAAACCCGTTCTTATTGATCAAAATAATGAGATAGTCATAGGATCCGGAGAAGGAAGTTTATGTATTGATTCTTCATGGCCAGGACAGATGAGATCTGTATATGGAGATCACCAAAGATTTATTGATACATATTTTACACAATATCAGGGCAGGTATTTTTCTGGAGATGGATGTAAGCGAGATGATGATGGTTATTATTGGATCACTGGTAGAGTAGATGATGTAATAAATATCTCAGGGCATAGGTTAGGTACAGCAGAAGTTGAATCAGCACTCGTTCTTCACACGGATGTTTCAGAAGCTGCAGTAGTCGGATACCCACATGATATAAAAGGACAAGGGCTATATGCATACGTAACTTTAAATAAAGGAGTTGTTGCAACAGAAGAGCTTGAGAAAAACCTTCTTGAATGGATAAAAAAAGAAATTGGTTCAATAGCAAAACCAGATTTTATTCAATTTACAAGCGATTTGCCAAAAACTCGATCTGGAAAAATAATGAGAAGAATCCTAAGGAAGATTTCTGTAAACGAACATGATAACTTAGGAGATACGTCAACGCTTGCTGACCCTGCTGTTGTAGATGAGTTAATTAAGAGAAGAAAAAATAAGTAAATGATTGATATTGTAAAGAAAAGAGTAATTGACTGGGATAACCAGTTACGCAAGGAGAAGCATTTTAATGAAAAGTTTGGAACGAATTTAACACCGAGTGAAGTTAAAGAATTAACAGGGTCATTCAGAAGGCTTACAGATAAAAGTAAAAGTAAAATAGGAGACGGCACTTTGGAGCCATCTGAGGAATTTTATCTCTCATTAGATATAATGAAAAAAAATCAATACTCTCATATTTGCAAAAATAGAAGTGCAGCATTCTATAAAATAGGAGATGAACCTGACTCAGATAAAGATAATTCTGATAACCAGAATGACTTTAGAGAATGGGATCAGAAACTTGATGAGTTTAAATCACAAAATAATTGGGATAAATTTATTAAGTAATAATGTGTGGGAGATATACTCTAATTAACAAGGCAGCAGTCAAAAAAAAGTTTGACGTCGAGCTTAATGAAAATTTTAATGTATGTCCTAGTACGGATGTTGTAGTACTAACCAATGAAATAAGGAAAATTAAATGGGGCTACTCGCCACACTGGGCAAAAGCTCCGATGAACTTAATAAATGCTAGATATGAAACTATCTATGAAAAGCCATCTTTTAAAGACTCAGAAAGATGTGTATTTATTATGGACGGCTGGTATGAATGGAAAAGATATTTTGATTGGAAAAGAAGACAAAATGTTAAGGAACCATATTATCACCACTTAAACAGCGACCTAATTTATGTTGGCGGTTTATATAACGACACAGGCTGTGTTTGTGTTACAAAAGAAGCAGTTAAGCCTATTTCTGATATTCATAATAGACAGCCTGTTCTGTTGGAAGAGAATCAGATTCAAAAATGGTTAAACGGTGATCATGTTATGAGAGATTCTATCTCTAAGAATGTTCTGATTCATAAAGTATCATCTCATGTAAATTCTACAAAAAATAACGATTACAAGTGTGTACAGCCTATTTAAACATTATGCTTGTAAATTTTGTAAAAAAAAATAGTATAACTGAAGCTATAACATCATATAAAGGTTGTGCATCAGGGTAGCCATAGTTCCATAAAATTATCAAAACCAGCCAAATTAAAAAAAGAAACATTTATTGGATTTTTTCAAGCAATACAGACTTCTTATCTTTGAATTCATCATCTGTTATTATCCCACGCTTGTTAAGGTCTGCTAATTTCTCAATTTGTGATAATATTTGATCATTATTATTTTGATCAGATGAACTAGAAAAATCAAGTTCATCATTGAAGAGTTTGTAGAAGAACCTATCTTTTTTTTGTTCGGCTGATTGTTTTGTATGCCCCATTTTATTGTGAGGGCCCGGTCTTACTTTTTCATCCGAATATGAATTAAAAGAGAGTAATATAATTAATAAAAAGAAATATTTCACATATATATTATAATACTTATAGAAATTTAAATCATTTATTTATAAGATTTTCATTGAAAAACTGTTTAACTTCATTGAGAGTTTTTTTAGTAGCTTGAGAATTATATTTCACTGTCACTCCTTTAAAAGAACACTTATTAAGAAAATACTCACTCATCTCTCGAGTATTTATAAGTACCCCTTCCATATTATTTATTTCTCCATTTTTATTAATTGTTAGTGTACACTCTTTATTGATTATCTTTAAATTAGGTAATTTATCAAATGTAAAACCAAAATATAAAAATGGGTTATCAAATCCATGTCTAGCATTCTCCATTGATATAAATTTAATCTTTTTATCATTTCTAAAAAATTTTGAATAAATATTCCTACACGCAGCTTCCGGTGTCAGATCATCATCACTTCCAGTTATCATTAATAAAGGCGTTTCTGTTTCTGCATTATTTGGAAAGGTAAAACCACAGTAAGGATAAAGTGCAATGGATGCATGAAACCTTTCATCAAACGGTAGAATATCATTTATGAATTTAAAGTGAGATAAGATTGGCCCAACGCCACCTTGTGACCATCCTAAATAACCAACATTATTTATCACTGGATTTGTTTTAATAAGTTTTAATGCAGCATATGCATCATTCATAAATGTTAAGCCAGAAACTTTAGAAAACTTTTTGTCATATTTTATATTCCTTGCGGAATAATGATCCAATTGAAATACAACTAAACCCATATCAGTTAGTAATTCTATATATTTATTATGATATCTTCGTTGCCCACCAGAACCATGTGTCATGATTACAGCATTGTATGAATCTTGTTGTACATTTGGGTAGAATATATTGCCATTAATTATTATTTTATTTTTATTTGCATAATTTAAATCATAACTATCAACAGTTTCAAAACATACTAAGCCAATATCCATCTGTGTAAGCTGGTCGGAAGGTTTTTTATTAGTACATGGATCTTGAATTTCTCTTGAACATGAAGACAGTATAGATAGACAAACAAGTATCAAAAATAAACCTCTATACATAGATATTAGTTGGCTTTTGAATATTTATTTATATGATCTTCAATGACTGCAAGGATCTGATTATCTTTATTATACGGCTCTGGCACTAGAGTACTTGGAGTTTCCATCTCTTTGAATTCAATTTTAATGTCAGGCTCAATCCCGTTCCCATGAATATTCCTATCATTAGGAGTGTAATATTTTGCTGTTGTAAGCTTTAAAGCAGAGCCATCAAACATTTCTTGTATAGATTGCACAGATGCTTTACCAAAGGATTTTTCACCATATATAATTGCTCTTTTGTGATCCTGTAGTGCGCCTGCTACAATTTCAGATGCAGATGCAGAACCTCCATTGATTAAAATATATAAAGGTATTCCTTCAAGTATATCCTCACTATTAGCAACGTATTCCAAATCAGAATTATTAGTTCTCCCTTTCGTATACACAATTTTTCCAGACTCCAAGAATAAATCAGAGATTCCAACTGCCGCTCCTAAAACTCCTCCAGGATTATTACGTAGATCAAGAATCAATGCCGACATCTTTTTGTTTGTCTCTTTTCTAAGTTCATATATTGCTTTTCTTACATTTGTTGTAGAGTTTGATTGAAAGCTTGATAATCTTAAATAACCAATATCTTCATTAAAAACTTTTGTTTTTATACCTTTAGAAACAATAATCTGTCTTGTTATCTCAAAGTCTAATGGTTGTTTCTCTTTTTCTCTTAAAATTTTTACTTTTACATTAGTACCGGGCTCACCTCTCATCAGCTTCACTGCATCATTGAGTGATTTATCTTTTAGTGAGACATCTTGGACTTCTATGACAAGGTCACCAGATTTCAGACCAGCTTTTTGTGCTGGCGTGTCATCTATAGGAGCAATAATTTTCACAAAACCATCTTCCATAGTAATCTCAATTCCTATTCCGCCAAATCTGCCAGTCGTGCCTATTTTGAGTTCTGAGAAGTCATCTTTTGATAGATAGTCAGAGTATGGATCAAGTTTCGACACCATACCCTCAATTGCATAATTAAATAATGTACCATCATCTACTTCATCAACATACTGGTCTTTAATTTTTTTATAAACATCAACAAATTGTTGTATTTTGTCAGAGGGGATTTCTGAATCATCTGCATGCAACGGCACACTTAAATGTATGAAAATTAGAAAAAAAGCTATATTTTTAAGGTTTTGAGTAAACATTTTTATTAAATTTAATAATAGCACTTTATTATTAAATTTATTATTAGTTTTAGCTAATATAGGTATATAATAATAAAATGGAAAACGAGCAACTACATACTGAAGAGAGGATAGATTACTCCTCAACTGACCAACAAAAGGATATAGAAACTGCATCTAGGTCACTTAAGGCTATGTCACATCCTCTAAGGCTGATGATACTCTGCAAGCTTGGGGAAGATGAATTTAGTGTCCAAGATATCGTAGATAATGTAGGGACATCACAAAGTAACATATCTCAACATTTAGCGATATTAAGAGATAAAGGTATCTTGTCTGCTAGAAAAGATGCCAATAAGGTTTTCTATAAAGTAACTGACTTTAAAACACTAAAGCTCATTGATATGATGAGAGAAGTTTTCTGTTCAAAGCATAATTAATCCATAGATGGGTGACTCAATGGAATTTGTCTCTAATCACCCTGTATTATCCGTTGCTCTTTTTATATTTATTTATTTAATTATTTCTTTCGAAATCAAAAATTTCACAAAAAAATATAAATCTATTAACTGTAATGACCTCGTAACTAAAATTAACGAAAATAGTGTTACCATTTTAGATACAAGAGAAAAATCAGATTTCAAAAAAGGTCATATTTCCAATGCTGTAAATTACGATGTATCATCTGGTAAGTCCATAGATAACAAGGATGTTGTAGTGTATGACAAAGATGAAATGGCAAGCGTTAGTAGTGCAGAAAAATTATCAGCTAATCAATCATTGAAAATCTATTACTTGGAAGGTGGCGTTCAATCTTGGATTGAAAATAACTTACCTTTATCGGAGAAAAAATGACAGATAATATAGTTCAGTTCAACATACAAAGAATTTATCTTAAAGATCTATCTTTCGAATCACCTATGACACCTGAGATATTCACTAATATGTCATCTACGCCTAAAGTAGGATTCAACTTTGAATCAGGCATAAAAGAAATTAACACTGATACGCATGAGCTTACTCTCACTTTTAATGTCAAAGCTGAAGTAGAAAATGAAGTGATGTACCTAGTGGAACTTAAACAATGTGGAGTATTTACTGTCTCAATTGATGATGCAGATTTAAAGAAAAAATTTTTAAATGTCCACTGTGCAGAAATAGTTTATCCATACGCAAGAGAAAATATTTCGTCTATTATTCAGAAGGGAGGATTCCCACCTTTATTTCTCTCTCCAATAGATTTTCACACTATCTATCAAAACGAATTAGATAAGCGAAAAAATGATTAATGCCGCATAACTTTAGAGTCATTGGTGCTGGGGTTTGGGGATTAGCATTCTCTGACTACCTTATAAATAATGGTTGCGATGTTGAGATATTTTGTAGAGATTTCAATCTTGCTAACAAAAAACTAAATAAGTTAAAATTTCAATCTAATCTCTCAAGTTATGTAAAACCTTTATCAGTCTTATCAAATTACGATTGTAATGATGCTATTAATATAATTGCTACAAACAGCAACGGTTTTTCTGATTTATTTGACAATCAAAAAATATATTTTAATGACCTGAAAAAAATAGTCTGGTTGACTAAAGGACTAGATCATAAAACTGGAAAATTATTTAGTGAGTACCTTAATGAAAAATTTAATGGAGTAGAATTAGCATTAATATCCGGCCCCTCATTTGCAGAGGATTTATGTAATGGCCTTGATATTACAATATCTTTAGCATCAAATTCTTCAAGTTTTAGCGACAAATTATTTGAATTAATGTCATCAAATTCATTGAAATTTAAACAAACTTCACACTTAGAGGCAATAGAAATTGCAAGCTTTTTAAAAAATATAACTGCAATACTTTGTGGAATTTCAGATAATACTTTTTCTGAAAGAAAATCAGATTTGCTTATTAAAATCGCATGCGACGAAGTATTAAGTATGTATTGCTCGCTCAACAATATTCAGGAAGATGATTTAAGGAACGAGATAGTAAACTCTCCTGGGTGTATTGGAGATATGAACCTTACATGTAAACAGTTAAAATCTAGAAATTATCAATTTGGTAAATCTATATCTGACAGCAGTTCTTCTATACAAGATGCATTGAACGAAATTGGAACAGTGGAGGGATATGAATGTTGTATTACTTTAATAGAAAAATCAAAAACATTTCGCTCTACTATTGCTAGTACTCTTTATAAAATTTTATCTCAACCAGCTAAAAGAAGTGATTATTTATTAAAATTATTTCAATCCTAAATCTTTAATTTTACGAGTAATTGTATTCCTACCAAGACCAAGTATTTTAGCCGCATCAATCCTTCTTCCTTTGCTTGCCTTTAATGCTTCTTGAAGTAAAAGCTTTTCAAGTTCTTTAGATAAGCGAGTTAAATCATTTTCGTCTGATAAAATATTTTTTATATGACTGGAAAGAGACGCTTCCCATAAAGAGGTACCATCCATATTTACATTTACTGTATCAGAAACGTTACTATGATTATCATTTTTAATTTCATCAGGAATATCATCTGCAGTAATACATGCTGATGGAGCCATAACTGTAATATATCGACAAGTATTCTCAAGCTGTCTAATATTTCCAGGCCAGTCATAATCATTTAATATTTTCATTGCATTTTTATCTATACTTTTTTCATCACCTTTTATTTCAGCAGCACTTTTAGATAAAAAATGTTTAACTAACATAGGAATGTCCTCTTTTCTTTTTCGAAGAGGCGGCAGTCCTATCCTAAATACATTTAATCGATGATATAAATCCTCTCTAAATTTCCCTGTTTTTATAAGTTGTTCAATATTCTGGTTTGTAGCTGCAATTATTCTAACGTCAGATTTAATAGGTTTTTGTCCGCCCACTCTATAAAACTCATGACTTGATAAAACCCTAAGTAATCTAGTTTGTAATTCTGGATGCATATCTCCTATCTCATCAAGAAATAGAGTGCCTCCTAAAGCTTGTTCAAATCTTCCTATTCTTTGAGATTGTGCACCTGTAAATGAACCTTTCTCGTGTCCAAAAAGCTCACTTTCAAGAAGTTCATGAGGTATTGCTGCAACATTTATTGCAATGAAAGGCTCTTTGTTTCTGGAACTATTAGCATGTACAGATTGTGCTATTAATTCTTTTCCTGTACCTGATTCTCCACGGATAAGGACTGTGATATCAGTTTTTGATATCTTGCCTATGGCCTTAAATACTTCTTGCATAGATCCTGCTCTACCTACAATCTTAGATTTTGATTCTTCCAAACCGTCTTGAAGATTAGTTTTTTTTGTTTTTGTAGCTTTAATAGCTAACTTTCTAATTTCATTTATATCAAATGGTTTTGTAAGGTATTCAAAAGCACCACCTTTATATGCAGAAAGTGCATTATCCATGTTTGCGTGAGCTGTAATTATTATTGTGGGGAGATCTGGATATTTCTCAGACACTTTGTCGAGGAACTCTAGACCAGACATACCAGGCATTTTAATGTCTGTAATTATAAGATCTGGCTTGCTAGAATTTAATGCAAGCAGAGCTTGTGACGCACTAGAGAAGGCTTCAATTTGAAATAAATCTTCTAGCGTACTTGTACAAATAGTTCTAATACTTTCTTCATCATCTATTATCCAAACATTAGTCATTATCATAACTCCTTAAGGGAAGCACGATAGTAAAAATCGTTTCTCGATGTTTGCTCGAGCATTCTATAAGACCTGAATTTTGCATTATAATAGATTGAGCTATTGTAAGCCCTAAGCCCATTCCATCAGACTTAGTTGACACCATTGGGTAAAAAATTTCCTTAAGTTTCTCTTCTTTAATTCCAGGTCCGTTGTCAATGACATCAATTTTTACAACTAATGGATATTTTTGATTACCTATAGTATAGCTGGATTCAGATCTTGTTCGTATTTCTACATAACCCTTAAACTCTAATGCCTGTATTGAGTTTCTAACTAGGTTTATCAATGCTTGAATTAATTGTTCTTTATTAGTGTACACATCAGGAATACTTGGATCATAATTTTTTTTAAAATCTATTTTTTTATTTTTTATATCAAATTTGAATAAATCAATAACATGTTCGGTAGCTTCATGGATGTTAATATATGATTTATCTATTGATGTAGCTGGTAAAGCCATATCATTTAAAAGATTTACCAGTCTATCTGTTTCTTTTTTAATAATGTCTGTGAATTTTTTGTAATCATTGTCTAAAGACTTCTCAAGTATTTGTGCAGCACCTAAAATTCCGCCCAAAGGATTTTTTATTTCATGAGATAATCCTTTAATCATCTCTCTCGTAGCCCTCTCTTGTTCAATTAAGTTTTGTTCAAGAGAAATGCTATGCAGTCTGCCTGTTTCTGATAATTCAATAAGGATAATATTATCTTTATTAATATTTACTTGAGATATATTACAATCAACTATTTTTTCATCACCTTCAAAGTTTTTAAATTTAAAGTCTCTGATCATTTTAGAGTGATTGTCGGCGCACACGTCAGCAATATGCTGACCAAGAGATTGATGTCCAATAGATGGTTTGAGTTGAGATAAAGGCGGGAACTTAGTGCTTATTCCTAACATATTTAATCCTGCAATATTAATAAAAAAGTATGAGCTATCTTCATTTAAAGCGACTACTGCTGTAGATATACTTTCTATTATCTCTAGGAGTAATTTAGAATCTAAAGTTGTTCTGCTTTTTAATTCCATAATTGAATACACACCGCCTTATTTAGGCGGTGTGTCTTTAGTTTATAGACTGTAGTACATTTCAAACTCACAAGGGTGAGTAGATTGTCGCAATCTTTGTACTTCCTCTGTTTTAAGATCTATATACGAGTCGATCATTTTATTTGTAAAGACGTCGCCTGCATTTAGAAATTCTCTATCTTTATCAAGGGCGTCTAATGCAATCCACAGACCCTCTGCAACTGTTGGAAGCATTTTCTCTTCCTCAGCTGAAATAGAAAACAGATCCTTATCCATTGCTGGACCTGGATCAATTTTATTTTTAATACCATCTAGCCCAGCCATCATCATTGCAGAAAATGCTAAATATGGGTTAGCAGTAGAATCTGGGAATCTTACCTCTATACGCCTAGCTTTATCAGACATCACATAAGGTATACGTATAGATGCTGATCTGTTACGAGCAGAGTATGTAAGAATTACAGGAGCTTCAAAGCCTGGAATTAAACGCTTGTAACTATTAGTGGATGCATTTGTAAATGCGTTAAGCGCACGAGCATGTTTTATTATTCCACCAATATACCAAAGAGCTTCTTGTGACATATTCCCATATAAATCACCAGCAAAGATATTTTTTCCATCTTTAGCAAGGGACTGATGAACATGCATACCTGAGCCATTATCACCAACAACAGGCTTTGGCATGAAGGTTGCTGTTTTTCCAAATGCATGCGCTACATTTTGTACAACATATTTAAATTTTTGAACTTCATCTGCTTTTTTAACAAGCGTATTGAATAGTGTTCCAATTTCACACTGACCAGCTGTTGCTACTTCATGATGATGAACTTCACATTGGACACCTACCTCATGCAGTGTTGTAATCATCGCAGATCTACAATCCTGAAGTGCATCCACAGGTGGAACTGGGAAATAACCGCCTTTAACTACAGGTCTATGTCCCATATTACCATCATCATAATTCTTGCCACTGTTCCAGCAAGCTTCGGTAGAATCTACTTTAAAAAAACAACTTCCTGTTTTATCTTCAAACTTAACATCATCAAATACAAAGAATTCGTTTTCAGGACCAAAGTAGGCTGTATCTGCAATGCCAGATTCTGAAAGAAATTTTTCGGCTTTCTTAGCAATACCTCTAGGATCTTTTTCATATGTTGAACCATCTTCAGGTTCAATTACATCACACGTTACATTAATCGTTGGTTCATCAAAAAATGGATCTGCAAAAGCTGTTGATGTGTCCGGCATAAGTATCATGTCAGACTCATTGATATCTTTCCAGCCAGCAATGGATGATCCATCAAACATTTTTCCTTCTTCACAATCTGTAGCTATACCTTCATCGGTGGTTGTTACAGTAACGTGTTGTTCTTTACCTTGAGTATTGGTAAACCTATAGTCTATGAATTTGGCTTCTTTCTCATCAACCAATTTCTTTATGTCATTTGCGCTCATTTTATTCCTCACTAGTGTTTTTATTCGCACATATACAAATGCACATATCATGCCAACTTTACTAATAATATATATCTGCAGTATTCATTACGATAGCATAAAATGATTTATAATAATGCAATAATTGATCATAAATAGTGCATATTCATAATAACAGTGCACTATATTATTACAGTCTGATGTTAAAAAAATATAAAAAATATATGTCTTATCTCTTTATAGAAGTATAATTTCATTATTCATAAGGAGCTAAATTGACACATCACACCATGGAAGACATTGTAGCCCTCTGTAAAAGACGAGGTTTTATATTTCAATCTTCCGAAATCTATGGCGGCCTTCAGGGTATGTATGACTATGGCCCTCTGGGTGTGGAGTTAAAAAATAATTTAAAAAGTGCCTGGTGGAAATCTATTGTTTATGACAGGGATGATGTGGAGGGCTTAGATTCGTCAATTTTAACTCATCCTGACGTTTTGAAGTTTTCTGGACACGAGGATACATTTACCGACCCCATGATTGACTGTAAATCATGTAAAGCAAGATGGAGAGCAGATCAAATAGATGATAAATGTCCCAAATGCGGTTCTCAAGATCTTACAGAGCCAAGACCATTTAATTTAATGTTTAAGACTTCTGTTGGCCCTGTTACAGATGAATCCTCATATGCATATCTAAGACCTGAAACTGCACAACAAATTTTTGTTAATTTTAAAAATATAATTGATTCAACATCCAGAACACTTCCTTTTGGAATTGCTCAAATAGGAAAATCTTTTAGAAATGAAATTACGCCAAGGAACTTTATTTTTAGAGTTAGAGAATTTGAACAAATGGAATTAGAATTTTTTGTCTTACCTGGTGATGATGATAATTGGCACAAATCTTGGGTAGAAATGAGAACTAAATGGTGGATTGAACAAGGTATTCCTAAAGATAAACTGAATGTACTTAATATCACTGGCGATGACCTAGCTCACTATTCAAAAGCTACAGCTGATATTATGTATTCCTTTCCTCATGGAGATGAAGAATTGGAGGGTATTGCGAATAGAACTGATTTTGATTTAGGCTCACATACAAAAAACCAAGACAGCTTGAACATCAAAGCAAATGTCAAAGATAATAATAAATCAAATTCTAGATTAGCTGTTCAAAATGAAAATAAAGAATGGATAGTGCCATATATTATAGAACCATCTGCCGGCGTTGATAGAGGAGTTTTAGCAGTTTTAAATGAGGCTTTCACAAATGAAGATCTAGGAGATGGGAAAACCCGAATCGTTTTAAAATTGAAAAAACATTTATCACCAATTAAAGCTGCTGTTATTCCATTAAAAAGAAATAATGAAAATTTAGTGAATAAAGCTCATGAGGTAAAAAACCGCTTACAGAAATATCAGTTTGGAAGGGTGGTTGTTGAGAATACTGGAAATATTGGCAAAAGTTACAGAAAACATGATGAAGTTGGCACACCATTATGTTTGACAGTTGATTTTGACTCGCTCGAGAAGAATACAATTACTATCCGTGACAGAGATACTATGAATCAAGAATCAATATCTCTGGACAAAATTGATAAATATTTTTCAGACTATTATTCCGATGCATAGTGATAAATACATTATTTTAGACAGGGATGGTGTTATCAATTATGATTCATCCTCATACATAAAAACTGTTGACGAGTGGGAACCTATCCCAAAAAGTTTAGAAGCAATCTCGTTGCTATCTAAATATGATTATAAAATTATAATAATCTCTAATCAGTCTGGTGTAAGCAGAGGAATCATAAAATATCATAATCATCTTGAAATTCATAAGAAGCTAATAAATCTATGTAAAAAATATTCAGGCAATATATTTGTCACATATTATTGTTATGATCATCCAGATCATAAAACTCAATTTAGAAAACCTAATCCAGGAATGTACTTAGATATAGCAGAAAGGTTGAACATAAATTTATCTGAGGTATTTTCAATTGGAGATTCTCCAAGAGACATGAAAGCCGCATTATCATCTGGTTGTAATCCTTTAGGAGTCTTGACAGGTAATGGTAAAAAAATTAGTGAAGAAATGCCAAATATTGAATTATTTGACGACTTGTACCATGCCACACAATTTGTTATAGAATATGATAAACAATTTATTCTTAATATTTAACTCTCTTATTTTTTGGATAAATCTTATTTTATCTGTATTACTTTTCGGTCCAATTGCCTTTTTATTTGGAATTATCTCCTATCCTATTTGTCTTTACATCAGTAAATTATGGTGTCGGTATAATCTATTTATTCTTAAAAATATCTGCTCACTTAACTATGAAACAAATGGCCCTGATATTAATACACATAGTATAGTAATTTCTAGGCACCAGTCTGCATGGGAGACTATATTTCTTGCTGCATATATCAAGCGTCCAATTTTTATATTAAAAAGAGAACTCTTAATGATTCCGCTTTTTGGCTGGTGTTTATATTTATTGAAGAATATTTCAATAAATCGATCAGACGGGGTATCTTCTCTTAAAAAAATCATGAAAGCTTGTGATGAACATATCGACAATGACAGAACTCTCATAATATTTCCTGAGGGAACAAGAGTAAATTACGGAAAAAATATTGAAATCAAAAAAGGCGTTTTAAGAATACTAGATGCATTAAAGCTTCCATCTATAATTATTAATCATAACGCAGGAAAGTTTTGGTCTAAAGACTCTTTTTTAATAAAACCAGGCACTGTTGTAATTGAAACTATATCGCTTCCATACAATACTGATCAGTTAATTTCAAAAAATAAGATTCAAAAGCACTTCTTATAATATTATTTTTTACATACCCTATGGAGCTGGGTTTGGTTGAGAAGAATGAACTTGATTAATATCCTCTAGCATAGTTTCTGTAATCTCTATATTTACAGAATCTATATTTTCTTTGAGTTGTTCCATAGTTGTAGCACCAATAATGTTTGATGTCACAAAAGGTCTAGTATTTACAAATGCTAGTGCTAGATGAGTTAATGATAAATTGTATTTATCAGCTATCTTTGAATATTTTCCAACAGCTCTTAAGCACTCTTCATTACTATAGCGAGTGAACCAATCACCAAATAATCCAAGCCTTGAATTTTTCTCTGTTTTATTAATATATTTGCCTGTGAGTTGACCAAATCCAAGAGGTGAATATGCGAGTAGACCTACATTTTCATGTTTAGAGATTTCAGCTAAACCAACTTCATAAATCCTATTTAGTAGTGAATATGGATTTTGTATGGTTACAATTTTTTCCATAGATTTTTCTTTTGCAATATTTAGATATCTACTTGTTCCCCATGGCGTTTCATTAGAAATTCCAATATAACGAACTCTTCCGGATTTAACCAGATCAGTCATAGCCTCTAATGTTTCCTCTATTGACACACCCATCTCATCTGAATATTCATATCCTAATCTGCCAAAATAGTTCGATTTTCTCTCTGGCCAATGTACTTGATATAGATCTATGTAATCCGTTTGTAATCTTTTAAGCGAATCATCTACAGCTTGGAAAATCTGTTTTTTATCAAGGCGCGAACCTTCTCTTAAGTATTCCATACCAGGTCCTGCAACTTTTGTAGCAACATAAATCTTTTCTCTATCTTTTCTTTTAGCCAACCACGTTCCAATAATTTTTTCAGTTAAACCTTGAGTTTCTTCTTTGGGTGGAATGGCATACATTTCTGCGGTATCAATTAAGTTGATACCATTCGCAATAGAATAGTCTAATTGTTCATGTGCTTCAGATTGAGTATTTTGCTCACCATAAGTCATAGTGCCTAGACAAATCACACTTACATCTAAATTAGTATTAGCAAGTTTTCTGTATTTCATTTTTTATCTTCTTTTAATCTACCATAAATGTCTTGATATCTTATAATATCTTTTTCTGACAACTTTTCTCCTGTTTGTACTTCAATAATTTCTAATGTCTGATTTTCATTATTTATGGACCTGCATTTTCTACAAAATTAAGTTGAGTTAACTCATGTGTAGACATTTATGTTATAGACTATGTTTAGATAAATTGATTAACATGTTAGTTAAATGTCCTTGTAAATAACCGTTTATGTTTATACTATAGGCACATTTAATAAACCCATGAGGTTCAGAAATTAACTACTTACTATACATTCAATCTTTATTTTTCAATTTTACATCTTGGCTTCCTGATGCCATATCTAAAAAAGATTATTTAACTCGAGATATTATAGCCGGCACTACTATAGCTATGATAATAATTCCACAATCGATGGCCTACGCCACACTTGCAAATCTAGATCCAGTCTATGGACTTTATGCATCTTTTATACCCGTAGCAATTGCTGCTTTTTTTGGTTCATCAAGATATCTTGCTACAGGCCCTGTAGCAATGGTTAGCTTACTTACAGCTGTAGCAGTAACATCATTATCTTTAGGAGATAGTAGTCTTTATGTGCCTCTTGCAATTATGTTAGCGCTTAGTGTAGGAATATTTCAAATCACGCTTTCTTTGGCTAAAGTTGGGAAATTAATTGATGTAGTATTAAAAGAACATGTGATTCTAGGGTTTACTTCGGCGGCTGCGTTGATTATAGCAGGTTCTCAGTTAAGTAAGGTCTTTGGTTTAAGTAAAGTATCTCTCTCTGACTTACTTACTATTAATAATTTTCTAGATAGCACCCCAATTAATTTATATGCAGTTTCTATGTCATTTATAGCACTGATAATTTTATATATATTTAAAAATAAACTTACAAGATACCAGTTTTTAGGTAACATCGCCGTGCTTACAGCTGTAGTTGTCACTATACTATTGTCAAAAAACTACGACTACAATGGTCCTGTCGTTGGAAGCATTCCTGATGGTTTGCCTAGTTTTTCATTTAAAGGGTTTGACCTTAATCCTAATCTTATTTTTATGTTTGTAATACATACAGTAATCATAAGTTTTGTTGGATTCATGGAAGCTATTGCTATAGCACGTCAACTCGAGCAAAAAGAAGCAGTTAAGAATTCAAAGGGTGTTGAACTATATAAATATCCTACTCCAGTTAACTCTAATCAAGAATTATTTGGACAAGGATTGGGCAATATAGCATCTAGCATATCTGGTGCGTATCCAGTATCAGGTTCATTTTCTAGATCTGCAGTTAATGAATCTGTTGGCTCTTATAGCCCGGTATCTTCGATTACAACAACTTTAATCGTAATGTTGACACTATTATATGCCACACCTCTATTATTCGATCTCCCTACAGCAACATTAGGGATTATTGTTATATTTGCAGTCGTGCCATTAATAAAAGTTAAAAAAATGAGAGAACTATTAGACAGAGATAAAAATAAAGGATTGGTTTGTTGGACAACATTTCTAAGTACACTAATATTTCCTATTTTATCTATTGAAATTTTTTCAGGTATCAATACTCATATATGGACTGGCATAATATTTGGATTTTTATTTTCATTAATTATAGAAAAAAATCAGTCACCTCTTAATATAAATTAAATCAAAAACAAAGTTTTTTTTATCCTTTGCTTTAATTTCATATTTAGTTACAGGCCTCAACCCTCTATTGCTTGAGAAATTGACATTTTGAGATGCTTTATTATTTATTATTTCTTTTACTTGAAAAGCATAGTTGATATTGTCTGTTGCAAAATGAAAGAGTCCACCATTTATGAGAATTTTATCAATTATTGAAAAAGAATAGTCATTAAGCAATCTTCTTTTTCTATGTTTAATTTTTTGCCAAGGATCTGGAAACAACATATATATCTTTGAAACAGACTTCGGGCTTATTGATTCTATTATTTCTAGAGCATCACCATACTTAACATTAATATTATTATCTATAAGTTTTTTTACACCTGGTTTATAACATTCAATTCCACAAACAATATCATCAATAAACATACTACTGAGAGCAATAGTAGATTCACCGGTTCCAAAACCAATATCTATAACAAG
>JADHNN010000005.1 GCA_016779485.1 Gammaproteobacteria bacterium
TTCTTCAAGATAACTCTAATGGAAATCTAAGAGCAATGCCGATAGAAATTATTGTAGATAAAAACATAAATGGTCATTATATTCTTGACTATGATATTAAAAAAAATGATCAAGAAAGTGTCATTCCGATTACGGATAGAAAGATTTATAATCAACTTTCTGATTTTGCAAAGGACGCATTTAAAGCATTGAACGGTAAGTCATTGGGACGAATTGACATTAAAATGAATCATAACGATGTTCCCCATTTTATTGAAGCTAACCTTATGCCCGGTCTTCGGAAAGGTTATTTTTATAGATCATGTTTGCTCAATCTTGGTATGAGCTATGAACAAATGATTCTGACCATTACAAATAATGGCCTGGGGTTATGTACCCAAGTTAACAGACAAGTATTATCTTTTTGATTAAAAACTCTTCTAGCCACACACTCACATGGCTAATTATTTATTGAACTGTATGATTATAGACCCGAGTACATACATCGAAGACTATCTGCATCAGTAACAATTATATTGCCTGAACTTTTAGATTTCGTAACTGAACGAACATAACAAGCCTTCTTAATATTATATTGGGTACCTCTGTATGTGCCTGCAGTTTGCATTAGTACAATACACGAATTATCTTTTACACTTACAGTTGTTTTTACACCATTAGCTTTTGCTATAGCTTCGAAAGCAGGTGCTGTGTCATAGGGATATGCTACAAGTTTAGTTACGCTAAATTCATTTGAAGATTGACATATATTATTCAATTGCTCTTTACTTACACATTTCGTGTTAGCGCTTTCAGTACATGATCCGTCAGTATAATGAGTATATTCTACACCAGGCTCCATATCATCTGCTGGATTAGATGAACATGAGGCTATAAAAATACTAATACAAAAAATAAATAAATACTTGCTAAGTTCCATTATGACAATCCTCTCTTATATTATGAATATTACTACCTGAATTTATAATAACCTCTTCAAAACCTGATTGCCATTTAAAAACATGTAATTTTAGTGTTGCTGGGGGCTTTATTGGGGGCTTAATTAACAACAATATTTAATATTTTTTTTAAACATTGATTAAGGTCTTGACTTTTACCTCCCCGCCCGGACTCGAACCAGGAACTAAACCTTAGGAGGGTCCTGTTATATCCTGTTTAACTACGGGGAGATTTTTTTGTATATTCTATAGTATAGTATTCGATATGAATATACTTTCAATTGATACTTCTACAAGTTCATTTTCTCTAACACTCGCAAGAGAGGGCGAGAATACTACATATGTTGATTCGTCTGATTCTATATCTAGCGAAACGATATTAATGGAAATTAATAATCTTGTTACAAATTGTGAGCTTAAACCTAAAGATATAAATACAGTTATTTATAACAATGGACCGGGTAGTTTTACTGGAGTAAGAGTCTCATCAGCCATTGTTCAAGCTATCGGGTTTAGTAATGATTGTCCTGTATATGGAATTAACGCTTTAATGTTAATTGCTTATTCATATTTTAAAACAACTGATCAATCACAGATTCAGGTTATTAAAAAAGCATTTGGCAATCAGGTATTTCATGGCCTATTTCATTTGACAAATGATTCTTGTACGTCTAAAGGAACCATAATAACCACGGCTGTTTCTGATGTAGTAATCGAACAAGATTATATTTCATTATCTGACGATAAACATATTCTCGACAAGTATAAAGAAAACTGCTTGTTGATGTGTGACTTTTTAGGATCAGAACTTCTAATAGAATACTATAATTTTTATTGCAGTAAAAAAAATAATTTTGACTATAAAGATGCACTACCGAGTTACGCAGGACACACTGTTTAAATTATTATTCCTATCTTGTTTCCAACTCTTATTGGCTGATTTAATTTCAGATCTTTAGATAGCGTTACTTTGTCCGTAAATAATAAAATAACTGTTGAGCCTGATTTAAACATTCCAATCTCATCGCCTTTATTAAAGTTAATATTTTTATTTCCATATTTAGTAGAGATTAGTTTTTTTGGCATAGGTGGAGATATCTCACCTTTCCATTGTGTTTCTATGGATGATACATTTATTGCTCCAACTAATATTACAGAGAAATATGATTCTTCATTTTTAAAATGACACACCAACCTTTCATTTTTTGAATAGAGATTATTAATGCACTCTACAGCGTGATCAGCAACACTGAATAATCGACCTGGCACATGAAGTGTTTGCATAAGCTTTCCATCATATGGAATATGAACACGATGATAATCTTTAGGTGAAAGGTAAATTGTTAAAAAAGATCCATTTGAGTAAATAGAGGATAACTCTTTATCATTTGATAGCAATTCTTTAATAGGAGTATATTTACCTTTTACTTGTAAAATTGATTTATCTGTAATTTTGCCAAATTGTAATATTCTTCCATCACATGATGAAACTATAGATTTTTTTTCATCATCGATTACATGAACTCCTTTTTTAAGTTTACGAGTAAAGAAATCACAGAAAGTATGATAGTTCTCTATTTTATTATCCTCGCATTCATTAAGATTTACTTTAAAAATTCTTACATAAAGATTAATTAAGTATTGGGTTAATGGATGATGTGTTCTTGTAATTATATAAGTAAAGCGTGACATTAAATGGTGCGGAATTAGATACAGCCAGTAAGAAAGTATCATTTTTTTTATTTTTGAAAGAGTAATGTCCATTTCTATGTATGTTATATCTATGCTTAACGTATTTATATAAGCTATGGTCAAATTTATCAGCAAATATATGATATTTTGTCTATAATGCAATAAAAATATATTAATTATGTCAGGAAATACATTTGGTAAGATTTTTAAAGTTACAACCTTTGGTGAAAGCCATGGGAAAGCACTTGGCTGCGTCATAGATGGTTGCCCGCCTAATATTAAAATTGATGAGTCTGATATACAAAAAGATCTTGATCGCCGAAAGCCAGGACAATCAAAATACACTACTCAAAGAAAAGAGGATGATAAAGTTGAGATATTATCTGGTGTATTCAATGGCGTAACAACTGGTACACCTATAACACTGATTATTTTTAATAAAGACCAAAAATCAAAAGATTATTCTGAGATAAAAAATAAATTTAGACCTGGTCATGCTGATTTTACCTATCAAAAAAAATACGGTATCAGAGATTATAGAGGAGCAGGAAGATCATCTGCTAGAGAGACGGTTGCACGCGTTGCTGCAGGAGCTATTGCAAAGAAATTTTTAAATAAAATTAATAAAACAAAAATATTTGGTTATGTATCACAACTTGGTGAAATTAGACCAGATAAATTTAAATTAGCTGATATTGAAAAAAACCCTTTTTTCTTCCCTGATAGTAAAAAAGTACCTGAATTAGAAACATATCTCATGGGTATAAGAAAATCGGGCGACTCTATAGGTGCAAAAGTTACCGTAGTTGGAAAAAATATACCTGTAGGTATTGGCGAACCTGTATTTGATAAATTGGATGCAATTATTGCTCAAGCAATGATGTCTATAAATGCAGTTAAAGGTGTAGAGATTGGCGCTGGTTTTAATGTGGTTACTCAGAGAGGATCTGAGGCTCGTGATGAAATTACACCTAAAGGTTTTTTAAGCAACTTTTCTGGAGGAACATTAGGTGGAATCTCGACAGGACAAGATTTTGAGGTCAGTATTGCCCTTAAACCAACATCAAGTATTTTGGTGCCAGGTAAAACAGTAGATATTAAAAATAAACCAACTACTGTTCGCACAAAAGGTAGACATGATCCATGTGTTGGGATAAGAGCAGTCCCAATTGCTGAAGCTATGATGGCTTTGACGTTATGTGATTTGTATCTAAGACATAAAGCTCAAAACTTATAGTTCAATTAAAATGAAAAATACACTCTACGATAAAATTTGGGAAGATCACTGTATTCGAAAGAATGATGATAATTCTTCACTCATATACATAGACCGCCATTTGATTCATGAAGTCACATCACCACAAGCATTTGATGGGCTTGATATTAAAAAAAGAAATATATGGAACAAAAACTCTATACTAGCTACTACAGATCATAATGTTCCTACTATTAATAGAGATAAAGGGATAACAGACCCAGTTTCTAAAGTCCAAATTGAAACATTAAGAGATAACTGTAACAAGCATAGTATTGAACTTTATGATCTAGGAAATATTAAACAAGGTATCGTGCATGTTATTGGTCCTGAGCTAGGCTTAACCCAACCGGGTATGACTTTGGTTTGTGGAGATTCACATACATCTACTCATGGAGCACTTGCATCTCTGGCATTTGGAATAGGAACGAGTGATGTTGAACATGTATTAGCTACTCAATGTCTTAATCTAACTAAAGAAAAAAACTTTAATATTATTGTGAATAATAATTTAAGGCCTTTTATTACTTCTAAGGATTTGATTTTATATATTATTGGTAAAATTGGCACATCAGGTGGAACAGGCTATACAATTGAATACACGGGTGATGGGATATCTAGTTTATCTATTGAATCAAGGATGACAATTTGTAATATGACGATTGAGGCGGGAGCTAAATCTGGTTTGATGTCATTTGATGAAACAACGCATGATTACTTAAAAGATAGAGAGTTTCTTCCAGATGCTAAGTACTACGATCAAGCTTTAAAATATTGGGAGACACTTGTCAGCGATGAAGATGTAATATTTGATCGGACAGAAACTTTTAATGCAGAGGATGTTGAGCCACAAGTTACATGGGGAACCTCACCAGAGATGGTTACATCCGTTGATGGAACAATACCAAGTTCCGATGCAGCGTCAAACAAAGAAGAATATGAAAATACTCTTGAATATATGGGATTACAATCTGGAACTGATATAAAATCAATTCCTCTAGATAAGATATTTATTGGCTCTTGTACTAATTCAAGAATAGAAGATCTTAGAGAGGCAGCAGAAGTTATAAAAGGTGAGAAGGTAGCAAGCAATATAAAACAAGCAATTGTTGTTCCTGGCTCTGGTCTTGTGAAGGCTCAAGCTGAATCAGAAGGATTAGATAAAATATTTACTAATGCTGGTTTTGAATGGAGAGATCCCGGATGTTCTATGTGTCTCGGGATGAATGATGATTTTTTACAACCTTATGAAAGATGTGCATCTACGTCAAACAGAAACTTCCAAGGAAGACAAGGTGATAAAGGAAGAACACATCTTGTAAGTCCATCTATGGCAGCGATAGCTGGTATAAAAGGTCATTTCTACAATGTTAGGGAATTTATGAATGAAAAATAATTTTAAAGGTCAAGTAATACCTATTAATAGAGATAATGTAGATACAGATCTAATAATTCCAAAACAATATCTAAAGTCTATTAAAAAATCTGGTTTCGGAGCTTTTTTATTTGATTCACTTAGGTACACATCTACAGCTACATTAGATAGTACTGAATCCAGGGAAGAAGATGAGTTATTCATCTTGAATAAAAAACCATTTAGAAATGGAAACATATTAATTTCAAAATCTAATTTTGGATGCGGTTCTTCACGTGAACATGCAGTTTGGGCTATTCAGAATTATGGCATAAATACAGTAATAGCTGAGAGTTTTGCTGATATCTTTTCGAGAAATAGTTATACAAATGGCTTATTATTAATCTGCCTTGATAAAGAAAATATTTCTACAATAATTAACAATGCGTTATCATCTGATTCGTATCAAATTGAAATTAAATTAGAGTCTAATTCAATAACTCTTCCTAATGGAGATAATATAATTTTTGACATTGATGAATCATACAAAGATAGAATTCTAAACAGTCTTGATGATATAGAATTAACGCTAAGATACAAAAATGAAATTAATGATTATGAGAAAAAAATGAAAACTATTAAACCTTGGTTGTTTGAAAATGAATAAACAAAGTATTGTAATTTTTCCTGGTGATGAAATTGGACCTGAGATAACAACTGAAGCAATAAAAATTATTGATTTTTTTAATGAATCTAAATTAACTAATATTTCTTATGATTTTGCTGATATTGGTGGCGCTGCACTTGATAAATACAACACTCCCATCACTGCCGACGCTTTGGAGAAAGCAAAAAAATCTGATGCTGTCTTATTAGCTTCTGTAGGTACACCTAAGTATGATAACAATGTACGTGATCAAAAACCAGAATACGGATTATTAACCCTAAGAAAGTATCTTAATTTATTTATTAATATCAGACCAATTTTTGTATTTAATTCACTGTCCAGTTATTCATCATTAAAACCAGAACTTATTAATGATCTTGATATCGTTATTATTAGAGAATTAATTGGGGATGTTTATTTTGGTGAGCCTCGAGGTTTTAAAGATGTTGGTGGTGAGCGAGTCGGATACAATACAATGTTGTATTCTGAATCTGAAGTGAAACGAATCACTCAGTTTGCAATTGAAACAGCAAACAAAAGAAAAAAGCAAATTACTTCTGTTGATAAAGCCAATGTTCTTGAATGCTCACAGTTATGGAGACAGACTGTGGATCGTATAATGAGTCAACATCAAGATATTAATCTTCAACATATCTATGTAGATAATGCTGCAATGCAAATCATTAAGAATCCCAAACAGTTTGATGTAATTTTAACTCCAAATTTATTTGGTGATATCTTATCTGATGCTGCATCTATGTTAACAGGTTCGATTGGTTTGTTACCTTCTGCATCATTATCTGATTCTATAGGTATGTTTGAGCCTATCCATGGCTCAGCTCCTGATATTGCTGGGCAGGGTATTGTAAATCCTCTTGCAATGATACTATCCTTGGCGATGATGTTTGAGTATACTCTTGAAAAACCTGAATTATCAAAAATAATTAAACAGGCTGTCAATGATGTGTTGAACGAAGGTTATTTCACCAAAGATTTATCCTCAAATGATTTTGTTACTACATCAGAAATGGGCGATAAAGTATTAGATAAATTAAAACAACTATGTTGAATAAAAAAAATAAATATAATGTAGCTGTTGTAGGCGCTACGGGTATTGTTGGCGAGTCACTACTGAGTATCTTAGATAGTAGAAAATTTCCTGTCGATGAAATACATGCTGTTGCAAGCCAAAACTCAAAAGGATCAAAAGTTAAATATGGGAATGAACTAATTACCGTTCAAGCACTAGATGAGTTTGAATTTGAAAATATAGATTTTGCTTTTTTTAGTGCAGGTGGATCAATATCAAAAATATTCGCACCTAAAGCTGCATCACAAAATTGTATTGTTATAGATAATACATCTGAATTTAGATATGTAGATAATATCCCGCTGATTGTTCCTGAGGTAAATCCTGATGATATTATTAAATACAAAGATACTAATATTATTGCTAATCCTAATTGTTCAACTATTCAAATGCTGGTTGCTCTAAAACCATTACATGATAAATTTCAAATTAATAGTATCAATGTATCAACTTATCAAGCTGTATCAGGATCAGGCAAAGATGGAGTTCAGGAGCTTCTTGAGCAATCATCCTCTTACATAGATCAAAGATCTATAGAAAAAAATGTATATCCTAAACAGATAGCTTTTAACGCAATACCATTTGTTGATTGTTTTCTTGAAAATAAATATACACGAGAAGAAATGAAAATGGTTTGGGAAACACAAAAAATTTTAGATAAAAATATCAAAGTCAACCCAACAGCTGTAAGAGTTCCAGTCCTTATAGGGCACGCAGAGAGTATCTATATTGAAACTAACAATGATATTAATATTGATGAAGCAATATCCGCACTCAATGACTTTGATGGTATTTCTGTCATTGACGATATTGAATCTATAGACTTTCCTACACCTTTTGAACAAGGCCATGGCACTGATGACGTATATGTTGGACGAATCAGAAAAGGTTTAGATAAAAATAATTCTTTAAATTTATGGGTAGTAGCTGATAATGTAAGAAAAGGAGCTGCTTTAAATAGTATACAAATTGCTGAGAAGTTAATATGAAACTAATATTATCAATATTTATTATACTTACTATTTTAGGTGTACTTGAATATAAAGCCATTATTCCAATTACTCAATTCAGCGTTTTAGAGAATCTTCAAAACATAACAAGCTTTATAAAATCTCTTCATATTCATAGTTATTATTTAATTCTTCCAGATATACAAATTACTGTTGAAGGAATACTCACAGTCTTTTTAATTCTTTTTGTCATAGGCTATATCTCAGATAAATTTATTAACCTTGAGCTACAAATCAAGATGTTGAATAAAAAAATTAAAGAACTAAATACTCATGAATCTATGGAATTCCAAGAACACTCTAAATCTGATGAAGAAATGAAGGAAATAGCAAGAGATATAAAGAGCTTCTTAGAGAATCTTGCCCAATCTATTACATCTAATCAAGCATTGCCGATCCGCTCTAAAAAAATAAGACGTGCATCGTCAGAATCTATAAAAAATGAAACAACTGAGACGTTAGTAAATAGTTCTGAACAGGTGACAGATACTGTCAGCACAACTTCAGATTCTATAACAAATACTCAAACAGATATTTCTTTAGTTGAAGATGACAATATATCTAAAGTTGATCTAGCCAGAGCATTAATTGAAAGTGATGAAAAAGAAAAAGCAAAAGAGGTTTTAAAAGATATTATAAAAAATGGTTCTGCAAGCGATGCACATGAAGCGAGAATATTAAATTTACAGATAAGTTAATGAGATTAGCTTTATCTATTGAATACATAGGTAAAAAATACTACGGCTGGCAGAAGCAAAATGGTGATTCAACCAATACAGTTCAGCATCATGTTGATTCGGCTCTATCCAAAATAGCAAATCATAAAATTAAATCAATATGTTCAGGAAGAACAGATACAGGAGTAAATGCATTAAATCAAATAATTCATTTTGATACAATCTCTCGAAGATCAGATAAAAATTGGATTGATGGAGTTAATTCACACCTTCCTGACGATATAAGACTCAAAAAAATATATCATGTAGATGATAACTTTCATGCAAGGTTCCTTGCCAAATCTCGTACTTATAAATATTTTATAAATATCGATGCCAATAGTACTATTTTTAATAACGCTTATACATGTGTTTTGAATGACAAGATCTCTTTATCTAAAATGAAATCATCACTAAAATATATTAATGGAGTTCAAGATTATTCATCTTTTAGATCATCAGGTTGCCAAGCAAATACAGCAATCAGAAATATTTTTTCAACATCCTTGGAAAGAAATAAAAATATTATTACGTTTACAATTACAGCAAATGCTTTTTTATATCATATGGTCAGAAACATAACAGGTACCCTAATAGATGTAGGCACAGGCAAAATTCTTCCAAGTCAACTTAAGACAATATTAAATCAGAGAGATCGAAAATATTGCAGTAAAATGGCCCCTGCAAACGGACTGTTTCTCTGGAGCGTTGCATATCCTAGAAAATATAGAATTAAATACAATAGTGAATCTGTCTTACTGTAATATAAGCATATGAAAGTTCAAATAAAACTATGTGGATTTAAAAATATTGAAGATATTATATTTGCATCCTCATTAGATATAGATTACCTAGGGATGATTTTTGTAAAAGACATGCCTAGAACTATTAATAAAAAAACTGCATGCAGGGCAGTTGATATTTGTAAATCAAATAACATTAAGTCAACAGGGGTATTTTTGAATCAGAGCAGAGATGAAATACACGAAATATTAAATGAAGTTGATTTGGATGTGATACAACTTCATGGTAATGAAGATGTTAATGAATATACTTGTCTTAAAAAAGAGATTATCAAGACAGTGCATGTTACGAAAGACTCGCAAGCTCCAATGACTAATATGAATTTTGAAAAATATAATTATTTACTTGATGCAACTGATATGAAAATGCATGGTGGAACGGGAAAAGTTTTTAACTGGAATATTATGTCTGACATGCCTCATGATAAGTTATTTATTGCTGGTGGCTTGAAACCTGATAATATAATAGACTTACTCAGTAAATTCACACCTAAATGTGTAGATGTAAGTAGTGGCATAGAGAGGAAGATTGGTTACAAAGATCATGAATTAATGAGTGATTTCGTGCAAAAAATAAATACATTTAATGAAAAGTAAAATTAATTTAAAAAACTATCCAAATAAAACTGGCCACTTCGATGAGTTTGGTGGTGTCTATGTATCTGAAACATTGATACATCCCCTTAAAGAGTTATTTCAGGCCTATAAGAAAATTGCAACATCGCTATCTTTTAAAAAAATTCTAAAAAGAGAATTAAAAGATTATGTTGGTAGACCTACGCCAATTTATTATGCGGAATCCGTTAGTAAATTCCTCGGGAACTCGCATATTTATTTAAAGAGAGAAGATTTAAATCATACAGGTGCACATAAAATTAATAATGCGCTAGGTCAAGCTTTATTAGCAAAGAAAATGGGTAAAACGAGAATAATTGCTGAAACAGGTGCAGGACAACATGGTGTAGCAACTGCAACAGCTTGTGCAAGATTAGATTTAAAATGTGTTGTCTATATGGGAGAGCAAGATATCCAAAGACAATCAGTTAATGTATATCGTATGAAGCTTTTAGGCGCTGAGGTAAAATCAGTTAATTCTGGTACCAAGACACTTAAAGATGCACTTAATGAAGCCCTTAGAGATTGGGTGACAAATGTTGATGACACTCATTATATTATTGGTTCTGTAGCAGGGCCTCATCCATACCCAATGATAGTTCGTAATTTCCAATCTATTATTGGTGACGAAGCTAAAAGTCAATTTAAAAAAGATTACAGATGTTTACCAGATTATTTAGTTGCATGTGTTGGTGGAGGCTCTAATGCTATTGGTTTGTTCCATCCTTTTTTAAATGAAAATATAAATATAGTGGGTGTTGAAGCTGGTGGTTTTGGAATAAATACAGGCAAGCATGCCGCACCCCTTACAGCAGGTTCTCCTGGCATTCTTCATGGTAATAGAACATACATAATGGAAGATAAAAATGGCCAAATTAAAAATACACACTCTATATCAGCAGGATTAGATTATCCTGGTGTTGGACCTGAACATTCATGGTTAAAAGATACTAAAAGAGTCCAGTACACATCTGTGACAGATAAAGAGGCGCTTAGTGCATTTTTCACCTTGACTGAAAAAGAAGGAATCATTCCTGCGCTCGAGACTGCACATGCACTAGCTTATGCATTTAAACTTGCAAAAAAACTTAAAAATAAAAAAATACTAATTAACTTATCTGGAAGAGGCGATAAAGATATAGATACAATATCCAAGCTTAAAAATATTAAATTATGACCTCAAGAATTCCATCTATTTTTAAAACTAACGCAAATAAGCAGAAAAAAACATTTATTAGTTATCTGGTCTGTGGTGATCCAACAGAGAATCATACTCTGCTTGCTATGCACATTATGGCTGATTCTGGTGTTGATATTATTGAGCTTGGAATTCCGTTTACTGATCCAATAGCTGATGGCCCTGTTATCCAAAAAAGTATTGATAGAGCACTGAAAAATAATACTTCACTAAAAGATGTTATCTCTGTTGTAAAAAAATTTAGACAAAAAAATAAATTAACAGCAGTTGTTCTTATGGGATACATGAATCCTGTACACAAAATGGGTATTAAATTATTTTCAAAATCTATACATGACAATGATATTGATGGTGTCTTAATAGTCGATTCGCCTCCGGAAGAGTCTATAACTTTAAACAAGCAATTGAAAAAATATAATAAATCACATATTTATCTTGCATCACCAACTACAACTGACTCACGTATGAAAGGTATAACAAAAATGTCATCAGGATATGTTTATTATGTGACAGTTAAAGGTATAACTGGATCTAAACTTACTGATCTCAATAGCATAAAGTCAAATGTAAAAAAAATTAAAAGCTTTTCAAAAAATAATATACCTGTAGCTGTTGGGTTTGGTATCAAAGATAGCAAGTCGGCAAAGCAAATAGCTAAATTTTCTGATGGTATTATAATAGGAAGTTCTATAGTAGAATTAATGTACAAGCATTCTAATAATAAGAAAAATATGGAAAAGCATCTTTCAAATTATCTTTCATCTATTTCCAAGGTAATATAATGAGTTGGTTGGATAAAATACTACCTTCAAGAATTCGTGCAACTAAAGATGAAAAAGGTTCCGTTCCTGAGGGTTTATGGCATAAATGCTCTAATTGCGGATCAGTGCTTTACACAGCTGAGTTTGATAAAAATAAGCACGTATGTCCTAAATGTAATCACCATGAAAGGATTTCAGCAAGGAAAAGAATTAATATTTTCCTCGACAAAGGAGAACATGAAGAGATGTTTATAAATCTTGCTCCAAAAGATATGCTTAAATTTAAGGATAAGCAAAAATATCAAGATAAACTTGAACACACTCAAAACAAAACCGGTGAGAAAGATGCACTTTTAGTTTTTAAAGGCGAATTAAAAAAGATACCAGTTATAGTTTGCGCTTTTGAATATTCCTTTTTTGGTGGTTCTATGGGTTCAGTCGTTGGCGAAAAATTCATACGTGCTGTCAATCTCTCAATTGAATTAAATAGACCGTTAATTTGTTTCTCAGCAAGTGGTGGAGCAAGAATGCAAGAATCATTATTTTCTCTTTTTCAAATGTCAAAGACTAGCGCAGCATTAGCACAATTATCAGAAAATACTATTCCTTATATTTCGGTTTTAACAGATCCTACAATGGGAGGTGTTTCTGCGAGTTTAGCTGTACTTGGTGATATAAATATAGCTGAACCAAATGCACTCATTGGCTTTGCTGGTCCTAGAGTAATAGAACAAACGGTAAGAGAAAAACTTCCAGAAGGCTTTCAGCGTAGTGAATTTCTTAAAGAGCACGGAACAATCGATATGATAGTTGAGCGAAAAGATCAACCTGAAAAAATTGCTAACATTTTAAGAATTCTTGGATTCTCAAATGAAAAGACGATTTGAAAAGGTTAATCAATGGCTTGATTGGCAACAAACTCTTCATCCTTTAAATATTGACTTCAAATTAGAAAGGATTATTAGTGTATATGAAAAGTTAAATGTTTCATCAATCGCCAAGAAAGTTATTACTGTTGCTGGAACAAATGGAAAAGGTTCAACTGTCTCTTTTCTTGAGTCTATGCTGTCTAATATGAATTATAATGTTGGAACTTTCACTTCACCACATATATTAAAATATAATGAACGTATTAAAATTAATCAAAAAGAAATTGATGATGAGTCATTACTTGATGTTTTTGATCTAATAGATAAAAAACGAGGTTCAACAACGCTTACATATTTTGAATTTGCAACATTATCAGCCTTTTATTTATTCAGTAAATCTGATTTGGATGTAGCAGTGTTAGAAGTAGGTTTAGGCGGAAGGTTAGATGCAACCAATATCATAGATTCTGATATATCTATAATCACATCTATAGGCATAGACCATACTGAATTTCTTGGAAATACGATAGATAGTATTGCACTGGAGAAAGCAGGCGTAATGAGACCTTTTAAGAAATCGATATTTGCACAAGATAAGCCCCCAACTGCATTATTCCAATATGCTAAAAATAATTCTGTAAATTTATTAGTACATAACAATGATTATTCTGTAACTAGAAATGTTAAAACATGGAGTATAAAATCAAAAAATATTACAATAGAAAATATACCAAATTTAAAAATGATAGGTGATTATCAGTATAACTATGCTGCAGCATCCACGATTGCCTTGGCTGAATTATTACCTGAATGTATCTCTGACGATAATCAGATCAAAGAAGCATTATGTAATACTCAAATTCCTGGAAGATTTCAGTATCTTAAGAAATCACCAGATATAATTTTAGATGTTGCTCATAACGAAGATGCTTCAAAAAGTCTAGCTAGAAATATCAAAAACATTGGTTACGAGAAAATTATTGCTGTATTAGGTATCCTTGCTGACAAGGATGTATACAGTATAGTTGAGCCATTTTCATTACTCATCAATCACTGGCATATTGGAACCATTGATAGTGAAAGAGGCATGAATTCCGATGAGATCAAGTATAGAATAAATTCTTTATTTAAAAATAGTTTATCAATTACGACATACTCATCAATATCCTCTGCTTTTATTTCTGCAATAAATTCACAAGATAAAAATACATTAATTTTAGCATATGGATCGTTTTATACTGTCTCAGAAGTTTTAAAATCGAATATTATAAATGTCTACAAAGATGATGCAATTTAAGATATTACTATTTTTCGGTTTATTGATATATATATTTTCTGATTCTTTTGTAAGTATTTTTTTATCTGATAATGATACATATTCTGTAGAGATTCAAAAGGAAATCTTAATTAATCAAAAAGAAATCGATGTTTTTGAAGAAAAATCTTTAGAAGATATAAATGTAACTCAGAAAAAAATCAAAGCGTGGCTCATAATTATAAGTTATCAAGAGGAATCTAAGAAAAGTATAATATCGAAGTTAAACAATACCGGATATTCAATTAAACATAATGCTAAACAAATGTATTACTCGTTGGGCCCTTTTGTGAATTTATCCCATGCAAAAGAGGAATCTAAAAAACTAAAAAATATTCATGGTATTAAAAATAAGATTGTTGACTTTGTTTTCTGATGGTAGTTATTGATTATATTTTTCTTCTTGTCACAATTTTATATTCTGTATTAGGTTATATTAAAGGTTTCTCTAAACAGCTTATTTCTTTTTCCATATGGATATTATTTCTTTATATCATATTCAATTATTTACCAAACTTAAAATATATAGTTTCTACATATGTTCAATTAGATGATATTTATATAAAAGCTTTTTCTATTATATTATTAGTAGTCGCCTCTATTACTTTAATATTTATTTTAAATTTAACCTTAGCTAAGCTTATAGCATCTATATTATTTGAAAACACTAACCGAATTATTGGTTTTATTATGTCATTTGTGAAATCTCAAGTATTTATTCTTATATTTATTCTCCTAATATATGACAGTTCAATTGCTAATCATATATTCAATAATTCAATCCTAATGCCGTATTATCTTCAATTTTTTGAATATATCTCCAATTTTGATGATTCTCTCTTTAATACTTTTGAAATATAAATATAATGACCATATATGTGTGGCATAGTCGCTGTATCGGGCAATAAAGATGTAATTCATGACATCTATGAGTCTTTGACTGTTTTACAACATAGAGGTCAAGATGCCTCTGGAATACTCACAAATCACAAAGGTAAAATTACATTAAGAAAATCTTTAGGCCTTGTAAGAGATGGTTTTGCAAAAAAACATATTGACCGTTTAAAAGGGAATGTTGGTATTGGGCATGTTCGATATCCTACAGCTGGTCATGCCGATAATGCATCTGAAGCACAACCATTTTATGTAAATTCACCATATGGAATAGCATTAGCACATAATGGTAATCTTATAAATTCTGAGAAGTTAAAATCTGATTTATTCAAAGAAGATTTAAGACATATAAATACAAAATCTGATTCTGAAATTCTATTGAATATATTTGCACATGAACTTTATTTACACAGCAAAGACGCATTTACACCAGACAGTATATTCTATGCAGTTGCAGGAGTTCACAGAAGAGTTAAAGGCGCATATGCAGTTGTTTCGTTAATTACTGATAAAGGTGTAGTGGCATTTAGAGATCCACATGGTATACGTCCATTATGTTATGGACAAAAAAAAGTTGATGGTAAAACTGAAACAATGATCGCGTCTGAGTCAGTTGCCCTTGATTCTGCTGGTTATAAACTAGAAAGAGATATTATGCCTGGTGAGGCGCTATTTATTGATAGTGATGGAAATGTTCATACAAGATTATGCTGTGAAGTTAATAGTTTCAATCCTTGTATCTTTGAGTATGTTTATTTCGCAAGGCCTGATTCTATAATCGACGGCATTTCTGTCTATAAAGCTAGAATGAATATGGGGACAGCACTTGCTAAAAATATTACAAACACATTTCCTGAAAATGACATCGATGTAGTTATACCTATTCCTGATACAAGTAGAATATCTGCATTAGAACTATCTACCAAATTAAAAATTCCGTTTCGTGAAGGGTTTATAAAAAACAGATATATAGGTAGAACTTTTATCATGTCTGAGCAAAATGAACGATCTAAGTCTGTTAAAAGAAAACTCAATGCAATTAAATCTGAGTTTGAGAATAAGACAGTACTACTTGTAGATGATTCAATTGTAAGAGGAACTACCTCAAAACAGATTGTAGAAATGGCTAGAGAAGCTGGGGCAAAAAAAGTATATATGGCATCAGCCGCTCCACCTGTAAAATTTCCAAATGTTTATGGCATTGATATGCCTGCCAGTAAAGAATTCATAGCTGATAATCGATCTATTGATGAAATTGCTGAATTTATTGGGTGTGATAAAATATTTTATCAAGAAATCAATGACCTAATACAATCTGTTAAATCTGAAAGTTCAAAAATCGATTCATTTGACTCATCTTGTTTTACAGGTAAATATATAACGGGTGATGTTGATAAAGATTATCTTGAATCTCTTGATAAAATACGAAACGATGCAGAAAAAAATAGGAAAAATCAAGCAGAGCCATCTCTTGATGAAGTTGTTGTATATTAATAACTGTTAGCTGTTATTTCATTAAATGATATTTATAAATACTTCAGAACAAAAACTATATTTTCTTGAAGAAAATACAGTTAAATATGATTTTAAAATATCCACCGCATCAAACGGACTAGGTTGTAAGCTTAATTCAAATAAAACCCCTATCGGCTTACATACAGTTATTTCAAAAATTGGAGACGGACTGCCGGCTGGAACGCTATTTAAAAATCGAATTTCCACGAATAAACTGATTAATGAAAATCCAAATGATAATAAAGATTATATTACTTCAAGAATAATTAGGATTGGTGGACTAGAAGAGGGCATTAATAAAGGTGGAGACGTAGATACTTTCATGAGATTGATTTATATACATGGAACACCACATACTGACAAGTTAGGCTATCCTGAATCTCACGGCTGTATAAGGATGAGTGACAATGACGTTATATTTCTATTCAATTTAATAAATTATAAAACGCTTGTATTGATATATTAGAAATAATCTTTCAATTCCAATGGGTCTTGAATAATTAAATCAGATTGCCATGATGCAATATTAATATCATCGTCAATAAACCCAAAATCTGCTGCGATAGTTTGCATTCCCGCATCACGACCAGCAATAATATCTCTTTCATCATCACCCACGTATATAATTTCTTCAGCTTTACAGTTCAGGGATATTGCTGCCTTAATTAACCCATCGGAAGCTGGTTTTGCATTTAATACCATATCACCAGTAATTACGCAGTCTAATTTACCATCTAAGCCCAATCCTTTAATAATATTAGCTACATATCTGGAATGTTTGTTAGTGACTATACCAATCATGATATTTTTTTCTAACAAATAATCAATAAGCTTATCCATATTGTCATTAAGTCTTGTATTGATAAATACATTATTTTTATATTCATCTAAAAACTCTGCTCTAAGTAGAGATGAATCAATATTTCTCTCATTGATTTGTGACGCATATTTAATTACACCTAGCGCACCACGTGATATATGTTTTTTTAGCTTCTGACAGTCAACTGTTTTAAAATTATGATATTTGAGTACTCTATTCAATGAAGCACACATATCTGGTGACGTATCTGCAAGCGTTCCATCAAGATCAAATAATATAGATTTTATTTTATGTATGTTTTTTAGCATTTATGAAATAGTTAATGTGTGTATTTGATGATATTGAAAATGATTCATCTAAAGGGTTAAAACTTAATCCGTCTATATTCTCTACTTTAAAATTATGCCTCTCTAATAAAGATGTGAGTTCATATGGGGTTATAAACTTTTCGTATTGATGCGTCCCTTTTGGAACATAGTTAAGTATATATTCAGCCATTATTTTCGCTAAAATGAACGATTTTAAATTTCTATTGATTGTTGAGAGAAATATCCTGGATTGATTATTAGTTATTTTATTAATTTTATTGATTAAGATATCTGGATTGTTAATATGTTCAATCATTTCAAAACAGATTACATAATCGTAACATTTACCCTCCTCTAAATCGAAAATAGATTTATTTTTATATTCGATAGCAAGATTTTTTTCTTTTGCATGTTGTGTTGCAATAGATATTGATTTTTTGGATGAATCTATTCCAGTAACATTAGCACCATTCTTACTTAGCTCTTCAGATAAGAGACCTCCGCCGCATCCAATATCTAAAATATCTTTTCCATTTAAATTACACTTAGATAATATATATTTTAATCTGATCGGATTTAATTTATGCAATAACTTATAGTGTCCGGATTTATTCCACCAATCATATGCATACTCATCAAAATGTGATTCTTGGTTTTGATCTTTGTGTATCATGCTATATCTACCTGTTTACCAGCTGACCATACATGAGTTAAGCTTTCTTTGTCAAGATTATAAAGATTTGGATTGATATCATAACTATCAACAAAATAATTCTGTTTATAATTGAATAAATTGAAAGAAGCCTGATTGCCTTTTTTTATACACCCAGATGATAAATAATTTGAAAATAATTCAGATGTATTATTTGTGACACAGTTTATTATTTTAACTGCAATATCTGAATCCATTTTGTTTTGTGTAAAAAGTTTTATAAGATTAATTGTTTGGTAAAACTCATATGATTCACAATCATTAGAAATTAATATGCATTTATATTTTTTTTCAAGCAGCGAAATAAAGTATTTAATGTCCTCAATATTCTTTAGTTCTTTATAGGAAATCATTAGAGTAATATTATTTTTCTTTATATATCTAAGCCATTGTTCATTAAATACTGGGAATGCATATAAATAAGAATTATTTAGTAGATTTATATCCTCCCAGAATTTGATTTTTTTAATTAATTCTTTTTCATTCTTCACATGACTAATATCATTTAAGCTTACATGTAAATTTATACTTATCTCATTAGTTATAAATGAGATTTTTTTTATAACATCATTATCAAATTGATTTATATTTTTCAAACTTATACTCAATAATTTAGAAGGATCAGATTTAAAGCTATCTAATAAAGATGTAATATTCTTAATGTCTGATTGATTGGCTATTTTCCCATCAAGCTCTAATATTTGTCCAAGCTGTATGTGTGAGTTAAATGTATATCTTATAATATTCTCATTAACGCCTGATAGATTTATTTTAGTCACTCCATTTCTTAATAATCTATTCAGCTTAATATTTAACTGTTCTTCATCAATACAATCATGAATCTTAATGCAACCCTCTGATAGAGATGGCATGAGTATATGATCAGCATATTCAATTACTTTAAAATCTTTATATTTCTTTTTGATAGCATTTTTATCAATGATTTCTTTTATCAGTGATCCATCAATCAATAATGCTTTCTCTTTTTCAAGCTTCTTGTTATGTAAATAAATCCATCTTGGAGAAATAATAAACATCTTAAAATTCTATACTGTTAAGACTCTAATTTATATCGTTTATAGACACTATTTATGTTAAAATATTGTCTTAAATATGGCACAAAAACTAACCATAAATGTCTGAATATTCACAAATAAAACTTGATGACGAGATGCGTCATTCTTATATAGAATATGCCATGTCTGTAATTGTTGGAAGGGCGTTACCTGATGTTAGAGATGGCCTTAAACCAGTTCACAGAAGAGTATTGTACTCAATGCATGAGCTAAATAATGGATATAATAAGGCCTATAAAAAATCTGCTAGGATTGTCGGTGATGTGATAGGTAAATATCATCCTCATGGAGATACAGCTGTATACGATACTATTGTAAGATTAGCTCAACCTTTCTCTATGCGTTATCCGCTAGTAGATGGACAAGGAAATTTTGGTTCAATTGATGGTGATTCGCCTGCAGCTATGAGATACACCGAAGTGAGAATGTCACGTCTTTCTCATGAATTACTTTCAGATATAGATAAAAATACAGTTGATTTTAACCCAAACTATGATGGTTCAGAAAATGAGCCAACTGTTCTACCTACGAGAATACCTAATTTACTAATTAATGGCGCATCAGGGATTGCTGTTGGTATGGCAACTAATATACCACCACATAATCTAAATGAGGTTATTGATGGAGTTATTGCTATTATCAAAAATCCCTCCCTAGTAGAAGACGACTCTATTGATGAATTTATTAGGGAGACTGGTTTTAATGGACCAGATTTTCCAACAGGAGCTGAGATAAAGGATAATGGAGGAATTTATCAAGCTATTAAATCTGGAAGAGGGTCATTCAAAATCAGAGCGATTCATTCCGTAGAGGAAAATAAAGATAAGAGCTCAATTATCATTCATGAGTTACCCTACCAGGTTAATAAAGCTAAGTTAATTGAAACTATTGCAATATTGGTCAGAGATAAAAAAATTACGGGCATTAGTCACCTTAGAGATGAATCAGATCGAGATGGATTAAGAGTTGTTATAGAGCTTAAAAAAGGTGAACAACCTGATGTAATTTTAAGCAGTTTATACAAACAGACAAACCTTCAAACTTCGTTCTCTGTAAATATGGTTTGCTTGGTAGATGGAGAACCTTGCACAATAAGTGTACCTACCGCTTTAGCTGAATTCATTAAACACCGCCGAGAAGTTATTACTAGGAGAACTCTCTATCAATTAAACAAGACATATAGTAAAGCGCATATTCTTGAAGGCCTAAGTATAGCTTTAAATAATATTGATGAAATAATCAATCTAATAAAAAAATCTAAATCTAGTATTGATGCTAAAAAGAAAATTACATACCAAACGTGGCCAACATCTAAAAATAAATGGATATTATCTAAACTTATAAAAGAATGTGGAGATTACATGACCGTAGAGCCCAATATCGGTCTAGTTGGAGACAAATACACAATTAGTGATGAACAAGCGCAAGCAATACTAGATATGAAACTTAATAAGCTTACGAACTTAGAACAGCACACTATTCTTGAGGATTACAATAATGCCATCAAATCAATTAAAGAATATTTGAGTATATTATCTAATCCTGATGAGCTTAATCATCTAATGATAAGTGAACTTTTAGAAATTAAAGATACTTACGGTCAGGAGAGAAGATCAAAAATATCTGATGATGAAGGATTGCTTAATGAAGAGGATATGATAAAGAAAGAGGATGTTATAGTTGTTCTCACGGAAGCGAATTATGTAAAAAGAATGCCTGTTACTGAGTTTAGAAGTCAAAAACGTGGTGGTCGTGGTGTAAATGCAGCTAACTTTAAAGATGGTGATAAGGCAAAACTTTTAGTGTGTGCTCATACCCATGATACACTCTTGTGTTTTTCTACTAAAGGCAAAGCTTTTTCTATTAGAGTTTTTGATATTCCTGATACGAGTAGGCAAGCAAGAGGTAAATCCATAAATAATATCTTACCGTTAGAAACAGATGAATCAATATCAGCTATTTTAGCAATCAAAAACTTTGAGGAAAACAGCTTTCTATTCTTAACAACAAGATACGGTATGGTTAATAGAATTTCATTGTCTTCTTTTAAGAAAGTTCGTAATAATGGTCTCAAGGCAATTCTTTTGAAAGATGATGATTATCTATTTAATGCCTTACACACAAGCGGTTCTGATAAAATCATTCTTTCTTCATCAGCCGGGAAGTCAATTATGTTTCAAGAGTCTCAAATAAGAGAAAGATTTAGAGGTACACAAGGAGTTTTAGGCATTAAACTTACTAGTAATGCTAAAATTATATCTTCTTTGAACACACAATCGGAACAGGTGATTTTCGTAACAGAAAATGGTTTTGGTAATAAGATTTCTGTTGATTCCTATAACGAGCAAAATAGGGGGGGCCAAGGTGTTATTTCGATAAAAACCTCTGATAGAAACGGTAAGGTCGTGGGTGCGGTAAACGTTGATAATACTGATTATATTATCCTTATAACGAACAAAGGAAAAACAATCAAAATTTCAGCATCTGATATGAAAACCATTAATAGAAATACTCAAGGTGTACGTTTGCAAGACATGAGTGATGATGAGAAAATAACAGCAGTTTCTTATGAACGCACAAACGATTAGATTATGTTAAAGAAATTCAGAGATAATATTGACACTATAGATAAAAAAATTCTCAAACTCTTGAACCAAAGAGCAGATATTGCTAAAAATGTTGCTGAATATAAAAAATCATCAAATAACACACTTATATTTAGACCAGAAAGAGAATCTCAGATTATAAAAAAATTAAGAGCCCTTAATAAGGGTCCCCTTGATTCTAATCATATACATAATATTTATAGAGAAATAATATCAGCATGCTTATCATTAGAAACAAATCTTAATGTATCTTTTCTTGGACCAGAGGGTACATACAGTCAAATAGCTGCTAGGAAATTTTTTGGAAACAGTGTAAGTAGCGATAGTAAAAACAATCTTTCAGAAGTATTTGATTCAGTCAGAAATAATACGAGCGATTATGGAGTAGTTCCTATCGAAAACTCAAATCAAGGAAGTATTAAAGCAACAATTGAATTTCTTTTGAAATATGATGTAAAGATTTGTGGGGAGCAAAATATACCTATTAGACATACTCTTATGTCTAAAAGTAAATCATATGAAAGAATAAAGAAAATATATGCGCATAGCCAGACTCTTTCTCAATGCTCTAATTGGATTAATAATAATATGCCTAATGCTGAGTGCATTACTACAGACAGCAATGCCAAGGCAGCACTTCTGGCTAATAAATTAAAAAACTCAGCTTGTATAGCGAGTGAGACATGTAGTAAATTATACAAACTAAAAATTAATGCTAGTAACATTAATGATTCCCATGATAATACAACAAGATTTCTCATTATTGGTAATTCTGAAATAGCTGAATCAAAAAATGATAAAACTACTTTTGTTATGACCTTAGAAAATAAATCAGGTTCTCTATCTAAGGTGCTGCAAATATTATCTGAAAATAGGATATCCATGACAAAGATTGAATCTATACCAACAAAAGAAAAAAATTGGGAATATTTATTTCTTATTGATATAACTGGTCATAAATACAACAAAAAAATATCAAACGCACTTAACAAAATAGAAAAAATATCTAGATACTATCAACTACTAGGATCATATCCAAAGAGCATAGATTAGCGTGACAAATAAAATTAAAAAATATACACCTGGATTTAATATACATGATGTAGAGAAGAAATATAATTTAAAAAAAGTTGTAAAACTAGCATCTAATGAAAATCCATTCATCTCAAAAGATGTCATATCATACATTAAAAAATCAACTCATAAACTTAATCTTTATCCTGATAGTAACCCTGTTAATCTTCATTCTGAAATAGCAAAGCTTATTGGTTATAGAATGACGAATAAGAATATTATACTTGGTAACGGTAGTAATGAAATATTAGAACTTATCGTAAGATCAACACTTAATCATAAATCTGAAGTAATTATTCCGAAGCATTCTTTTTTAGTTTATGAAATTATTTCAAAAATCCAGCATGCTAAGGTCATAACAAGTAAACCAGATACAAATAAAAAAGAAAATAACTACCTTGGTATAGATCTTAACTCTATATATGAAAAGATTACAAGTAACACAAAATTAATATTTATTGCGAACCCTGCTAATCCAACCGGAACTTATTTGCCATTAAAATATATTGAAGAATTTCTAAGAATCATTCCTAAAAAAATATTAGTGATTTTAGATGAAGCATATTATGAATATCTTGATTCAAGTTTTCAAAAATCAGCTGTAAGTCTTATAAATAAATATAAAAATCTATATGTAACTCGATCTTTTTCAAAAATATATGGACTTGCATCACTTAGAGTTGGCTACGGAATTTCCAATCCGGAAAATATTGAAAAACTTAAATTATATAAGCAACCTTTCAATACAAACTATTTTGCGCAACAAACCGCAGGCATTGCACTAAAAGACTTTCATTTTATTAATGAGAGCAAAAAAAATAATAGTGATGCAATGCAACAATTTAAGAAAGTATTCGATGAATTATCAATCAATTATCTTGGTACTTATTGTAACTTTATAACTTTTAGAGCTGGTACATGTTCAGGTTCATTATTCGAGTATTTGTTAACTAAGGGAGTGATAATCAGACCTCTAAATAACTATAAACTTCCAGAATATCTCAGAGTTTCATTAGGATCGCCAAGTGACAATAAAGTTTTTATTAAATATTTAAAGGAATTCTATGATGGTACCACTAAATAATGTCCTAGTCATTGGCCTGGGAATGATGGGCGCATCATTATGTAGTTCTATCAGGAAAAATAAACTGTCAAAAAATATTATTGGTTATGATTTAAGCAGGAAAAACTTAAGTTATGCGAGGAAAGAGAGAGTTATTGATGAAGCACTTACCAGTATTTCTAAAATGGGTAATCCTGATTTAATAATACTCTGCACTCCATTAAATACTCATGTAAATATTATTAGTGAAATCATAAAATATGCATCTAAAAAAATTATATTGACTGATATTGGTAGTTCAAAAGGAAATATTAGTAGTAATATCTATAAACTTACCGTTAAGTCTAAAGTAGAGTATTTAAGTTCACATCCTATGGCTGGTTCAGAGAAAACTGGTCCAAGAAATTTGATACCTGATATGTTCCTCAACAAAGTTGTATTTCTGATTGATAAGAGTAAATGTAGTAAATCGACATATAATAAACTAGCTTCGTTTTGGAAATCATTAGGATCTTATACTTATGATTTAGATAGCAAAGAACATGATATTCTTATGTCAGAAACAAGTCATATTTCGCATCTTATGTCTTATGTATTTATGCTCACACTACCTCAAAGAATTATAGATAATAACTTATCATTATTGCTAGGCGGAGGTATTAGAGAGCATGTTCGACTAAGCCAGAGTAGTTCAGAAATGTGGGCTGATATTTTTATTAATAATAAAAATAATCTTCTGAAATCTATCACTCGCGTAGAAAAAAACCTTAAGTTTTTTAGAAAACTTATAAATGATTCTGAAGAAAAAAAGCTCATGTCTATCTTAAAGAAGATAAATAATAAAACCAAATGAATTCTTCGAATAATCTTTTAGTCAATAAATCTAATCCATTTATTGGAACTATATTAATACCAGGTGATAAATCAATTTCCCATCGCAGTGTAATACTTGGATCTTTAGCAAATGGTCAACTATCAGTAAAAAACTTCCTTAACTCAGAGGATTGTCTATGTACTGTGTCTGCAATGCAACAACTAGGTGCAAAAATAGTGATTGATAACACTTCATTAAGTATTGAAGGTTTAGGATTAACTCAGTTAAAAGAGCCAACTAATACGATTGATGCTGGTAACTCAGGAACATTGATGCGTTTATTAACAGGTGTGCTTGCTATTCAAAATTTTAATTCTACAATTACTGGTGATTCTTCACTAATTAATAGACCTATGAAAAGGATTATTGATCCGTTACAGGCGTGTGGAGCAAATATAATATCTGATAACTTTAAAGCACCCCTTAACATTAATGGTAACATTAATTTGAAACCAATAAATTATAAACAGGAAATAGCTAGCGCACAGATTAAATCTTGTTTAATGTTAGCCTCATTATTTATTGACGGCACATCCTATTTTTATGAATCTGTAACGACTCGAGATCATACTGAGAATATGTTAGAACATTTTAATTACAAAATAACGAGATCAGAGAATATATCAACCATTGTAGGCAGACAAATGCTTACTGCAAAGGACGTTATCATTGGATCTGATATATCATCTGCAGCGTTTTTTATTGTGGCAGCATTAATATCCAAAGGATCTAAAATTACATTACCTGATATCAATATTAACAAATATAGACTTGGAATTATTCATGTACTTCAAAAAATGGGTGCTGATATTAAAATTTATAATAAACGGTCAGAATCGAACGAATTGATTGGTGATATAGATGTTACTTCGTCAAACCTTTCATCTATCACACTTGATGGCAATATAATTTCTACACTCATTGATGAACTTCCTATATTATTCATTGCATGTTCAGTAGCTTCTGGAATTTCAAAGATTAGCGGTATAGAAGAGCTAAGACATAAAGAGAGTGATCGAATTAAATCCATGGAGGAAGGCCTAAAGGCTGTTGGGATAAATGTTTCATCAAAACATGACTCCATAGAAATTGAGGGCAACGAAATACATGGAGGAAAAATTAATAGTTTTGGTGATCACAGAATTGCTATGTCATTTGCAATAGCAGGTTTAGTTTCTAAAAAATCAATTACAATAACTAATACAAAGAACATATGTACATCATTCCCAACTTTTGTAGATATTATGAGAGAGCAAGGAGCTGAAATTTATGAAATCTAGAACAACATTTATTATTACTATTGATGGAACTAGCGGGTCAGGCAAGAGCACTATATCGAAGTTACTTGCAAAAAAACTTAACTTTATATTATTAGATAGCGGGAAGTTATATCGAGCCGCGGGATACATCGTCTCTCAAACCGGCACCAAGATAAATACCGCTATAGATTATAAAAAATTAACATCTCAAATATCTCTAAAGCCTAATGAAAATACGTATGAATATGTGGTATATTTTAAGAATCAAATTATAGATCAATATTTATACACTGATGATGTTGCAAAAGCTGCATCTGTTGTATCTAAAATTGCTGAAGTACGTGAATGTATGTTTAATTTGCAACAGTCATGTGTGAAAGGAACCGGACTTATAGCAAATGGACGAGATATGGGTACCGAGGTATTTCCTGATGCGCCATTAAAGATTTATATAGATGCTGATTTAGAGATTAGAGCTAAGAGAAGATTGAGCGAATTACTAGATAAAGGTGAAAATGTAACATTTGAGAATATTTATGATTCTCTGATGAAAAGAGATGATAGCGATATGAATAGAGAGCTTTCCCCACTAAAAATACCTAATAATGGACATATATTAGATACTTCTCACCTAAAACCTGATGCAATTGTTGATAAAATATTAAATTTGTATATTATAACTAGCAATTAATTAAATATAACATATGACAACAATTTCTGAATTCGAACAATTACTGGAATCTAATATTTCACAATTAAATATGACACCAGGTGAAATAATTCCTGCTACTGTCATCGACATAAAAAATGATTTTGTCATTATAAATGCTGGCCTAAAATCTGAAGGCATAATACCAAAAAGCCAATTTATTAACTCTGATGGAGAGTTAGAAGTTGCTATAGGGGATGTAGTAGAAGTTACTCTTGATCTTGTGGAAGATGGTTATGGCGAAACAATACTATCCAGAGAAAAAGCAAAGCGCAAGAAAGTATGGACTGCATTGGAAAATCTTTTAAATAATCAAGAAATCGTTTCTGGAAAAGTCTGTGGCAAAGTAAAAGGCGGTTTCACTGTTGAACTAATGGATGTGAAAGCATTTTTACCTGGCTCACTAGTTGATGTAAGACCAACAAAAGAAACGGACTACCTTGAAGGAAAAACTCTAGACTTTAAGATTATTAAAATGGATAAAGTTAGAAATAATATTGTTTTATCTAGAAAAGCAGTATTACTTGATCAAAACTCAAGTTCTGAAGAAATGAAAGAAAAATATGCAGAGGGAAACACAACTAAAGGGTTTGTTAAAAACTTGACTGATTACGGTGCTTTTATAGATTTAGGTGGGATAGACGGCCTCTTGCATATTACAGACATTGCATGGAAGCGTATTAACCATCCTCAAGAAATACTCAAAGTTGGTGATGAAATAGATATCAAAGTTCTAAAGTTCGACCAAGAGAAAAACAGAGTCAGTCTAGGTATGAAACAACTAACAGATGACCCTTGGGAGAAAGTTGAGGGTAACATTGAATTGAATTCTGTTTATGAAAGTAAAGTTGTTAATATTGCGGAATATGGAGTTTTTGTAGATTTAGGTGATAGTATCGAAGGCCTTATAAGAACCTCGGAGTTAGACTGGACAAATAAAAATATTAGTCCTAAGAAAGTGCTTAACTTAGGAGATAAGATTAATGTCAAAGTAATCGAAGTAGATGAAGAGAAGAGAAGACTTTCTTTAAGCTATAAGCAATGTCTGCCAAATCCATGGGAAGAATTCTCAAACGATCACAATAAAGGCGATGTAATTAAAAGTGAAATTAAATCTATAACAGATTTTGGTATTTTCGTTGGTCTTGATGGGGGTATTGATGGGTTGGTTCATATATCCGATGTTACTAATCTAGGTAAACCGGAAGATTTTATTAGATCATATAAAAAAGGTAACCTTATTGAGACAGTCGTACTTTCCATAGACGCAGAAAGAGAGAGAATATCACTAGGTTTGAAACAAAATATTGAGTCAAACTTTGAATCGTTAACACAAGATTTAGAACTTGGATCTGAAATTTCTGCTGAAGTGGTAAGTGTATCAGATACAGGGGTATATCTTAAACTAGATCAAAATATTCCAGGCTCACTTAAACTTCTTCAAAAAGAACTTCGTGAAATTGTAGAAACTAGTTCATTAACTGTTAATCAGAAAATACAGTGTAATATTAAATCTATTGACAAGAAGAACTTTCAAGTCATTTGCACTTTATTAAACAGTAGTGAATAAGTCTGACATTATTAATCTTGTATGCGAGAAAAATAATTTAGGCTTGTCTGATGTAGAATATTCCATAAAAAAAATTATTAATTTTATGAGTGAAAATTTATATCAGGGAGAACGAGTTGAAATAAGAGGCTTTGGTACTTTTTCTCTTCATACACATCAATCACGTCTAGCAAGAAACCCTAAGACTGGTGATAAAATTGCACTTGAAAGAAGAAATACAGTTCATTTCAAGCCAAGTAAAGAACTTAAATCTAGAGTTAATAATATCTAATCTATCCAATCTAGCAAATTTACTTTAGAATATACACATGGGAAGGTTATTTTTTCTTATATTTACTACTATCTTAATAATAATTACAGTGGTAATCTCTACTCACAATACAAGTAATATAAATATTGATATATATTTTTATAATTATGAGCTACCTATATCCATCTTGATACTTTATTCTTTTATTGCTGGAATGATTACAACGCTAATTTATCTTATAAGTATTATTATCTCCTATAAAAAAAGAACTAGAGATATGAAAAGTGCGTTACAGAATACCCAAGAAGAGCTCGACAATCTTAGACGAAATCCATTAAGAGATGGTACTGAATGATTGAAATACTGGTTATCTCAATCATATTTTTCTTTATAGTTATTTACATTATTAGTAAAAGTAAAGGTAATGTTAATACGACTAATAATATATATAGCCAAGAGTATTATCGTGGACTTAACTATCTTTTAAACAATGAGGATGATAAAGCATTAAAAATATTTACCGATCTTATAGATGTTGATAGTTCAACAATTGAAACACATTTAGCTCTTGGTGGTGTTTACAGAAGAAGAGGAGAGTTTGATAAAGCTATATTAATTCATCAAAATTTACTATCTAGACCTAAATTAGATAAAAACATCAAAAACCAGACCTTATATGAACTTTCTAAAGATTTTTTCTCTGCTGGCTTGTATGATAAATCAGAAAAAATATTACTTAATTTAAAACAACATGAATCATACTTTGAATCTTGCAATGAATATCTTTTATTAATTTATGAACTTTCTAAGGATTGGGATAATGCAATTAAATTTACCAAAAATCTTAAACAATCAAATATTAGAAAATCAAGTATTGATGTAATTGTCTCTCATTATTATTGTGAAAAAGCTAACGATTATAAAAATGATAACCAATTGAATAAATCTATAACCGTTTTAAGAAAAGCTATAGATATTAATAATAAAAGTAAAAGAGCATATATGACTCTCTTTGAGTTTAATATACATTCAAATCCTGGTCTAGCTCTCGATAATCTAGAGATTTTGCTTAATATAGATTCAATTTACTTAATCATTTTATCCAATGAAATTGTTTCATTATCAACAATACATCAAGACAATAATCTTGATAAGAGAATATATGATATTATTTTGAACTTTTCTAATAACAATAATTTTTCTCCAAAACTGTATGAATTTATGTTTAATATCTCTGGCTATGATGCTCCTCATGATTATTTAAATTTAACTAAAACTAATATATTTACAAATATATTTAATAACCTTTACTTATCGAAAAACTCTAGTGATAAAACTTATTTGCTCAATAATGATTTGCTTGCATTAATAAAAAATAATTTCTTGACGTATAATTGCTCAAACTGTGGCTATACTGCTAAGAATTATATTTGGCAATGCCCATCATGTAACCATTGGGAAACTATTAAGCCGATTACAATTAGCGAGAGAATTACATATAGTGCATGATAGTAAAAAAATAATCGTTGCTTTGGATTATGATAATCTAGATTCGGCTATAGATTTTGTTGATTCGATAGATTCAGAATTATGTAGAATAAAGATAGGTAAAGAACTTTTTACAAAATATGGTCCTAGTATAGTCAATAATATTCATGAAAAAGGATTTGAAATTTTTTTAGATTTGAAATTTCATGATATACCTACAACAGTATATAAGGCCTGTATCTCTGCATTTTCACTTAATATATGGATGTTGAATATTCATCTATCTGGAGGATATGATATGGCTATTTCTGCTATGAAAGCTAAGAAAGATTGCCAATCAGCCTCTAAACTTATAGGTGTTACTGCTCTTACCAGTCTATCTGATCATGATTGTACAAAAATTTATGGTTGCAAAAGAACAGATCAATTAAAAAGATTGAGAGATATTGGTCTAGAAGCTGATATAGATGGATTTGTGTGTTCGCCATATGATATTAATACTCTTGCAGCAGAGGATAAAATTTTTGTAACACCAGGTATTAGAACTAACAATAATACTCATGATCATCATAAAGTAATTACACCAGTAAATGCATTGCAACTAGGCTCGACCTACCTTGTCATTGGAAGAAGTATCACAGAAAGCTCAGATCCAACCAAAGTGCTAAAAGAAATTTATCAATCTTTATAAGTCAGATTTAAGCTGTGCGTATTCTTCTTCACTGTCGTATTTAGCCCCATATTTTTGAATAATTCTTCCTGCACATTTATTAGCAAACTTTATGGATTCAGTAATAGTTTTATTATTTCTCTTTGATAATAGATATGCAGCTAAAAACATATCTCCAGCGCCTGTTAAGTCAACAGGCGTAACACTCTCACTAATTACATGAGTGATTTTAGTGTCATAATAAACATAAGCTCCTTTATTACCAGAAGTAATAACTATTTCATTTGAATAATTGCTTAGAAATTTTATAGAGTCATTAATATTATCAGATGAAGAAATATTATATGCCTCTTGTTGGTTACAAAAAATAATATCAAAACTTTTATTAATCAATTCCATCATATTATCTTTGAAAAAACTAACTACATTTGGATCTGATAAAGTAATAATTTTTTTTATATTATTTTCACTTGCTACATCTAAACAATACTTCGCAACACTATTAGTACTATCGGAGGTAACTAGATACCCTTCAATTAATAAGTATTCAGATTTAAATATGACGTCTTTTGATATGTCTTCTTTTGATAAATCAGATGAAACGCCAAGATAGGTATACATTGTTCTTTCATGGTCAGGTGTGATTAAAACTATACATTCACCAGTTGTACCGGTTTCTACTTGTTTAATAGCAGATTGCATGCCAACAAATTTCAATGATTCTTCAAATGTAGCCCCAACATTATCTTTTGATACCCTACCAGTAAAACTTACATTTTCACCAAACTGAGCTAGAGCATATAAAGAATTTGCTACTGATCCCCCTGGCATCATTTTTACAACTCCATACTTCTTCTTGAGTTCATTATTTATTCTATTATGATTTTGAATATCATTTAGCTCCATACAACCTTTTTTTAAGTTAAGTTGCTTAAGTTCATCTTCTGATATTATATATTCACTATCAACAAGCGCATTTCCTATTCCATATATAAATATTTCTTTCATCTTATTCCTTTGTATTTGTTAAATAATACATTCCTTGCATTTCATTTAGTCTACTTTGGCATCTATTCCAAAGATTTCTTAGTTTATCACCTGTATACAAATCATTGCATGCGTAGTTATTAAAAAAGAACTTAATTTTCATTTTATTTCTATAACAAATATCAATAAATGATATAAATCTTCTTATAAGATCTGCTGAGTCATCATTGCATGTAATGAAATCATTAATGAAGATCCATTCTGTCTTTTTAGATATTTCTATATATTCTTTGTCCCCACCTGGTTCTCTAAAAAAATCAGAAAAAGAAATCCATAAAAAATCACTTGAAGTAGCCTTACAGCTAAACGCTCTTGAATTAACATAATATTTTTTATTAAAGTTTAAATTCTCAAAATTATTCTGCAAAAAACATATAATACTCTCATCATTATGAACATGCTCAGAACTATTATTTAAATTTAGGATATTTCTTGATCTATAATCTACCAATCCTTCAATTTTATAAATATTAAGTGATTTTTTCATAATCTCCATTTCTTTTATAAATATTTCTCTCTGCAGTCCATCTTTATATAGATCATCTGGATGTGTGTTAGATGTCAAATAAAGTGTTATGTTTAATGTAATAAGCTGATTTAGAAGATTTCCAATAATCATTGCATCTGTTATATCTTCAACTTGAAATTCATCTATGAAAATAACTTTACATTTCTTACTTAAATCTCTAGCTATAATATTTAAAGGTTTCTTCTTGCCGGATAAGTTTGATAAATGTTCATGTATACTTTGCATGAATTCCATATAATGGAATGATGCTTTTCTTTCAGTAAGTAAATTAAAAAATGTTTTAGTAATTAAAGTTTTTCCCCTTCCAACATCTCCCCACACATAAAAGCTTTTCTTAGTTGATTTACTATCTAATTTGTCATTTAAATCTTTATCGGGCTGTATTGACTCTATCAACTTATGAATTAAATGTAATTGTGCTGAATCTAAATCTATTCCTCGTTTTTTTAATTTTTTAATAATATAGTCAATCATGTTCTTTTGTGTATATCACTATTTGCACGTGACATTCTAATACCACTGATCGGACTCGAACCGATACTTTCTTGCGAAAAAGGGATTTTGAGTCCCTCGTGTCTACCAATTCCACCACAGTGGCATAATATTCGTATATTGTGCTAAGATAAACTATGTTGGATTATATCATATACTTCACAATCATAATTATTGCAATATTAGTTGTATTGTATATTCGAAAACAAATTACATTATCTCAAAATATTCGTATCGAAGATACTACGCTAGAGAAGCTTGACGAAAAGTTAAAAAAACATAAATTGATTGGCGGAAGACATAAACGAACTAATAAGAAAAACCCGCCGATAGTTTAGCTATTTTGCTCTTTTGCTGACTGTGCCATTTTAGCCATCTCAGGTGTGTATGCTTCTCCTTGCCATAACATATCATAGACAATTTCTTCGTTGCCATTTTCACAAAGGTCAATTACGTTTTGAAATAAAGGTTGGAATTTATCGCTTTTATGAGAATTCTCATGCTCCTCATATGAATTCCAATATGTGATGATAAGTGCTTCCTTATTTTTTAATTCACTCTCTAAGGCTTTTCCAAGGTTAGATCCTTCATTTGATATTTGTCCACTATTTAAAACAACCATTCCACCAATAAATCCAGTCTCAGAATGATATGTTTTTACATTTTCACACATCAGGGCAACTCTTTCTTGAAGCTCGTCAATAGTATGACCTTTCTTAAGGATTACTCGATTAATAGTTACTATGCCATCATGAGGAAAATTTTTTATCAATGCCATAGATTTACTCCTGTTATTTTATTTAAAAAGTTCATATCAATTTTGTATCAAATTTCTTTTTAATTTGCAATGATGATAACCTATAATCCATTCTGATGAAAACAAGTATTGAATTATATGACTATGATTTACCTGATAATCTCATTGCATTCACTCCACCACTAAAACGAGATAGCTCTAAACTTATGGTTTTTGATAAAACATATGATTCAGTTGTACATACAGCTTTTTCAGATATTTATAATTTTTTAAACGCTGGTGATTTATTAGTTCTCAATGATACAAAAGTAATTCCTGGAAGGCTATTTGTAAAAAAAGAATCAGGCGGTGCAGTGGAGCTACTTTTCCATAAGTCATTAAGCTCAACAGAAGCAATCTGCATATTTGGCACTTCCGGAAAACTTAAAGTTGGAACTATATTAAATTTCAAAAATAAATATTATCTAACTGTAACTAATATAGAAAGAAATTACGTTACTATTAAATCAGAAGACAACATAATGAATCTTTTTATTAAATATGGTGAGATTCCTCTTCCAAAATATATTAAGAGGAAAGTAACTAAGGACGATGTTGATAGGTATCAAACAACCTATGCTGTAAATGATGGTTCCGTTGCTGCTCCAACAGCTGGTTTACACTTTACAAAAGAAGTGCTAAATAAATTAAAAGAAAAAGGTGTATTATTAGAATATTTGACTTTGCATGTCACATACAACACATTCAAACCTGTATCAAATGATAATTACTTATTGCATGATATTGGATCTGAATATTGTGAAGTTAAAAAAAGTACAATTGATATTATAAAAAATACTAAAAGAAAGAACAAAAGAGTAATTGCTGTAGGAACTACTGCAACAAGAGCATTAGAGAATTATGCTACTAAGTTATACAAAAATAATTATAAAGGTGAGGCTGACTTGTTTATTACGCCTGGGTATAAATTCAAATTAATAAATGGTTTGATAACAAACTTTCATTTACCCAAATCTACTCTTTTACTACTGGTTGCATCGTTAATAGGCAGAGACAAGCTACTAGAACTATATAAAAAAGCCATTAATAACAACTATAAATTTTATAGTTATGGAGATAGTATGCTACTTAAGATTTAATATGCAATTCTCAATACAAAATATACATAATTATGCAAGAACAGCATCGTTAACGATAAATGATAAAACAATTAGTACTCCATCATTTATGACTATCGGAACTTATGGTGCTGTTAAAACCATGGATTGTTCCGACTTGAAGAAGTGTAATGTCGATATAATATTATCAAATGCTTTTCATCTAATGCTAAGACCCGGTATAGATCTTATTCAAAAGTTTGGTGGTTTACACCAATTTATGAAATGGGATGGTTTAATATTAACTGATTCGGGTGGTTATCAAGTATTTAGTTTAGGTAAAGATGTTAAAATTAATAATGAAGGAGCAGAATTTAGATCACCATTTAATGGTGACAAAGTGTTAATGACACCAGAGATATCCATTGATGTTCAAACGCAAATCAATACAGATATAATGATGATATTTGATGAGTGTATTAAATATCCCTCTGATATATCTACCACAGAAAAATCTATGGAGTTATCTTTACGTTGGGCAGAAAGATCAAAAAAAGCTAATTACTCGGCTAAGCCTCTATTTGGTATTGTACAAGGCGGTATGTATCCAGAATTAAGAGAAAGATCAAGACAAGCGCTAATAGATATGGAATTTGATGGTTATGCCTTGGGAGGGTTATCTGTTGGCGAGCCTTCAGATGTAATGTATGAGGTAATAAACGAAAATGCTCACAAGCTACCTACTGATAAACCGAGATACGTAATGGGTATAGGAAAACCACTAGACATTGCATATGCAGTCAGAGCAGGAGTAGATATGTTTGACTGTGTCATACCAACTAGGAATGCTAGAAATGGTCAATTATTCACATCTAGTGGTATAAAAAGGATAAGAAACGCTCAATATTCCAATGATATTGGGCCGATAGACAATGAATGTGAATGTTATGCTTGTAAAAACTTTAGCATTTCCTATATCAAGCACCTTGATCGTTGTAATGAGATACTAGCTGCGAGACTTATGACTATCCATAATGTATACTTCTACCAAAATTTAATGATGCAGCTTAGAAATGCTATTATTTCTTCGTCGTTAGATGATTATATTGCTCAACTTGAGAGAAACTTTAGAGAGGTGAAAAATGATTGAATCAGCATATGCAGCAGGACAGCAAGAACCGTCTATTATTGGCTTTCTACTGCCAATTTTTATTTTAGTATTAATGTATTTTATTCTCATAAGACCTCAGTCTAAAAAACTCAAAGAACATAAGAAAATGGTCGCAGCATTAAAAGTTGGCGATGAGATAGCGACATCTGGAGGTATTTATGGAAAAATTACTAAATTAACTGATTCTTATGCAATACTTAAAATTTCTAATAATACTGAAATTAAACTTCAAAGGAATTCTATAAATCAGATACTTCCTAAAAACACACTTGATAATATTAAGTAATGTATAAATATCCTACCTGGAAATATATTTTAGTGCTGCTAGTTTTAAGTTATGCAGTAATATATTCTTTACCTAATTTTTATAATACATATCCTTCTATTCAGGTAAACACATTTGATAAAAAAGAAGTCGACAGTCTAAATTTAAAGCAACTGTCAGAAGACAACAAGATTTCTAATATTGGCATAGATGGAAATAATCTTTTTTTTAATTCAATTGATGATCAATTAAATGCATATAATAAATTGATTAAGCTGCCATCGTATCAATTTACATTAAGTAACTATAATCATATTCCTAAATGGTTGAGTACTATTAATGCAAATCCAGTGTCTTTAGGTTTAGACCTAAAAGGCGGAGTTCACTTTCTTCTTCAAATTGATAGTGATAATGTGAAAAAATCTAGATTCACTCAATTGGAAAATAATCTTAGAAACTTTTTTATTGATAATGGCATTCGATACAATACCTTCTTTACAGATACAGATAGTGTTACTTTTAAGTTAAATAAAGATTCAATTGATCCTGAAGTTTTAGCTATCCTTAATGAGAACTTCTCGGATTATCAAATAACAACTCTGAAATCTGAAAGTGGCATGGATATTAGTGCAACTCTATCTCAGAAATCCTTTCAAAATGATATAAAAGCATCAATGAAAAAGAATCTTGCAATATTAAGATCTAGAGTTAATGAACTCGGTGTTTCTCAACCTATTATTCAGCAGCAAGGAAAAAACCGAATTATCGTTCAACTACCGGGACTACAGGACTCAACTAGAGCTAAAACTATTCTAGGTTCTACAGCTACTCTAGAATTTAGACTAACAAGAGGATCTCCTGATGATTGGAGTCAATCTGAAGCTATTGGTACAAACACTATTAGTGAATCACTATTATATAGACATAAAAATGGCTCCCCTGTACTTCTGTCAAGAGATGTTATTGCATCAGGTAAAGATATTGAAGGAGCAAACTCTGGCTTTGATGGACAAACTAACCAACCAGCTGTATTTGTTAATTTAAGCGCATATGGCGCATCCAACATGCTTGATACAACATCAAAAAACATTGGAAACAGAATGGCAGTCGTCTTTGTTGAACAAGATAAAAACCAGGTAATTAATATTGCTACAATAAGGGAAGCATTCAGCAAACGTTTTCAAATAACAGGTCTTGACCTTCAGGAGGCAAAAGACTTAGCAATACTTTTAAGATCAGGATCGCTTAGTGCACCAATGACAATAGTTGAAGAGAGAACGGTTGGCCCGAGTCTTGGTAGTGAAAATATAATTTCGGGAAGAGACTCCATGTTACTAGGGATGATGTTAGTAATATTGTTCATGTTTATTTACTATAAGAAATTTGGAGTGATAGCAAATATTGCTCTAATATTTAATATATTAATCATCACAGCAACATTAGCTCTTTTTCAGGCAACACTTACCCTTTCTGGTATCGCAGGTATTGTACTCACGGTGGGTATGGCAGTGGATGCAAACGTACTAATATATGAAAGAATAAGGGAAGAGATCCTAAATGGAAATAGCCCAAATGCTAGTATCATCTCAGGTTACAATAAAGCATTTTCTACTATTTCCGATGCAAATATCACCACGCTTATTGCAGCAATTGCATTGTTAACAATTGGTACAGGTGTGGTTAAAGGATTTGCAGTTACATTAGTAATAGGAATATTGTCTTCTATGTTTACAGCAATCGTCGGTACTAGAGCATTAGTAAGTTTTATATATGAGAATAAAAACAATAAAGGGCTGTCTATTTAATGTTTAGAATTATAAAAGAGCTTGATATAAAATTTATGGAAATTAGAAAGATTCCATTAATTCTTTCATCACTATTGTTGGCAGTATCAATATTAAGCATCATAATCAAAGGTTTTAATTTCGGAATTGACTTTTCAAGCGGATATATTGTCCAGTTAAAATTTGATAACAAAGTTACAGTTATTGATGTGCAGGATAAACTGTCTAAAAATAATCTGAGTGACTCGACTGTTCAGCTGTATGGATCAAGTAAAGAAATACTTATCAAGCTTAAAGATGAAGAGATATTTAAGAAAACTAATATTAATAATTACCTAAAAAAGATATTTAATGATTCTAGCTTCAAGATTACTAAACTGGAATATGTAGGAGCACAAGTTGGAAGTGAACTAAGAGAGAAGGGTGAATGGGCCATGTTAATAGCACTATTCAGCATTCTGATATACATAGCTCTAAGATTTGAACTTATCTATGGTCTGGGAGCAATTTCTGCTTTAATTCATGATGTTATAATAACACTTGGATTTTTTTCCTTTTTTAATTTAACTTTTGATTTAAGTGTTTTAGCTGCAGTATTAGCTGTAATTGGTTACTCACTTAATGACTCAATAGTCGTATTTGATAGGATTAGAGAAAATAATATTATTCTGAGAAAATTATCAATATTTGCTGTTTTAAATAAATCAATCAATCAAACTTTATCTAGAACACTTGTAACTTCATTCACAACAATGCTTGTTATAATTTCTTTACTTATATTTGGAGGCAATGCTGTTGAAAATTTCTCTATAGCGATGCTTATAGGTATTTTAATTGGTACATATTCATCTATATTCATAGCTAGCACAAGCTTGTCATATTTTGGAATCAAACGCCCAGAAGAAAGCTAATTAGCTTATAGCCTTTTCATTGTTTTTTCATTTGCTAAAAGCATAAAATCATTTGAGTCATTAATTATTATTCCAGACTCTTTAGCCACAAGCATGCAGTCTTGATTTTTTTTAAAATCATCATGGCTTAATATATAAAAATCAATAAGTCCTCTTGACAGATATATCAATTCTACAGATAGAGAATTTAAAGATAATATTTTATGAACACTTAAATAATCAGGCACCTGAATATTATCAGAACAAGCATAAATTAACGTTTCTGATTCATTATTGGATCTTACCTTTCTTTGATTATTCACTGAACCAGATCCTTTCTCACTGAATAAGAAAATATCTAAAAATGGGTTTAAAATAAATGTAGATATAATATTTTCTTTATGTGCTACAGATAGTGATAAAGTCCAAAAAGGAAGTTTTCTACAAAAATTATCATAATCATGGATAAAATTTATCATCCATATGTACGCATCATCTGGATGAACTTTCTTGTTATAAATTATATTAGGATCCTCAAGTCTTAGCCGGTCTTTATCTTCTGTGTAATTGAACTCAATATAGTCATCTACACCTAATTTATAGTAAGTATTAATATGCTCAACTGCTTTGCTTGTTAATATTTCTCTAACTGGCATATTTCTCAAAGCATCAGTACTTTTATTAATAAAGAATCTTCTCACTTCTTCTTCAATAAGCTCTCCGGCTGATTTTGCTATGTTGAGTCTTGGTTGCATAATAATTTATAGTTAGATAGTGTATACTACATTATGTCACGTAATATTAATATTATTTTAGTTAATACCAGCCATCCCGGAAACATTGGTTCTACTGCTAGAGCAATGAAGACGATGGGATTGGATCAACTTACTTTAGTAGCCCCTAAAAACTTTCCATCTGATATAGCAAATGCAAAAGCTGTTGGCTGTGTGGATGTCCTAGAAAAAGCTAGAGTTGAATCGTCTCTAGATGAAGCATTATCTGACTCTAATATTGTTATTGGGTTTTCAGCAAGATATAGAAAGTCAAATATTCCCTCTCTATCCATGGAACAGCTCATGACTGTATTAAATAAACAAAAAGAACATAAGGCATCAATTGTTTTTGGTAATGAACAATCAGGCTTATCTAACGATGAACTTAAACTATGCAATTATTTGGTATCAATTCCAACTCATGAGTCATATGCTTCACTTAATCTTGCTTCGGCTGTTCAAATATTTTCTTATGAATATTTTAAATCGTATAATGTCAAACCTACTATTATACATTCAACCAAACTATCTACTCACTCAAGTAAACTTGTCTTAATTAAGAAATTTTTATCTATCATGCAAGATTTAAAAATAATTACAGATAAAAACAGGAATTCACTTACTCAAAATATTCATATCATTTTTAATAAAACAGATTTAACTGAGAATGAAGTTAACCTTTATCTTGGAATACTTTCCAATATAGATAAAGCCTTACAAAAATAATAGTTGACTGAACAAGTCAAGTATATGATAATTCATTCATGAAATTAAGTACTAAATCTAGATATGCCATAACAGCAATGATTGACTTGGCTCAAAATCAAGATGGAGCAGTGTCACTTAAGGATATATCTGACAGACAGTCAATTTCTTTATCGTATTTAGAACAACTATTTTGTAAACTTAAAAACTTTAAAGTAGTGACTAGCAGACGTGGCCCTGGCGGCGGGTACGTTCTTAACAAAAAATCCAGTGAAATTTCACTTCACGAAATTATCACAGCAGTTGAAGAGAATATGGATCAAACTCAGTGTGGTGGTAGCATGAATTGTAATAAAGATAAGCCATGCACAACACATAATGTTTGGACCGGGCTTAACAAAATTATAAGTGATTACATGAAGAATATAACTATTAAAGACGTAATATCTAATCAAGTTATACATAGTTTGCATGATGCAAGGGAGAGCGATACTCATGTCAGTTAATACAAAAAAAATAAATTCCACCCTCAATATTCCTATTTATTTAGATTATTCCTCAACAACTCCAGTAGATAATAGAGTTGCAAAAAAAATGTCAGGGTGCCTAACGCTTGATGGAGCTTTTGGAAATCCTGCATCAAGATCTCATTCGTTTGGATGGGATAGCGATCATTTAATTAAAGAGGCAAGAGAAAATGTTTCAAAACTAATTAAATGTGATACTCGAGAAATAGTTTGGACGAGTGGTGCAACAGAATCAAATAACCTGGCAATAAAAGGTGCCGCACATTTTTATAAATCAAAAGGAAATCATCTGATAACGCTTACAACAGAGCATAAGGCTGTTCTTGATACAATGAGACAACTAGAATTGGAAGGCTATAATGTCACTTATTTAGACCCCGAACCTAATGGACTAGTAGATTTAAAAAAACTAGAAAATGCCATGACAGATCAGACTATACTCATCTCAATTATGCATGTTAATAATGAAATTGGCGTTATTCAGGATCTTGAAAGTATAGGGCAAATAACAAAAAGAAAAAAAATATTATTTCATGTTGATGCAGCACAAAGTCCTGGAAAAGTTGACATTGATGTTAATAAATTTAACGTTGATTTATTATCACTGTCTGCACATAAAGTCTATGGACCAAAAGGTATAGGCGCATTATATGTAAGAAGAAAACCTAGAGTAAGATTAGAAGCTCAAATGCATGGAGGAGGCCACGAGAGAGGGTTCAGATCTGGCACCTTACCTACACATCAAATCGTTGGCATGGGCGAAGCATTTCGTATTGCGTATGAAGAAATGAAAGATGATAATAAACGCATCAAATTACTTAGAGACAAATTTTGGAATCAACTGAAAGATGTCGAGGAAATATACCTTAATGGTGATTTAGAAAATAGAATTCCCGGCAACCTTAATGTCAGTTTTAACTATGTTGAAGGTGAAAGCTTAATAATGGCTATCAAAGATATAGCGGTCTCATCAGGTTCAGCCTGCACATCTGCAAGTCTGGAACCTAGTTATGTCTTGAGAGCGCTTGGAAGAGACGATGAATTAGCACACAGCTCAATAAGAATCACTATTGGAAAGTATACTACGGAAGAGGAAGTTGATTATGCAGTAGACTTACTAAAAAAATCTGTTTCTAAACTTCGTGATTTATCACCATTATGGGATATGTATAAAGATGGCATTGATATCAAATCAATCAAATGGAATACACATTAAATTATGATTAGTGTAACAGATAAAGCTGCAGACCATATTAAAAGCCAGTTAAGTCAAAGAGGTAAAGGTATAGGTATAAGACTAGGTGTAAAGACTACTGGATGCTCTGGATTGGCATACGTCATTGAGTTTGCTGATATTGAAAATGATGATGATAATGTATTTCAAGACAAAGGGATAAAGCTAATAATTAACCCCAAGAGTTATGCTTACCTTAAAGGTACAGAGGTAGATTTTGCTAAAGAAGGAATCAATGAAGGATTCAAGTTCAATAATCCTAACGTAAAAGATACTTGCGGTTGCGGCGAAAGCTTCAATGTCTAATGTCTGTTCTAAAACTTACTTACTTTGAATTATTTAATATAAATGTAAGTATAACACTTGATTTAAATGAACTTAATAATAAGTATCTAAAACTTCAAACTAAATTTCACCCAGATAAATATTCAAATTCTTCTGCTGTAGAAAAAACAATGGCTGCTAGAATTTCTACACGTATCAATGATGGTTATAAAATACTTGGCGATCTTACAACTAGAGTTGACTATATTCTAAAAATCAATAATTTTACTACAGATGAAAATATTACATTTAAAAATAATCAGTTTTTAATTGAGCAGATGGAATTAACAGAAATGATAAATAATTCTGATAGAAAGCAATATAATAATATTAAAAAAGAAATCAAAGCTAAGATAGCATCATTGATATTAGATATGAAAAACAATCTTTCTACTGGAGATTTTGATATACTTTATCAAAATAATTCTATGATCAAATTTTATAAAAAAAATATTAATCAATTAAGTAAATAACATGGCTCTTATACAAATATCTGATCCTGATAAATCCGTCGCATTTAATAAAGAATTATCTGTTGGTATAGACTTGGGAACAACACATTCACTGATTGCAAAAAAAGAGGGAGAAAATCTGGTTTTTTTTAAAGATAATAACAATGTTTTAATACCATCTATCATATCTGATGAAAATGGAAAGCTGACCATTGGTGATTTGAATTCAAAAAATTCAGTTAAGTCTATCAAAAGATTGATAGGTGTCACATCAAAAGAGCTACATACCATTAATTATGAAGACCTTGAATTAGATTCTAGTGAAGATCTTCCTAGAGTCTCTCTAGGAAATAATAAATATAATGCTATAGAACTCTCATCGAAAATACTTTCACATTTGTGTGAAATAGCGCAAAGTCATGAAAATACTTCTGTTAATTCAGCTGTAATAACTGTTCCAGCATACTTTAATGACATGCAACGTCAGGCTACAAAACTTGCTGCTGAAATGGTAGATATTAAAGTACTTAGATTGATTAGTGAGCCTACAGCAGCTGCAATTGCTTATGGTATTGATGATAAGAAAACTGGTAATTTTATTGTATATGATCTTGGTGGAGGGACATTTGACGTATCTATCCTATCCATAGAGAAAGGAATCTTCAAGGTATTATCAACTAAAGGAGATACACATTTAGGTGGTGACGACATTGATAGATTGCTTAATAAGTATCTTCTTGATAATTATCCTCATCTAACAAAATTACATAAAACTGAACTATATAATTTATCTAAATTTCTTAAACATGGTTTATCTAATAAGAATACAATCACAAATGAAAAACATAATGTTTCCATAGACTTAAATGACTTTAATAAACTTATAAATCCATTAATAGAAAAAACCCTAAAGTTACTTAATGAGGCTATTATTGAATCTAAGGTTGATATAAACGATATAAAAAATATTATGCTCGTTGGCGGCTCCTCAAGATTAAAGATAATTAAGTCAACACTAAACGAAATATATAAAATTAATATTTTAGATTACCTTAACCCTGATACTGTAGTTGCAGAAGGTGCTGCAATCCAAGCAGAGGTATTATCAGGAAACGCTAAAGATGACTTTCTATTATTAGATGTGTTGCCACTATCTTTAGGTATTGAAACTTATGGTGGATTATCTGAAAAAGTTATCCATAGAAACACACCTATACCATCATCATCTGAAAAAACATTTACAACTTTTAAAGATGGCCAATCAAAAATGATGATCAATGTGGTTCAGGGAGAAAGAGAAGACATTTCAGAATGTATTTCACTTGCACAATTTATATTGTCTGATATTCCACCCCTTGTTGCAGGTGCTGCAAGAATTAAAGTACGATTCCAGGTAGATGCTGATGGACTATTAACGGTATCCGCAAAGGAGGAAACTTCTGATAAAGAAACAACCATTGAAATAAAACCATCTCATGGTCTTACACCAGAATTAATTCAAAATATGATTTCTACTTCAAATAATAAGGCTGAAAACGATAAAAATTATAGAGCATTAAAAGAATCAATTGTAGAAGCTGAAAGAGCAATCTATGCAATAGAAGAAGCATTAAAAGTCGATAGTAATGATCTGTTGAACCAAACAGAACTAGATTTAATTAATCAAGCCATAGATAATTTACAAGACGCTTTACTCTCAAAAAATATTGATACCATCAAGCTAGCTAATGATAATCTTGAAAAGACTTCTGAATTTTATGTAGAAAGAAGAATGAATAATAGTATTAAGTCCATAATTACAGGTAAAGATATTAATGATATAATCTAGAAATGCCAAAGCTAACATTCTTACCTAACCCTGAATTATGTCCAGATGGGATTACTGTCACTGCTAATAAAGGTGATTCGATATGCAAGGTAGCATTAGAGCATGGAATAAAAATTGAACATGCCTGTGAAATGTCATGCGCATGTACCACTTGCCACATATATATTACTGATGGTTATAACTCACTTGAGCCACCTACAGACGACGAGGATGATTATCTTGATAAAGCTTGGGGATTAAGGCCTGAATCTAGATTGAGCTGTCAGGCACAAATAGCCGATGAAGACTTAGTAATAGAGATTCCTAAATACACAATTAACCATGCTTCGGAGAATCATTAATGTCACTTAAATGGACAGATACATTAGACATCGCAATAAATTTAAGTGAAAAATATCCGGATATCGACCCTCAATATGTCAGATTCACTGATCTTCATTCGTGGATATTAGAACTAGAAGATTTCGATGATAATCCAGAAAATTCTAATGAAAAAATTTTAGAAGCCATTCAAATGAGCTGGATAGAGGAGATGTAATATGGAAACTACACTAGCACTAATTAAACCTGATGCTGTTCAAAGGAATATAGTAGGGCAGATTATAACCATGATTGAGAACGATGGTTTTCTTATAAAGAAAATGAAACTAATGAAAATGTCAGATGAGCTCGCAAAAAAATTCTATTCTGTTCATGAAGGAAAAGAATTTTTTAGCAAATTAATTAAATATATGACATCCAGTGATATCGTTGCGCTTGTTTTAGTTAAAGAAGATGCAATATCAAGCTATAGAAAATTAATAGGCGCAACTGACCCTGAGACTGCAGAGGAAAACACTATAAGAAAGTTATTTGCTATAGATAAATCATTTAATTCTGTTCATGGCTCAGATTCTATTGAGAATGCTCAAAGTGAAATATCTATAATATTTGGTAGCTAAATGAGTAATCTAATATCAAAAAAAATCAGAGGCTTTAGAGATATTCTTCCCTCTGAAGCTAATAAATTTATTTTTATAGAAAATATAATAAATAAAATGATGCTTTCTTATAATGCAGAGCAGGTTAGATTACCAGCATTAGAATCACTTAACCTTTTTAAAAGATCAATTGGAGAAACATCCGATATAGTGACAAAAGAAATGTATTCCTTTGATGATAGGAATGGCGATACGTTGTGCATGATTCCTGAAGGGACAGCATCATGTTTACGTTTGGCATTGGAAAATAATCTTATCTATGACAGAGGGCCAAAGAAAAAAAGATTATATTATATAGCACCTATGTTTAGACATGAAAGACCACAAAAGGGAAGATATCGACAGTTTACTCAATTCGGCGTCGAATTTTATGGAGATCAATCATATCATGATGATATTGATTTACTCTTATTTATATCTAACTTATTCATAAATCTTGATATAAATGATATTAAATTACATTTAAACACCATTGGTTGTAATAATGATAGACAAAGGTATTCTAGTAAATTAATAGAATATTTTAGTAGATATGAGAATCACTTCACAGATGAGCAGAAAAAAACTCTATCAAAAAATCCATTGAGATTATTAGATACAAAAGATCCATCACTGCAAGATATAGTTTCATCAGCACCAAGCATAGATGATTTTATTAATAAAAATGCTAAACAGAATTTTGATTTAATCAAAAATGAGCTTTCTAATCTGAATATAGCGTTTGTTCATGATACAAAGCTTGTTCGTGGTCTTGATTATTACAATGATCTTGTTTTCGAATGGAAAACTTCTAGATTAGGATCTCAAGATGCAGTGTGTGCTGGAGGCAGATATGATCAATTATCATCTATTATTGGAGATAAAGAAATACCTGCGGTTGGCTTTGCCATGGGACTAGATAGAGTGGTCGAGCTTTTTGAAGATAAAAATACATTTATTAATATTGGATTAGCAAACATATCAAAAAAAAATCATTCTATACACAAGTTAGTGCAATACATAAGAGATCTTGATTGTGACTTTAAACTAAAAATTATGGATAAAAATAAAACATTAACTAAACAAATTAAACAAGCAGATAAGGAACAATGTGAGCTTTTAATAATTGTAGGTGACAATGAAATAAGTAATAATAGACTTACTGTGAAGCATCTTAGAGCTGAACAAAAAGATAGAAATGTTTCACTAGCTGAAATAAAAGATATTATTTTAGAGAGTAGTTAAAAACTTAGGGTATTAGAATGAGCGATGAAGAAAGAGTTGTAAGTTGGCTTGAGGAAAATTATAAAGGCTTATTAATAGGCTTATTTTTAGGTTTAAGCTTGTTGTATGGATATAAGTTTTTTTTATCTAATCAAAATACATATCAACTTAATCTATCTCGACAATATGATCTAGCTATTAATGACTACAATAGCGCAGACAATCAATCAATAATTGAGTTCTCTAAAAAACATATTACAGAGAATCCAGATAATATCTACACTATTCTTTCAAGCCTTTATTCTGCCAAGATTATGTATACTGATAATAACTACGAACAAGCTCACTTCTACCTGGATCATATAATTAATAATTCATCAGACAATGAAATAACTATGTTAGCTAAATACAGAAAGGCCAAGATACTGTTTGATGAAAATAAATTTAATGAAGCTCATAAACTTCTTGGCGATAATCCACAAAATTATCAACATGCTGAATTAAAAGGAGACCTATACTATATTCAAAATAACTATTCAAAAGCGTTAAATTTTTACAACATTGTTCTCGAATCTACTATTACTCCTAATGAAAGAAAAAATATTATTCAAAAAATAAATCTAATTAAATGAGTCGATATAGATATTCTGCAGTCATAATATTAACTTTATTTTTATCCTCATGTTCGAATTTTCTAACTTGGCATTTAGATAGAGGTATTCATGCCGCCAGCAATACTGATTCTCAAGAATTACTTACAAGGGAACCGCTTGCTTCAGATTCGAAGAATAATGCACTCACTAACATAAATCTTCAAATAGATATCATTTACAATAAATCGATTAATTCTGGCATAAGTGGCAATAGCGGTTATCTCCATATGAAAAAAATTAATAATATTCTTTATGTAGTTGATACAGAAGGTATGTTATCCGGTGTTGATTCCAATAATGGTAAAATTTTATGGAGTGTAGATACTAACACTGAAATTAGTTCGGGTTTAAGTATTATAAATGACTCAATATGTCTTGGTTCTGCAAATGCAGAACTGCTTTGTTATAAATTAGACTCGGCAGAATCGAATAAATATACTCCTTTAATATCAAGTTTATCTAATCTAACATCTTTCTCTGAATATAACCCTGATGTTAAAATACAACTATTGACTGAACTAGCTTCACCAATACAATCAATTAATAATCTTTTACTTCTTAAGCTAGACAATGATGATTTGTATTTAATAGATCCTGATAACAATGATGTAATCTGGAAATCCGAAAGTCAGAATATACCATTAAGATCCAAGGGTGCGTCTAGCCCAATGATTATTGATAATAATATAATCATCGCTAGAGACAATGGTTCAGTAGCATCATATAATGCTGTTGATGGTACTCTGAAATGGTTTACTATCATATCTTCTAGATCTGGAAGAAATGACTTGGAGTCACAGCGTGATGCTGAAATGGACCCAATAGTTAGTGATAAAATGCTTTTTTATGGGCATTATCAAGGAGAGCTAAACGCACTAGATATATCTACTGGAGATATTATTTGGGCGAGTCCATTTTCATTTATTAATGATGTTATTATTAATGAGAATTCTTTGTATGGTTCAACATCAGATAACCTTATAGTATCTATAGATAAAGCTTCAGGCTTCATTAATTGGAAGGATAGTGTTGATGATTCTATACTTACAGAACCTTTTTTAATTAAAGATCTACTGCTTGTGTTCAGTACTACAGGTAAGTTGTATGTTTATGATAAAAATGAAGGAAATAAAATCTTTGAAGATAATCTTGATTTTGATTTGCATCCACAAACATCCTTTATATTAGATAAGGATAAAGTATACTTTTTTACAGCAGATGGTGATATAGTTCACCTCAAAATTACTATTTAATCTTATGACAGAATCTGTAGCCCTTGTGGGCAGAACAAATGTAGGTAAATCTCTCTTATTTAACAAATTAACTCAATATAAAAACTCTATTGTTCTTAATAAACATGGAGTAACTAGGGATGTAAACCAGGGAAAACTTCTTTTTGAAGATAAGTACCTAAATATTTATGATACAGCAGGCATAACATCTGATGATGAGCAATTTTCTAATCTAGCCTATGAAAAAACGTTGCAAGCTATAGATAAATCGTCATTAATATTTTTTGTGACATCTTTGGAAGATGGCATTACTTCAAAAGATAAAGAGATTTGTTCCATACTTAGAAAATTTAATAAAAAAATAATTCTCATAATTAATAAGTGTGATAAACAAAAATCTGATCTTAAAAGATTCGAATTTGGTGAATTAGGATTTAATTGCACTTTTGAAGTGTCTGCAAAAACTAATAAAGGTCTATTGCAGTTAATTGAAAAATCATTTTCTATAACCAACCCATCTTTATATACAGAATCAAAAACTTGTCGTGTTGCATTCATAGGTAAACCTAATGTTGGTAAATCAACGCTTATCAATAGCATACTCAATGAAAGTCGATCAATTACTTCTGATACTCCTGGTACAACTATCGATTCATTGGAAATTCCTTTTACTTTCAAAGGAAACAAATATCTTATCTATGACACAGCCGGCATCATGAAGAAATCTTCAACAAAAGAAATAATCAATAAATACTCAATAAACATGTCTCTTAAGTGTATAAGTCATGCGAATGTATGTATTCTTGTAATTTCAGCGGAAGAACTTATATCAAAACAAGATAAAAGTATTTTTAATATAATTAAAGAAAACAATAAACCATTTATCCTTGTTATTAATAAAATAGACGTAGTAACTAGACATGAAATGAAAAAGCTTAGAAGTAATGTTGATTACTTTTCAAATATATTATTTGGAACTAAAATAATCTATTTATCTGCTCTTGAAAATAGAAATATTAGAAAATTATTATTTACAATTAATCATCTTGCTAATAATTTATATAATGAGTACAGACCTTCTAGATTAACAAAAATTTTAAATGATGCTTGTAATAAACACCCTGTTAAAAATAGTCGAAATAGATTAATTAAGCTCAAATTTGCAAAACAAAATAAAAGCTCAGATTTATCTATAACAATACATGGTAATCAAACAGATAAAATTCCAGATTCGTATAGAAAATATCTTGTAAATTATTTTTCAGAGCAGCTTGGATTATCAGGCGTTCCAATAAGGTTGATATTTAAAAAGGAAAAGAACCCATATGATACGGGTTCTTAATCTAGCAACATTACTATTCAGCAGTTTTTGGACTAATAATATTTTTAACTTCAGAAATACTATTTGCAGGAAATCCACCTGTACTAGCATGATCTTTAATTAACTGCTCATTATCAGCATTGTATACACAATATACTTTATCGCCAGTTACGTAGCTTTGTACCCATTCAATGCCTGTACCCATATCTTTTAAGATACCGCATGATTTTTGTGAAATACCTTGAAGATCATCTTGTGTTAAATCACCAGCTCCAGCTATTTCTCTTTCAATTACATATTGTGGCATAATACTCCTCCATTGTTATGTCTAGACATTATCCACCTATATCAATCATTTTTCAAGCACGTCACACCTAGTTGTTCACTAGAGTTAATGGGTTTATGTATGCATTATTCAACAATACTGACCAGTGAAGATGAGGACCTGTAGATAATCCTGTTGATCCTATAGTTCCAATTATTTCACCTTTTTTGACAATCTGATCCTGTGCAATAAAAATATCATTCAAATGAAGAAACATACTAATAAGATTATTACCATGATTTATCATTATAAACTTTCCATTGTAATAATAGTTCCCGGTAAGTACTACTTTTCCTGAAGATGGGGCATATACAGGTGTACCACTATCTCCTGCTATATCATGACCATTATGAAAATTACCTTTTTTTCCATTATAGTATCTCTGTGTCCCATATACGCCTGTAACGATTCCTTCTGCAGGCATGATAAAGTTAAAATCAGGATGGACTTTATAGATGTTTTTTTTAGCGTTGATTATTTCTTTCTTCTCATTAAGTATTCTTTTCAACTCTTTATTTGTTTTTGTTTTATATTTATTAATTTGAATATTTTGGATAGGGTATTCTTTGGCTATAACTTCAAGTGTAATTTTTTTTATTGCATTATCACTTGAGAACTTAAAGTTATTTGTCCCATGCTTTGTATTGTAAGGAATACCAAATAATAGATATGGTTTATCATTTTTTATAACTGTTGTTACCAAATTATTCATATAATAGAAATCACTATAATCAAGGGATTGATCCAAAGCTATTAAAGCAATATCTCCGGGAGAATAAGATTCATTGGAATATGAAATATTAGGTAAAATAAAAAAAAATGTAGCTAATATTAATCTATAAGATATTTTTATTTTTCCATCCATTTTTTGTTTTTCTTATTTCTAAATGTGTAGTAATTCCACCTCTAACTTTCCAGTGCGCGTTGATAAACATATACCTTGGTTTTGTAAGTGTAAATAGATGATTAAATATTTTATTAGTGACATCCTCATGAAAAGCACCTATTTCTCTATAGGCAACCATGTAGAGTTTTAATGATTTAAGTTCTACACATAATTTATCAGGAACATATTCTAAATAAAATTCAGCAAAGTCTGGTTGAGATGTTAATGGACAAATACAGGTAAATTCAGGTATATCCATTTTTATGAGATAATCATCTTTCTTCTGCGGATTGTCAAATGTTTCTAAAATATCTTTCATATGCTCTAAAAAAATCAATATATAGTATAATACAAAATAACATATTATAATCTAAAATCATCAAATGAGATTATCTAGAATAAAATTATCAGGCTTCAAGACATTTGTTGATTCAACATCATTAAATTTTCCAAGTAATTTAACAGGTATAGTCGGTCCTAATGGTTGCGGTAAATCAAATATAATAGATGCCATCAGGTGGGTAATGGGTGAATCATCTGCAAGAAACCTTAGAGGAGAAACTATGGATGATGTCATCTTCTCTGGATCCTCTTCCCGGAGCGAAGTTAGTCATGCCAGCATTGAGTTATTATTTGATAATTCGAATAATAAATTAGATTCTAAATTTGCTAAATTTTCTGAAATCCTTATTAGAAGAGAAGCAAATCGCGATGGGACATCATCATATTTTTTAAATAATACAAGATGTAGAAGAAAAGATATTAGGGAAGTATTTTTAGGAACCGGACTAGGCCCACGAAGTTATGCAATCATTGAACAAGGAATGATATCTAAAATAATAGACTCAAAACCTGATGAACTAAGAACATATCTAGAGGAGGCTGCAGGAATAAGCAAATACAAGGAAAAACGAAGAGAAACAGAACTCCGACTAAAGCATACTTCTGAAAACTTAAAAAGACTTAATGATATTATGAGAGAGATTAATTCTTCACTTACAAAATTACAAAAACAAGCTAATGATGCTGAATTATATAAAGATCTTAAAAACACGGAAGAAGCACTTAGGATTAAGATATTAGCCAAAAAAATTATTAATCTTGATAAGAAATTAGAAGATACACAAAAAAATAGCACTGATAATATTTTGCAAAAGGAAAAAATACAATCTGATATAACTGGTTGTTTGAGAGAAATAGAAGATTTGAGGTTAGCAAGGGATAATGAGCAACAGGAATATAATAAAATTCAATCGGAATCATTTCATATTGCTGCAGAAATTGCTAGAGCTGAAAAAGATATTGAATATACACAACAGATTGAAACAAGTAAAAAAGATAATATAAATGATATAAATAAAGAAATAGATAAAATACAAAAAGAGATAGATGAGTTAAATGAAAAACAAGCTACAAATAATCAAGTAATTGTTATTTACGAAAACGAAAAAAATGAGCTTGAAGAAAAAATAAAAAATATTGATAAAGATATAAAAGACTCATCTTTTTCACTACAAAACTGGCAGTCTAATTATAATTCATTTCTAGCTGATAAGCTTGAATTACAAAATAAGATTGAGCTAGAAAAATCAAAAATTGAGGCATTCGTTGATAATATAAATAATCTTGAAAAAAGACTTAAAAAATTTAATGAATCAGATAGTGATAAGGATAATAATATCCAAATAGAATTACTTGATCAATCCGAGTCATATCAGAATGCTCTTATGAAATTCAAAGTTGATTTTGATAGAAATCTCAATAACTTACCAAAAGATATTATTAGTCCTTTAAATTTCAAAATAAACAAGTTAATTGATGAATTCAAAAAAATTATAATCAAAATTAAAGAAAACAATAAATCAATTAGTCAACAAATTAAGGACATAAAAAATAACATTAAACTCTATAAAGATAAAATCAATTCATGTGAAACTACATTAGTCAAATACACTAAGGATTTAGACGAATTCGAACAACATAAAACCCAACTTGAAAAACATAAACTCGATTTAAAGCAAACATATGACAAACTTAACTGGCAATTTAATGAATCATCCGAAGATATTAATGCTAATAATGTTCGTATCACAACTCTCAAAACAGAAATATTATCATTCACACATAATCTCTCGAGAGCAAAAGCTGACATTGATGTACTTACTCAAAAAAAACAAGACATTCTTTCAGATTCAAGTCAACCAGAAGAATCAAATATACAAAGTAGACTCAATAAATTCATTAATTTGAAAAAAGAAAAAGATTCAGAGCTTAGAATACTGCAAGATAAAATATCCAATATTGATGTGAGTACCAAAAATAAAGAAGATGAATTAAATTCTTTTTCTAATGATAAGAATACTATAGAGCAAGCTATTAATGATACAAATATAACTCTAACTGAAATTAAAACAAATAAATCATCCCTTCTAGAGAATTCTGAATATGGAAACGAGAAAATTATTGATACTATCAAGAACATTGACGATGAACCTCTGCAGGTAAGTGAAAATACATTAGTTGATGTAAAAAATAAAATTGATAAATTAGGTGCGATTAATCTTGCAGCTATAGATGAACTTAAGGAAAATACTGAAAGAAAAAATTATTTAGATAAGCAATATGATGATCTTACTAATTCTGTCTCAACTCTAGAGAATGCAATTAAAAAAATTGATAATGAAACAAAATCTAAATTTAAAGATACATTTGATTCTATAAATAAAAACCTGTCGTACTTCTTCCCAAAAATATTTGGTGGAGGAAAATCATATCTTGAGTTAACAGATAATGATTTATTAAATACTGGTGTAAATATTATGGCTAAACCACCGGGAAAATTAGTAAAAAACTTAAATCTTTTATCAGGTGGAGAAAAAGCTGGAACTGGTATAGCATTTGTATTTTCTATTTTTAAAATAAATCCGGCGCCTTTCTGTTTGTTAGATGAGGTAGACGCGCCTTTGGATGAAGCAAATAATGAACGTTTTTGTAATGTTGTAAAAGAGATGTCTGAATCTGTTCAGTTTATATTTATAACTCACAATAAATCAACCATGCAGATTGCTGATGTTCTTTCTGGCGTAACTATGAGAGAGGCTGGAGTCTCTAAATTAGTATCTGTAAATGTTGATGATGCTCTTGAAATGACTTCTGATAATTAATATTTTTCAAATTATTCATGAACAATAAAAAAAGTATTTCTAAAAAATATCAAAAACTAATTACCATTATTAATAAACATAATTTACTTTATCACACATACGATTCTCCAGAAATATCAGATAAAGAATATGATCAACTTTACGCTAATTTAAAACAAATTGAAAATAATAACCCTGAACTAATAGAACCTAATTCACCTACTCAAAGAGTTGGGTCTTTACTACTCGAACAATTTGATAAAATTAAACATGATTTGCCTATGCTATCTTTATCTAATGCCGCCGATGAATCAGAACTGGAAGAATTTTACAAAAAAATTAATATTACATTAAACAATGACAACACTATATTATTTGCAGAGCCTAAATTTGATGGACTTGCTATTAGTTTAACATATATTGATGGAATATTTTCAAAAGCAATAACTAGAGGTGATGGATTTATTGGTGAAGATGTTACGCAAAATGTCAGAACTATTAAATCACTACCTTTAAGTATTACTGATAAGAATGTACCTAATAAATTTACATTAAGAGGCGAAGTTTTTATTGATAAAAAAGATTTCAATAGCATAAATTCTAATCTTAAAAGCAAGAATGAAAAGATTTACTCTAACCCAAGAAATCTAGCTTCTGGCAGTATAAGGCAGCTAAATCCTAAAATTGCATCTAGTCGTAATCTTAAACTCTTTATTCATGGACTGGAAAATTTCAAACAATTTAATGCTTTTAAGCAACACCATGAACTTATGAAATTTCTGTCAAGCCTCGGTTTTCCAATAAATAAATATTCTAAATTAACGACTAATCTAAAATCAATATTTAGCTATATAAAGAACATGAATTCTATAAGAGAAAATATACCCTATGAAATTGATGGCCTAGTCTTTAGAGTTGATGATTTATCTACATACTCACTATTAGGTACTACAAGTAAAGCGCCAAAATGGGCCATAGCATATAAATTTAAAGCACAAGAGGCATTAACAAAAATTATTGACGTTACTTTTCAGGTTGGACGTACAGGGACAATAACACCGGTTGCTGAATTAGAAACTGTTAATATCAGCGGTGTAAACGTATCAAGAGCTACTCTTCATAACTTTTCTGAAATAGAATCTAAAGATATTCATATTAATGACTACGTTTATGTCAAACGAGCAGGGGATGTTATTCCTGATATAGATAGAGTAGAACTTAATAAAAGGAAAAATATTACAAAAATTGTAATGCCACAAAAATGCCCTAGCTGTAATAGTATTTTAGTTCAAGTTGAGAATCAGATTGCCTATAAATGTCTAAATTCTAAATACTGTACTCCTCAAATTGAACAAGCAATCATACACTTTATATCTCGTAAAGCTATGAATGTAATTGGTATTGGTAATCAAATAATTAGAGAACTTGTTGCAAAAAAAATTATTTCAAGAACAGCTGATCTTTATAATCTTAGTAGTTCAGATTTTGAAAAACTAGATAGGGTAGGTGAAAAATCTATTAAAAACTTTTTACAATCTATAGAAGAATCTAAAAATGTTTCTTTTGATAAATTTATATATGCACTAGGTATGAAAGAAGTAGGTGAAGCATCAGCTAAATCACTTGCTAATTCTTTTTCTGATATTGATAAATTATTAAAATGTAATAATTCTGATTTGCTAAAAATCTCTGATATCGGACCGATTGTTGCAGAAAATATTACTAAATTCTTAAAAGACCGAGATAATTATAATAATATTTTAAAACTGATAGCATCTGGTATAAATATTACTTACAATAAGCAAATTCCAAATGACTTTACTGTTGTAATAACTGGGAAATTTGATAATTATTCTAGACAAGAAATTATTGATAAAATATCTAAGCTTGGTTACAGGGTTATAAGCACTGTTTCAAAAAGAACTAATTTATTGATATGTGGCAGTAAGCCTGGCAGTAAAAAAAATAAAGCTGAAACTTTGGGGATTAAAATAATCTATGAAGATAGTTTATCTAAGCTTCTCTCAGAAGCTCATTAATACCAACTTTACTTAATGTTTTAGCATCAACTTTTTTAACAATTACTGCACAGTACAAACTACATGTCTCATCTTTAGATGGTAATGATCCGGATACAACAACCGAACCCTCAGGAACTTCTCCATATGATATAGTACCCGCTTCTCTGTCATAAATCTTTGTGCTTTTTCCAATAAAAACTCCCATCGAAATCACAGAATTTTTCCTGACTATAACGCCTTCAACAACTTCAGACCTAGCTCCTATAAAACAATTATCTTCTATAATGGTCGGAGATGCTTGAAGTGGCTCTAGTACACCTCCAATTCCTACTCCACCGGAGATATGTACATTTGATCCTATTTGTGCACAAGATCCAACAGTAGCCCATGTATCTACCATTGTTCCTGATCCTACATATGCTCCTATGTTTACAAATGATGGCATTAAAACAACGTTCTTATCAATAAATGAACCATGACGCGCGATAGCTTGAGGAACAATTCTGATATTATTTTTCTTAAGATAATCTTCTGATGTATGCAAGAATTTAGAGTCTACTTTGTCATAAAACTTTGTGTAGTTGGTTTCAATACATTTATTTTGGTTCAATCTAAAAGATAATAGAATAGCTTTTTTAGCCCATTCATTTACTGACCAATTACCATCATGTCCAGGTTCTGCAACTCGTATTTCGCCACAATCAAGCGATGTTATCGTTTCAGATACGGCATTGTTTGCTTCTTCTTTATTATCATCATTTATCCCTGTATCGAATACTTGATTTATTATATCTATATTACTCATAGCGCGTTAGGAACCTCTATTGTTATATTATCTTTTATTTTTTTATCTTTTTCTTCTAAAAAAGAAATTATATCATAATATTGTTTAACATTTTCTATATATTGAACAGCTTCCCAGCCTCTTGCATAGCCGTTCTTCATTTTTTTATAAAACTTTTTCTTATTTAACTTAAGTAAATATTTTCTTAGATTATTCCAATGGTTTATATCGATTTTATCTTTTGTAAGTAGAGACACAACATCATCTACGTGTCCAGAACCAAGATTATATGATGCTAGCATTAAATTTAGTTGAGTATCATTATCATACTTTTTGTATTTATTTCTCAGAAAAACTAAATATTTTGCACCTCCATCTATACTCTCTGAGGGAATCAATCTATTTACTTCAAGCATATCAGCAGTTTTTTTTGTTAACATCATTAATCCCTTAACCCCCGTTGGTGAAACAGCATCATTATCCCACTTAGATTCTTGATAGGCGAGAGCAGCCAGTAATTTCCAATCAATATTATATTTTATAGAAGCCTCTTTAAATAAGTGTTCAAATTTTGGTAATTTCAAGACTATATCTGATATGAAGATTCTTGACCCAATAAATATATATGATGACATTAAATTTTTTGCATAATATTTCTTATCAAGACTATTAATGAAATCTAACGTTTTTTCATTTTCTAAAAATTCAAATAAATTATTTCTCAAAGTTCCATCATCATTTGAAAAACTCCATAAGAGTTTTACTTCTGTGATATTCTTTTTAATTACTAAGTTAGGGTAATATTTTTTAAAAAAAAGATAAGCACTTCTGGTAAGAATAGTATGTGATATAAGATTATTACTTAGATTATATACAAGATTATCTAATTCATCATCAATATAACTTATTTGATAGTTTTTTTTAATATTATTATTTAACTCTATATTTTTTAATAGTAAAGATACCTCAATATCATTATTATTATCATTTTTATTATTAGACACTAATAATAAATCCTCTTCATTAACTACGACACATGTTTCACATGTATTAGATGAATAAAATATCTCAACATCATAGTTATTATCTTTTTCAATAAAACTATTCTTATTTATATTAGTTAAATAGTCTTTTATTAATTCATATTGATATCCATGAATTTCTTCTCTAACAGGGAATATTATCTCTGGAAAATTCTGGAATTTAACTACGACTACATCTTTACTTTGCAGTTTTTGTAATGATGTATATGAGCTATTTACAAATAATAGATAAATACTTGCAACAACTATCATTGCAGTAAGAAATCTCACAAATAATTTGAACATTATTCTTGATTATTTTTATTATAATTTCTTCTATTACTAGACTTATATTTATTGTATTTGTAATTCTTATTATTATATCTTCTATTTTTATTATAATATCTTCGTGGCCTTTTACTCTCAGATTCCTCTTCTTTGAGTCCAAAAATTACTCTAAATATTTTTTTGAAAATATTAACTCTTGGTCTGATTATATCTTGAGTTGATCTTCTAGGTTTAGGGGGTATGCTTTTTGGCTGTACAGCAGACATTAAAGCTACCTCTTTATCTTGAATAATCTTCCCATCTGATGCTTTATTATTATTTTTATTATTTCTATTATTCTTATTTCTGTTTTTTAATTTTTCTTTAAAATCAGATTCACTTAAACCTTCATTATCAATTTCATAACTTGATGTATCTAAATCTGGATCTGGTACTATCTTAATTTCAATTTTATGTCTAGATTCTATATTCAAAATAGTATCCTTTTTCTCATTAAGTAGATATGTCGCTAGCCTAACTGGCAGATAAACTGTTTGTTTTTCTTTTGCATTCATAGCCTCCTCTTCTATTATTCTTAGAAGAGATATAGCTAACGTGGAAAGGGATTTAATTTGCCCTGTTCCATCACAAGTAGGGCAATTTTCATAATTATTTTGTATTATGGATGACTTTAATTTCTGTCTCGATAGTTCCATTAAGCCAAATTTTGAAATTCTAGCAAATTGAATCTTAGCTTTATCCTTTTTTGCATATTCAGCAACTTTTCTCATAACATTTTTTTGAGAATTAATCGACATCATGTCAATAAAATCTATTACAACAAGTCCACCGATATCTCTTAGTTTAAGTTGTGTCAATATTTCGACAGCTGCTTCAATATTAGTATTTTGTGCCGTATCTTCAATATCCATACCTTTTGTAGAACGAGCAGAGTTGACATCAATACTAACTAATGCTTCAGTAGAGTCTATTACTATATTACCACCCGATGGTAAATTAATATTTCTTTTGTAAACAGTCTGAACTTGTTTTTCAATTTTATGTTTGCTAAATATTGGAATTAAATCAGAGTGATGTTCAGTTTTAATTTCATGATGAGGCATAAATAGTTTCTTCGCTCCAATAAAATTATCATAGAAACTTTTATCATCTATATAAACTTCATCAATAGTCTCATCGCAATAATCTCTTATTAATCTCGCCATCATACTGCTTTCTTGATAGATAAGAAAAGGGGCACTTTGTTGAACAGAGGTTTCAAGAACAGATTCATAAATTTGTATGAGATATTCAATATCCCATTTGACAGATTCACTGGACGCTTCCAAACTAGATGTGCGAAGAATTACGCTCATACTTTCAGGAATGTCTAATGATTCCATAAGCTCTTTTGCCTTGACTCGATCTTCTCCCTCAATTCTTCTGGAGATTCCACCTGTTGATGGGTTTTTAGGGAGTAGAACTAGGTATTTACCAGCTAAACTAAGATAAGTTGTCAATGCGGCACCTTTATTACCACGTTCTTCTTTATCAACCTGGATAATAATTTCTTTCCCTACTTCAAGGCAATCGCGTGATGCTTTGTTTGTATTAGAGAAAATTTCTGGGGATATCTCTTTAAATGGAAGAAAACCGTGCCTGGTTCTTCCAAAGTTTATGAATGCAGCTTCTAAGCTAGGTTCAACTCGAGATATTTTTCCTTTGTATATGTTTGATTTGATGTTCCTTGATGGAAAGTCTATATCTAAATCTATTAGCTTGTCGTCTTCTATGACAGCAAGTCTCACCTCTTCCTTCTGGGAGGCATTGAGTAATATTTTTTTCATTATGAATCCTGTTTATCATTATATTTATATATATTTTTTGTTATGTGCGCTATTTATATATTGTTATTCTGCGCTATTATATCTGTTCTTAAGTATACAAGTATTTCTATGTTAATACATTTGAACTTTATAAAACACTAATATAGCAATGATTAGTGGTATCATCAATCTAAAATACATAATCAACTAATGGAAAAAACCAATATTCTTCATGTAAATAAGGAATTATGCGGGCAAAGACTTGATAATTTTTTAATTAAAAAGTTAAAAGGATTGCCAAAAAGTCTGATATATAAGCTTGTTAGAAGTGGTCAAGTAAGAGTGAATAAGAAAAGAACAAAAGTTTCTTATAGAATCACAGAAAAAGATCTAATCAGGATTCCTCCATATCTAATTCATAATGAGATTATAGCGAAGAAAATTATATCCAATGTCTCTGACTTTATTCATTTTGAAAATGAAGATTTTATGATAATAGATAAGCCTTATGGCATAGCAGTGCATGGCGGGACAAATCAAGATGTAGATTTTTTATCATCTCTTAAAAAGTCCAAAGAAAATGAAAATTTATCATTAGTACATAGATTAGATAAGAATACTTCTGGATGTATGCTCATATCTAAGAACTATCAAACAGCATCATTTCTAGGTAAAGAATTGACCAATAGAAATATACAAAAAAAATACTACGCACTTTTAGTAGGAACATTGAGTAAAGATATAATAGAGATTGAATCTAAGATAGATAAAGATAATAGAAATCAAAAAATGATAATTAATAACAGTGAGGGTAGAGAAGCTCATACCAAGATTAGGCTTATCAAACAATTTAAAACCCACTGTTTGGTAGATGTTGAGATAGAAACTGGAAGAACACATCAGATAAGATTACATACATCTTCAATTGGGTATCCGGTTGCAGGCGACAACAAATATAACGAAGATAGTAAACAATCAAATTTAAATATTGGCCTTAAGAGATTATTCTTACATTCCTACTATTTATCATTCTTCTACAATAAAAAATATGAATTTATAATAGATTTACCTTCTGACTTAAAAGAAGTAATATCTAAATTAGAGGAATTAAATGACTGAGAATGACAAATCGCTGAATGAAATAGTATCTACGTTACTTGCTGAACGAAAACGTGACTATAGAAACAAAATTATTCTTAGACTTTTCTTCTTTATTGCTTTTTTGTCTTTGATATTTTTTGTACCAATTAGCAAAGACATTAGTATAAGTTCACCGCATGTAGCGTTAATAGAAATAAATGGGCTGATATCATCCGAGACACCTGCTAGCGCTGAAAATATTATTCCTCTATTAAACCGTGCTGCTAAGAATACTAATGCTGAAGCAATCATTATCAAGGTCAATAGTGGTGGTGGCAGTGCTACTCAATCAAAAATTATTTTTGATGAAATAAGAAATATAAAAAAAACATCCAATAAGACAATTATATCTATTATCGAGGATGTTGGAGCTTCCGGCGGCTATTATATTGCTATGGCCGCTGATCAGATTATTGCTTCTGAGACTAGCATAGTGGGATCGATTGGCGTAAGGCTTGATAGTTATGATGCGAGAAGTTTATTTAATAAATTGGGGATTAAATCTAGAACAATTTATTCAGGAGAGAATAAATTGATTTTGGATCCTTTTCATGAGCTAACTTCTGATCAATACAATCATGTAAAAAACTTAACACAAGAAATTCACGAGCAATTCATTGCGGATTTAATAGAAAGCAGAAAAGATAAAATTAATCCTGAAAACAAACTAATTTATTCAGGACTATTCTATACTGGATTACAAGCAAAAAATAATGGATTGATAGATGATATATCATCAGTTTATAAATTAAAAAATGAAAAATATAAAAATATAAAGATACATAAATATAATAGTGAGCAGAATATTATTAACCAACTAATTCAAACATCGCTGTATAATTTTTTTCAACTTAAAACGTACTAACAATGTCTAAGATATATTTCTATCCTGATATTAATTATCAAGATATAAAACATATTGAAAAAGCTCATTCTGTTCTCAACGATAAACTTCTTATCAATCAAGCTGTTAATGTAATTTATGAAAAAATTATAAACTTAATAGATAAAACAGATTCTATATTATTTGTATGCGGCCCAGGCAATAACGGATTAGACGCATTAATTACTGCTAACAAGCTTGCTTCATATAATTATAAAGTTGAAGTGTTTATTACTGATAAACTTAAAACTGCTATTGATATTAATGACTATAAACGATGCAATATAGTAGAGAGCTTAAGAGATATATCATCATATAAGTTTATTATAGATGGTATTTTTGGTTATGGGCTAAACAGAACCCTCTCTCAGCACTATATCAATATAATTACATCAATTAATGAATCATCTGCTTACATTATATCGATCGATGTTCCTAGTGGTCTAAATTGTGAAACAGGAACACCTATGCCGGTTTCAATAAAATCTCATCATTTAATATCATTACTAAACATCAAGAGAGGATTATTTACTAATCATGGTCGTGATATGTGGTCACAGATTTCTCATCACAACTTGATAGACTATGATAGTCAAACAAAAAATTTCCTCATTACTGCAAATGAAAAGTTATTCATCAATCACAGCTTAATTAATCCAAGAATAATTTCTAGAGAAGAGCTTCATTCACAACATAAAAAATCTAATGGTATATCTTGTATTGTAGCTGGACAGCAACCTTACCACGGAGCATTAATTTTAGCTGCAAAAGGTTCTATTGATACGGGTGCTAAGTACATACATGTGTATACTGAGACGGAATATTCCTATTCACTTCCATTGCTAATTCCAGAAATTATTGCAAATTCATTTTCTATTAAGGCATTTAGTGATGCTATACGTTCTTATAAAAATATATTAATTGGTCCTGGCACAACTACTATAAGTGAAGAGTATGTTTGTGTAGCTTTAGAGAATATAGACTATGTTGACTCAATAATAATTGATGCCGGCGCACTCAAATACATAGATAAATCTAAGTCTTATTCAGATAAACTTATAATTACTCCTCACCCTGGTGAGGCAGCTGAATTATTAAATATGGATGTATCGGATATTCAATATGATAGATATACTGCTGTACAAAATCTATATGATATTTATAAATGTATTGTTGTTCTTAAAGGCTCAGGAACAATAATATATGATGGTAAGAGTTTCTACACATGCATGGATGGAAACTATAAAATGGCCTCTGCCGGAACTGGTGATATTTTGTCAGGAATAATTTTGTCAGAAACTTCATTTAATAATTATAATATAGAAGCTTGTATAAAAAGCGTTACATATCATTCTTATTCTTCAGATATACTTCTTAGTGAATCAGTAAATAATAATTTTAGGCCATCCATGATACCTGAAAAATATAGTGAATTAATAACTAATGAAAAATAGAAACTATATTGTAGAAAAATTATCAGACTATGATTCCTTATTTAGTAATCTAATTTTATTGCATAAAAGAAAATCTATTGTTTTTCTTAAAGGAGAATTAGGTTCTGGCAAAACAACCTTCATCCAAAGATATTTGCAATATCATTGCAACATTGAGAATGTCACTAGCCCAACTTTTGGAATTGTTAATAATTATCTGAATAGTGATAATAATATATTTCATTACGACTTATATCGCATAAACGATCATAATGAATTAAATGAATTTGGATTTTATGAAAATCTCGACACTAATACTCTTCATTTGATTGAGTGGCCAGAAATAATACCTAGCAATCTTGTTATCCCCAACATAATAATCAACTTTAAGCTTATAAATAGTAGAAGATTATTAACTATCAATTTTGTTGATGAATAATATATTTATATTACTTGGGCCAACAGCATCAGGAAAGTCTCGTCTTTCTCAAAAATTAGCAGATGAATTTTCATTTGAAATCATTAATGCTGACTTATACTCAATATACAAAGGTCTTGATATTGGGACAGCTAAACCATCGAAAAAAGCACTCATCAAAAATAAACATCACTTGATTAATAAATTAGAACCAACTGACGAATACAATGTGTCAAAATACTGTCATGATGTTAATAAATGTATCAATGAAATAACTTCTCTTAATAAAATACCTCTGATTACAGGCGGCTCAATGATGTATGTTTATCAACTTTTAAATGGATTAACACATCAGTACAGTACTTGCGATACTGATCTGAAAATTATTAAATACATTCTTAAAGAATATACAAATAAGCAAATTATTGATGCTATTAGAAAATATGATCATTCTCTAATTAAGACGCTTAATAAAAATGATACTTACCGTATTGAAAAACTATTAGAGCGTTTAATTAGTTCTGATTCTTCTTTTAGCAAAATTAATGGTCTTTATGAAAACACTACATTTAATATAACTATTATTTTTATCAATATTAAAAATCGAGATATTTTAAGAAATAATATTCACAAAAGAACATTAGACATGATAGACGATGGTCTTATTAATGAAGTAAAAAATCTCAAATATAGTTTTAAATTAACGCATAACCATCAGTCGATGAGAGCAATTGGGTATAAAGAAACTCTTCAATATCTAAATCATGAAATTACACTTAAAGAGCTCATAAATATAATCACTCTATCTACACAGCAGTTAGCGAAACGCCAAATTACATGGATGAATAAATTTAAAATAGATTTCCATTATTCGTACCCTGATGATGAGTATGAGAAACTGTCTGACTATGTTAGATATCTTTTAAATTAAACTAATATAGAATTGATGACATGATGCCTATGGTATATCATCTAACAAGGAGATTATTTAAATGGCATGGAATGAACCTGGTAACAAAGACCCGTGGGGTAGAAATAAAAATACCTCAAATTTAGATGGGATAATAAAAGATTTTAAAAAAACTATTGATGATTTATTAGGCAATGGTGGACCAGTTCCACCTTCCTCAAAGAAAAGTGCTGGCTTCCTTGCAGCTATATTTTTTGTAATATACCTCTTATCAGGGATTTATATCGTAAATGATGGTGAACGGGGAGTTGTTCTTCAGTTCGGTAGCTTTAATGAAATTACTATGCCAGGACCACATTGGGTACCTAGGTTTATACAATCAGTTGAAATAGTTGATGTAAGCAAGATACGCTCAGTACAACAAAAGGCTGTTATGCTGACTGAAGATGAGAACATTGTAAGCATAAGTTTTGCTATTCAATACGATGTTAAAGATGCTAGTGATTATATATTTAATCTTAGAGAACCTGATATTACTGTCTCACAAGCTGGAGAAAGCGCTATTCGAGAAATCATGGGACAAAACACCATGGACTATATAATTACAGAAGGAAGAACAGGTGTTGCAGCTGATACTAAAAAATTACTACAAAGCGTTCTCGATAGTTATGGCGCAGGAATAAATGTTCAAACGTTAAACATACTAGAGGCACAACCACCAGAACAAGTCCAAGATGCATTTTCTGATGCTATCAAGGCTAGAGAAGATGAACAAAGATATATCAATGAAGCAGAGGCTTACAGTAATGAGATAATTCCTCTTGCAAGAGGAGAAGCTAAACAAATGTTAGAACAAGCTCTTGCATATAAAGTTAAGCTAATTAATGCTGCAGAAGGAGAAGCATCCAGATTCACACAACTATATAATGAGTATAAGAAAGCCCCTGATGTTACAAAAGAAAGGCTATACATTGAAGCGGTTCAATCAGTATTATCCAATAGTAGCAAAATAATGATAGATGTAGAGGGAGGTAACAACTTATTGTATCTGCCACTTGATCAGCTAATTGATAAAAATAAAAACAGAAATAATGAAATACAACAAAGTGAAAGTGAAGTTACCATCAAGGACAGAATTAATTCGAGCAGAAACAATTTCAATTTAAGAAAAAGAGATTTATATAATGAATAATAGAAATTTAATAACGGGTTTATTAGCATTTGTGTTAATCGCAATTTCATCCACTTTTATTGTCGATGAGAGAGAAGTTGTGATTAAATTCAGACTTGGTGAAATCGTTTCAACATATGATAAACCAGGATTATATTTTATGATTCCTTTTCTAAATAATGTCAAAAAGTATGATTCTAGATTATTGACTATGGATTCTAAACCAGAACAGTTTTTAACAAGTGAAAAGAAAAACGTAATAGTTGATTCTTTCGTTAAATGGAGGATATCAGATCCAAGCAGCTTTTATAGGTCCTCTAAAGGAGATGAAAGAATTGGTGTTAATAGATTATCACAGATCGTTAATGACCTAACTAAAAGTGAATTCAGTAAAAGGACTGTTAATGATGTAGTTTCAGGTGATAGAGTTGAAATTATGACAAAAGTTACAGAAGAGGCTAATCAGTTTTCTCAAACACTTGGTATCACAGTAGTTGACGTACGATTGAAAAAAGTTGATTTACCAGATGAGGTTAGTAACTCTGTATATGCAAGAATGGTAAAAGAAAGAGCAACTGTTGCAAAATCTTTCCGATCTAAAGGCAAAGAGGAAGCTAAAGGTATTACTGCTGTTGCTGAGCGTGAATCGGAAACTATCATTGCGGAGGCGTATAAAGAAGCTCAAGAAATTAAAGGGCAAGGGGACGCTCAATCGACTCAAATATATGCAGATGCTTTTTCAGCAAACCCAGAGTTTTACTCATTCTACAGGAGTCTAGAGGCATATAAATCTACATTTAATGATAAAAGTAATATGATACTTTTGAAACCTGATTCTGATTTCTTCAAGTACTTTAATGATACTAACGGTGTTAAGAAATAACTAGTTTAGAGTCTGTAGCTTTAGTATTTGCTCTAATACTCATATTAGAGGGGATAATACCTCTATTTTACCCAAATACATTCAAAAATGCGCTTTTGTCTATAGCCGATATGGATGAGAAATCATTGAGAATGATTGGCCTTACATGTATTATCTTTGGGTTAGTTTTGTATTATTTGGCGATTTAAATAAACTATGAATATTCAAAAATTTTTAATACCTGATGGCATTGATTATTACACAGGTAAGGATGCTGTTTTATTCGAAAAACTTAAATTAGCTGTAATCAATATATTTAAAAAATATAAATATGAATTTGTCGTCACCCCTATTGTAGATTCTATAAATAATTTAAATAATCTAAGCAAAGATAACTTAAAAAATCTAACAGTATCTTTATCAGACAGAAGAGAACTAGGTATTCGTTCAGATATTACTCCACAAATCTCGAAACTAGATTATCAATCATATAATAAAAATAAATCTAATAAATTCTCATACATGGGCGATATTTACAGAGAAACTGAATCACCATTTGATAGAAATAATCCATTTCAAGTTGGAGCCGAATATTTTGGTACTATTACTGATTCTGTAGATATGGTCATGATCAAAATGTGTCATGAAATTGCTATGCTTTCAAAGACAAAAAAAATGCTTATCGAACTTAATGATGCTTATTTTATAACCAAATTCTTTAGTACACTAAATCTATCTGATATAGATAAAGATAAGCTATCTAGTCTGATAAGCGTTAAGTCAATAGATGAGGTAACTGATTTTTTTAATTCTAAAAAGCTGTCAACAAAAAAACTTAATGAATTAATTGATCTCTTAAAATTAAGTGGGAACCTTTCCGTTATTAATGCTATTAAACAATTTTCAAAAAAATATAATTATAATGCAGAGAGTAATATCAAAAATCTTAAGAAAATAATAGAAAATATTAGTTCTTTTAAAAATACTGAAATAATAATAGACATTTGTTCACTGAGCTCAATGGACTATGAGACAAGTTTCAATTATACATTTTATATTGATTCTCTTAGAAGACCTTTTGCATTTGGTGGACGTTATGAATCATACAGACTTAATGACGGCAAAATGAGACATGCAACAGGTTTTAGCTTGGACTTAAAGGACGTGGTTACATTATATGAAAAATAATATTTTTTTAATCGGTACTCATTGGGGTGATGAAGGGAAAGGGAAAGTTGTTGATGTATTGTCTGCTGAAGCAAACGCATGCATTCGTTTTCAAGGTGGCCATAACGCTGGCCATACTTTAGTAATAAATGATAAAAAATTTATATTACACTTAATTCCATCAGGAATACTTCGAGATAATGTCAAATCAGTTATTGGTAATGGTGTTGTTGTATCCGTTGATGCTTTAATCGCAGAAATTGAAGAACTTCAAACTAATGGAATTTTTCTAGATAATAAGCTGTTTATAAGCCAAAACTGTCACCTTATTTTACCAACTCATATAGCTATTGATCAGGCAAGAGAGAGAAAACTAGGTAAAAAATCAATCGGTACTACCGGTAGAGGAATAGGTCCATGCTATGAAGATAAAACTTCTCGTAAAGGAATTAGAATATTAGATTTAAAAAATGAAACTATTTTCTTGAAAAAACTAGAAGATTTAATGGAATATCATAACTTTATTCTAAAAAACTATTTCCATGAAGATGTTATCGATATCAAAATCGTTGCTGATGATCTTCTTACGAAATTCAAATTAATATCACAATACATAATAGATACTGATGAATTTATTAATGATTTATGTATGAAAGGAGGTGTAGTATTTGAGGGTGCTCAAGGTACTATGTTAGACATAGACCATGGAACTTTCCCTTATGTCACATCATCAAATACTACCTTATCAGGATTAGTATCCGGAACAGGAGTTAACATGTCATTAGTTAACTATGGACTTGGTATTACTAAAGCATATTCAACAAGAGTTGGGCATGGACCTTTTCCTTCAGAGTTATCAAACGACATAGGTGATCGTATTGGAAAAATTGGAGGCGAGATTGGTGCAACAACTGGAAGAACACGAAGATGTGGCTGGCTCGATGCAAAGGTTCTAAAAAAATCTATTAGACTAAATAATTTATCAGGTATAGCACTTACTAAAATTGATGTGTTAGATAATTTTAATGAAATATCAATTTGTGTTGATTACGGTGAGATTGATTATGAGTCATTTTCTGTCGAGGATTTAGAATTTATAGAGTTACCAGGTTGGAAAACTTCTACAGTTGGGATTACAAATTATAATGATCTTCCAAAAAATGCCAAATTGTATATTGAAACCATAGAAGGATTAATAAATACGCCTATTGATATTATTTCAACCGGTCCTGCAAGAGACGAGATAATACAAAAAATTAATATCCTTGATGTCTGAGCCTTTAACAAGATATATTTATGGCATTCATGCTATCTCAAAAATTATTAATTCTGATCAAAATAGGATTAAAAAAATATATTTTAAAAAAAATACAACAAGTAAAAACCTTCATCTTTTACAGCAAAAAGCTCTCGAATATAGTTTGTTTATTGAAGAGACAACAATAGATCAACTCACACTTTTATCACAAACATCTAAGCACCAAGGTGTTGTTTGTGAGCTAGAGGACATAAACTTGTCTGTTTTTGATTTGCAAAATTTCATAAACTTACACACAAAACCTTTCATTTTAATATTAGACCAAATCAAAGACCCAGGTAATCTTGGTGCCTGTATAAGGACAGCCAATGCGGTAGGTTGCGATTTGATAATAAAAAGAAAATCTAATTCTGCGCCAATTTCTCCTGCTGTTCATAAAGCATCATGTGGCGGTACATCAGGTATATATATCTATGAATCTAATGACTTAAATGGAATTGTCAAAAAATTAAAAAATAATAATATTAAGATTTTTGGAACCGATCATAAAGCTCGATCAAATTATCTTGATATCGATAAGATTAAATATGATGGTGTTTGTGTAATTATGGGTGCAGAAGATGTTGGTATCTCAAGATCACTTAAAAATATCTGTGATGATTTATTCTCTATTCCTATTAAAGGTTCCGTAGAATGTCTCAATATATCTGTTGCTTGCGGGATAATGTTGTATGAGGTCGCAAAATATAGATAAATAATGCAGTGATTAATTGAAAAATCTACCTTTGTACTGTAGTATTGCCCTAGGTAAAATTATGAAAAATTATGAATTAGTACTTATGTTTTCTGTTGGTGAGGATACACTTACTGATCAGACTATAGACAAATATAAATCTGTAATTACAGAGAATAATGGTGCTATAGATCGATATGAAGACTGGGGTTCTCTAAAGATGTCATACGATATCAATAATGAGAATAAAGCTAGATATATACTTATTAACTTTAAAGCTGATAATAAAATTATAGACCAGTTAAATGAATTGATTAAATTCAACGATCATATACTCAGACATTTAATAATCAATACAAAAGACGCACATACCGAAGGGTCTTTCATGAATAAAGAACAACTTCAAACAGTTTAAAATATGAATAAAGATAAAAATATAATTGACTACAAAAATTTAGGATATATAAAAAAATATATCTCAGAGGCTGGAAAACTTATTCCGAGTCGAGTTTCTGGTTTAACTGCTAGTGAACAAAGAAAAATGAATAAGGCTGTAAAAACTGCAAGATTTTTGGCATTAATCCCTTATTGTGATAATCATAAAAGACAATGAAGCTAGTATTACTAAAAGATGTAAAACACCTAGGTAAAGTAGGCGAAGAAATTAATGTAAAAGCTGGATATGCTCGTAACTATCTTTTGCCAACAAAGTCTGCATTAACTCCATCTCCTGAAAATCTTGAAGTTATCAATAAGATGAAAGATGAGTTAATTAAAAAAGAACAAGAATTAAAAAATACTGCTATGTCACTAAAAGAGAAATTGACAGGGTACAGTCAAATACACAAAGTAAAAGTAAAAGAAGAGTCTAATGAGCTTTTTGGATCAATTACTCTTCAGAATATCGTAGATAAAATGAAAGAAGATGGACATCCTATTGAAAAAAAACAAGTAAATCTGCCATCTGGTTCAATCAAAGAGTTAGGCTCATATAATGTGAATATTTTACTTCACTCTGAGGTAGCATGTGATGTTACTGTTGTGGCAGAAAAATCTGAAGAAGAAAGTCAATAAACCTTTCAAGTCAATCTTCAATATAAATTAAATTTCAGATAATATATTTGTTATGAGCTCATTTCCTAAAACACCAATATCTATTGAATCTGAAAAAGCTCTATTAGGCTCGCTCATAATTGATTCTGAATCATGGGAGAAGATTTCTAACTTGATAACCCCCGCAGATTTTTACGATACAAAGAATCGTGATGTATTTTCAGAAATTTATGATTTGCAGATAAATGATCAGCCCCTTGATATCCTTATCTTAGAAGAAAGCCTAAAATCTAGAGATAAACTATCTAAGATCGGTGGTATTGAATATTTAAAAGAACTAGCGAAAACTGTACCTACTTCAGCTCATATCATTAAGTATGCTGAAATTGTCAGAGAAAAATCGGTAATGAGAAAACTTATAGGTGCAAGTACACGAACCATTGAGAGCATACATCAAGACAGCTCCGAAGATATAAGTTCAATCCTTGACAGAGCAGAGGCAGATATATTTTCAATTGCTTCTGATACTAAAAAACATGAAGGATTAGTGAAGATAGGGCCAATTGTGAACGAAATGGTTGATTCTATCTATAATAAAAAAACTAATAATATAGTTGATTACCTTCTAACAGGATATACAAAGCTTGATGAACTTATGGGAGGGCTTCAAAACTCTGATCTTGTTGTAATTGCCGCACGTCCATCTATGGGTAAAACAGCATTAGCAATGAATATTGCTCAAGATATAGTCTTTAAGCAAAAAAAGAAAGTAGGATTTTTTAGTTTAGAGATGTCATCACAATCTATAGCACTAAGAATGTTATCATCTTTAAGTACTGTTGAATTTTCAAAGATAAGGTCAGGTGACTATGAGTCATCTAGCGATGATACAAGAGCTGTTACTCAAGCTATTGAAATGATGCAAGACTGCTCACTATATATAGATGACACAGGCAGTATTACCCCAATGACCCTTAGGTCCAGAGCGAGAAGAATGAAAAGAGAGACTGGTATTGACATGATTGTATTAGATTATCTTCAGTTGATGACGTTACCAGATAAGAGTGAGAATAGAGTTAATGAAATTGCTTCGATAACTAGGCAACTTAAAAGCTTAGCAAAAGAGCTTGATATCCCTATAATTGCTCTATCACAATTGAATCGTAGTCTGGAACAGAGAAACGACAAAAGACCATTCTTATCAGATCTTAGAGAATCAGGTTCTATAGAGCAAGATGCAGACGTTGTAATGTTTATTTATAGAGATGACGTATATAATCCAAATTCAGAAGATAAAAATATTGCAGAGATAAATATAGCAAAGCACAGGAATGGACCTACTGGTACAGCGAAATTAACATTTCTATCACATTGCACAAGATTCGAAGATTATCATCCGCAGATATTTGAAAATACAGATAACCTTTAGAATTCTATTCTTCTAAAAGCTTAAGCTTATCAGGTTTATTTTCCCATTCTTTAGCATCAGCTGGTGCTGATTTTGCTTCTGTAATTAATGGCCAAGTCTTTGATAATCTTGTATTTAATTCTAGATATTTCTTGTCTTCTTCTTTTAAATCGTCTTCTGATAATATCGCATTTATAGGACATTCTGGTTCACATAAGCTACAATCTATGCATTCTTCTGGATTTATGACCAAAAAATTTGGACCTTCATGGAAACAATCTACAGGGCAAACTTCCACACAGTCCGTGTATTTACATTTGATACAATTTTCTGTTATCACGTATGTCATTCTAGACAAATTTTATCATACAGTTTGATAAAAGACATTTTTAAAACAAATATAAAATAACCTTATCTAATCAAATTTAAGTAATAAATATGATAATGTTAAGCAAGTATAAAATAAAACGATTTCAATCAATCTAAATAATGATTGAAGATTTAGTGCTTTTTTATTACTATCTTGTCATTATTCCTCGGTAGCTCAGTTGGTAGAGCGAGTGACTGTTAATCACCAGGTCGGCGGTTCGAGTCCGTCCCGAGGAGTACACATTCCATTTGCCTTAACTTTTTAGGACTTGCGTCACATTGTGTAGTATAGTGCACACACAAAAATCTTTTTGAATTGACAAATATGGAACAAATCAGAAATATTGCAATAATAGCTCACGTAGATCATGGAAAAACTACTCTTATAGATTCTATAATGATGCAAGCTGGTATTTTTAGAGAAAATAAACTTGTTACTGAACGTGTAATGGATTCTGGTGATTTAGAAAAAGAAAGAGGTATTACTATATTAGCAAAACCAACTTCTATACTTTGGAACAATACAAGAATCAATATTATAGATACGCCAGGACATGCTGATTTTGGAGGAGAAGTTGAAAGAGTACTAAGTATGACTGATGGCGTTATTTTGCTAGTCGATGCTGCTGAAGGAGCTATGCCTCAAACAAAATTTGTTTTATCGAAAGCATTAGCTCAGGGCTTAAAGCCAATAGTAGTTATCAACAAGATTGATAAATCTGATAGCAGGGCAGATAAAGTTATTGATGATGTATTCGATTTATTTGTTTCTCTGGACGCAAATGATGATCAACTCGACTTTCCCATACTATATGCATCTGGAAGAGATGGCTGGTGTACGTCTGACCTAGCTAACAGAAAAAATAATCTACATGAAATGCTAGACTTAATTGTAGAGTATGTTGGGGCTCCAGATGTTGAGCTTGACAAACCTTTTGCTATGTTAGCTACATTATTAGATTCAGATAAATATCTAGGCAGGTGTTTAATTGGAAGAGTGGAACAGGGTTCGGCAAAAGTAAATGATAATGTTAAAGCAATTAACCTTTCAGGCGAAAGAGTGGAATCAGGAAGGCTTACAAAATTATTTAAATATGAAGGGACTGATAGAATTCCAGTAGATGCTGTTAATGCAGGAGATATAATATGCATTGCTGGATTAGCAGAAACATCAGTTGCAGATACCATCTGTAATGTAGCTAATGAGGTACCAATTAAATCAACGCCAATTGATCCTCCAACCATGTCTATTACGATAACCGTTAATGATTCACCTATATCTGGATTAGAAGGAAAAAAAGTTACATCTACATTGATCAGAGAAAGATTATTATCAGAAGCCGAGTCAAATGTTGCTATTTCATTTAATGAAAATGACCAGAAAGACTCTTTTGAAATTGGAGGAAGAGGAGAGCTTCAGTTAGGTGTCCTTGTGGAGACCATGCGAAGAGAAGGATTTGAACTAACAGTATCAAGACCAAAAGTAGTGTACAAAATAAATAATCAAGATCAAAAATTAGAGCCTATCGAAGAGGTGATAATCGATGTAGACGATGATTATACAAGTACTGTTATTGATAGTATGAACAAAAGAAAAGCATCAATGCTTGATATGACAAATATTGCCGGTAAGACACGTTTAGTTTTTAAGTGCCCATCTAGATCTTTAATAGGGTACCAAAGTCAGTTTTTGACTGAAACAAGGGGAACAGGCGTAATCAATAGACTATTCGACTCATATAAGGAATACAGAGGAGACATTGCATCTAGAAGAAACGGTGTTCTAATTGCAAACTCAACTGGTAATTCCGTTGCGTATGCAATCTTTAATTTACAAGATAGAGGCATTATGTTTATAGATCCTCAAACGAAAGTATATAAAGGTATGATTGTTGGGGAACATAATCGCCCTAATGATCTTGAGATAAATATTCTTAAAGGAAAACAGTTAACAAATGTTCGCGCATCAGGAACTGATGAAGCAGTCAAGCTTGTACCCCCAAGAAAAATGTCTCTTGAGCAAATGATGTCATATATTAATGATGACGAAGTATTGGAGGTCACACCAGTTAATCTGAGACTTAGGAAAAAATATTTAGATCCTCACGAAAGGAAGAGAGCTGCTAAATTATCAACTTAGACTCGTATTAAGTCTTTTCATAGCTTCTTTAAGCGAATCCATATCTATCGCTATAGATATCCTAATATGATTATCAATACCAAAAGCGCTACCAGGTACAACCGCTACTTTTGCTTTTTCTAGTATATATAAAGCAAGCTCTGTATCATTGGATAATAGTTTATTTTCCTTTAAATAATCTTTAAAAGACGGAAACACATAGAAAGTGCCATCTGTTGGTTTACACTCTACGCCATCAATTTTATTAAGTTCAGATACAACAAAATCATGCCTTTTTTTATACTCTTTATTCATTTCCGGTAACTCATGACAAGTATTATTTAGTGCTGTTGAAGCAGCTGCTTGAGATATCGAGGACGCGCATGATGTACTTTGTGATTGAAGGGTTTTCATCTTTTTAATAATTTCTTTATCGCCAGCTGCATATCCTATTCTCCATCCAGTCATTGAATATGCTTTCGAGACACCATTTAGAATCACAGTCCTTTGTTTTAATTCTGGACAAACATTTAAAATATTATGGAATTTTTCTGCATGCCAATGGATGTGCTCATAAATATCATCCGATGATACAAGTATATTTGTATGCTTTATCAAAACTGATGAAATTTTCTTTAGAAGTTCTGAATCGTAATACTTACCACTTGGATTATTTGGACTATTAATCATGAATAATTTAGTTTTTTCATTAATTAAATTTTCTAATTCTGTTACATCTATATCAAAGTTATTTTCATAATTTGTTTGAAGCATGACTGGTATACCGCCCGAATATTTAACTATATCGGCATATGAAACCCAATATGGTTGAGGTATAATTACTTCATCACCATCATCAATTACTGCTTGAAGAAAATTAAATATAGATTGCTTGCATCCAGCTGAGACGATAATTTCGTTAGAACTGTATTCAAGATTATTTTCAGTTTTTAATTTATCAATTATAGATTTTTTAAGCTCTGCAGTTCCATCAATTGCAGTGTATTTGGTCAAGCCTTCATCAATGGCTTTTTTTGCACTGTCTTTAATGTAATTTGGAGTATCAAAATCGGGTTCTCCAACTGTTAGCACAATAATGTCCTCACCTTTATGTTTAAGCTCATTTGCTTTGGATGTAAGAGCCATAGTTGAGGATGGCTGAATTAAATTTATACGTTTTGAAAATTTCAATAGAGTTCCTGTAAAAAGGTTATAATATCATGAAAGTACTAATTTAGTAAATGAGCGAAAAGATTATTATGAAAAGACTGACTCTAAAATCTCCGATGAAACCCAACGGAGATCAGCCAAAAGCAATTGATGCTCTTGTGAGTGGTATCTCAAAAAATCTAAAACATCAGACATTATTAGGAGTAACAGGTTCAGGGAAAACCTTTACTATGGCTAATATCATATCGAAGACTAACAAAACTACATTGGTACTCGCTCCTAATAAAACACTTGCAGCACAACTTTATTCTGAGATGAGAGAATTTTTTCCAGATAATTCTGTAGAATATTTTGTTTCATATTATGACTACTATCAGCCTGAAGCATACGTTCCTGTTTCTGATACTTTTATTGAAAAAGATGCATCTTTAAATGAGCATATAGAACAAATGAGACTTTCTGCTACAAAATCACTTACCGAAAGAAAGGATGCAATAGTTGTTGGAACTGTATCAGCAATATATGGTCTAGGTGATCCGAAAACATACTTTAAAATGATTTTACATCTTGTAAAAGGAGACATTATTCATCAAAGGGATATCTTAAGAAAATTAACTGACCTTCAGTATATTAGAAATGATATTGAACTCAGGAGAGGAACATACCAAGTAAAGGGCCAGATTATTGATATTTTTCCTGGTGATTCTGAAAAATACGCTATCCGTATAGATTTATTTGGAGATGAAATAGAAAATATTTTTTTATTTGACCCTTTAACGGGAGATATATTTAAACAATTGAATAGAGTTACAGTTTATCCAAAAACACACTATGTTACGCCTCAGAATAAAATTGATGACGCTATGATTAAAATTAAAAAGGAACTCAAAGAAAGAATTAAATATTTCTCTGATAACTCAAAATTAATTGAAGAGCAAAGAATACGAGAAAGAACTAATTATGATCTCGAGATGATGAAAGAAATGGGATACTGTTCTGGGATTGAAAATTATTCAAGGTATTTGTCTGGAAGAAACCCCGGCGATCCTCCTCCATGCTTATTAGATTATATGCCGGATGATGGTCTTGTAATTATTGACGAGAGTCATGTCGGAGTTCCTCAGTTGGGCGGCATGTACAGAGGCGATCAATCGAGGAAACAAACATTAGTCGACTATGGATTTCGTCTACCATCAGCTATGGATAATCGTCCACTCAAATTTGATGAGTTTGAAGCATACAATTTTCAAACAATATATGTATCCGCCACTCCTGGTTCATATGAAGTTGATAAATCGAGTGCAATTATCGAACAAGTCATTCGTCCAACAGGGTTAATTGATCCAATAATTGAAGTTAGGCCATCATCTAGTCAAGTTGAAGATGTATTATCAGAAATTAATACTGTTGTTAAGCGAGGCAATAGAGTACTCATAACAACTCTAACGAAGAAAATGTCGGAGAATTTATCGGAATATCTTCAAGAACATAACATTAAAGTTAAGTATTTACACTCAGATATAGATACTGTTGAAAGGGTGGAAATAATAAGAGATTTAAGAAAAGGAGAATTCGATGTTTTAGTGGGTATAAACTTATTGAGAGAAGGCTTAGATATACCTGAAGTGGAGCTAGTTGCAATATTTGATGCAGATAAAGAGGGGTTTCTTAGATCTGACAGATCATTAATACAAACTATTGGTAGAGCTGCTAGAAATTTAGATGGTAGATGTATTCTATATGGAGATGTAACTACCGGCTCGATGCGAAGAGCAATTGATGAAACTGACAGGAGAAGAGAAATTCAAATTAAGTATAATAAAGATAATAACATTAATCCTGTGGGTGTAAAAAAAGATATTAGACAAGCACTAGATGAGGATACCTTCATAGAGGATGAGTCATTGGATAAGCTACAATTAGTTAGCAGCAACAAGAAGAAGCTTACAAAAGTAAACGGTGATAATGTCGTATCAATAATATCTCAACTTGAAAAAGAGATGTACAGCCATGCTAAAAATCTTGAGTTTGAACAAGCGGCAAAAATAAGGGATCAGATTAATCAGCTTCAAGAAAAGTATCTCATGATACCGAAAGTAAAATCCTGATGAATTCTTGTCTACACTGTCTTGACATGTTAATTTACCTATTCTTACAGGCGCGTAGCTCAGCTTGGTTAGAGCGCCACCTTGACATGGTGGAGGTCGTTGGTTCGAGTCCAATCGTGCCTATAAAAATTGAGATATTATGAAAATTACTGTAAATAATAAAAATATAGAAGCTGAAAATAATGAAACACTTGAAGATGTAGTTAAAAAACACTTCAAAGAGAAAAATATAGTTGCTGCTAATGTAGACAATACATTAAAAGACTTGTCTGATAATCTTACTGAGAACTCAAACATAGAGCTTGTAACCACAAATCATAAAGATGGTCTAGATATACTGAGACATAGTTGTGCTCATGTATTTGGTCATGCAATTAAACAAATTTATCCAGAAGTTAAAATGGTTATAGGCCCGGTGATAGATAATGGGTTTTATTATGATATTTTGTCAAATGAACCTATAACAGAGAAAGATCTAAAGGTTATTGAAAATAGAATGAGAAAGCTTGCTAAAAAAAATTATCCAATTAAAAGGCAGGTGGTATCTAAGGATCAAGCAATTAGTATATTTAATGAAAGAAATGAGCCTTATAAGGTTGAATTACTTAAAGAAATTAAAAATAATGAAATTATCGCGGTATATCATCACGAAGAATATATAGACATGTGCAGAGGCCCCCATCTTACAAATACGAAACACATTAAAGCGTTTAAACTTATGAAAATTTCAGGATCTTATTGGAAAGGAAACTCTAATAACCAATCACTGACCAGGATTTATGGTACAGCATGGCCAACTTTAGAGGAGCAGGAATCTTATCTTCAATCATTAGAGGAAGCAGAAAAGAGAGATCATAGACTTTTGGGTAAGAAACTTGATTTATTTCATTTTCAAGAAGAATCTCCTGGCATGGTATTTTGGCATGATAAAGGCTGGACAGTTTTCAATCTTATAAAAGATTTTATTACTAGCCATCTCAGAAAAAATAATTACCAAGTTATTAACACTCCTCAAATTTTAGACAAATCATTATGGAAAAAATCAGGACATTTAGATAAATTTGGAGATCTAATTTTTGATGTAGGCTCTGAGAAAAAAGAGTTTGCTATCAAACCTATGAGTTGCCCTGGACATATTCAGGTATTCAATCAGGGTTTAAAGAGTTATAAAGACTTGCCTTTAAAATATGCCGAATTTGGTGTGGTTCACAGAAATGAGCCGTCAGGTACACTACATGGTTTACTTCGAATACGGGCATTTACCCAAGATGATGCACACATATTTTGTACCACAGACCAAATTGAACGTGAAATATCCCTATTAATCAATGATATAAAAACTATTTATAATAAATTTGGTTTTAATGACCTGAAGATTGAACTCTCAACACGTCCAGAAAAAAGAGTAGGATCAGAGGAGATATGGGATAAGGCAGAGGACAGTCTAAAAAAAGCTTTAGATTTAAATAATATTGAATTTAGTATTAACGCTGGAGATGGAGCATTTTATGGTCCCAAAATTGACTTCTCGCTCAAAGATTCACTATCAAGGGTATGGCAGTTAGGAACTATTCAGCTTGATTTTTCAATGCCAGGTAGGCTAAGTGCATCATATATTGACGCTGATGGTACCAAAGATACTCCAGTTATGATACATCGCGCTATCTTAGGTTCTTTAGAAAGATTTGTAGGGATATTGATAGAACATTATTCTGGTAATTTACCACTCTGGTTAGCTCCTACACAGATTACTATATTAAATATTACTGATAAGCATAAAGAATATTCAACTTCTATCAATAATCAGCTTATACAGCTTGGATATAGGTCAGAATGTGATCTAAGCAATGAAAAGATTGGCTACAAAATTAGAAATCATGCGATGACTAGGGTACCATACATGCTTATCATCGGTGATAAAGAACTGGAAGATAAGAAAGTTACCGTTAGAGATAGGACCGGTAATGACTTAGGCAGCATGAGTATTGACCAATTTTGTGAAATGCTTAAAAACGAAATAAATTAATTTTAAAGGAGAAGAATCATATCGAACATTAAAAGAATGCGAATTAATGATCGCATTAATGCAACTGAAGTACGCTTAATATCATCTACCGGGGATCAAGTAGGTGTTGTCACTAAAGCTAAAGCCTTAGAAATTGCTAAAAGTGAGGAGTTAGATTTGGTAGAAATTGTTGCCAATCAAACACCTCCAGTTTGTCGAGTGATGGATTTCGGTAAATATAAGTTCGAACAGTCGAAAAAAGCTCATGCAGCTAAAAAAAAGCAAAAACAAATTCAAGTCAAAGAGATTAAATTTAGACCTGGGACAGAAGAGGCGGATTATCAGGTTAAATTAAAAAATCTTATAAAATTCCTGCAAGGTGGAGATAAAGCCAAAATTACTATGAGATTTAGAGGTAGAGAAGCTGCGCATCAAATAATCGGTCGAGAATTTCTAGAAAGAGTTGAAAAAGATTTGTTCGAGTATGGTGTAATTGAGCAAAAGCCAGCGTTTGAGGGAAGACAGATAGTAATGGTTATAGCGCCGAAGAAATAAATAGGATATACTACCCAAAATATTTAGTAAGAGTAAGTTATGCCAAAAATGAAATCACATAGCGGTGCCGCAAAAAGGTTTAAGAAGACACCTACAGGTAATGTAAAAAGAGGGCAGTCACACCGCAGCCACATCCTTACTAAGAAAAGCACTAAAAGAAAAAGACATCTGAGAGATGACGTGGTAATAAGTGCTGCAGACAAAGCAGCAATTAATCGTATGTTACCTTATTAAGGAGATTTAGGACATGGCAAGAGTAAAAAGAGGAGTAATTGCTGGGGCAAGGCATAAAAAAATACTTAAACTCGCAAAAGGGTATAAAGGTGCAAGAAGTCGCGTTTACAGAGTTGCAAAACAGGCTGTTATTAAAGCTGGTCAATATGCATATCGTGATAGAAGACAAAAAAAGAGACAATTTAGATCTCTTTGGATAACTAAAATTAATGCAGCGGCAAGACTAAATAATCTTTCATATAGTCAATTCATGAATTACCTGCATAAGTCAGAACTAGAAATAGACAGAAAGATGTTAGCTGATATTGCAGCGAATAATCCAGAAAAATTTACTAACATAGTTAAGACTGTACTTCCAAATTAAGACTTCTTTTTGCTATGGATATACACCATACTGATTTAGAAAATTCACTCAAAGAAGATCTACAAAATTGTAATAATGAACATGATTTATTACAAATCAAATCAAAATATTTAGGTAAAAAAGGTCTTTTAACATCTTTATTTGCTTCAATTAAAAATCTTGGTATAAATGAAAGA
>JADHNN010000006.1 GCA_016779485.1 Gammaproteobacteria bacterium
GTAAATATTTTTTTAAATTGGTTATATGTTCTGAGAACAGATATATCAAAATAATAAACTAATGAATATAATAAAGTTAGCAGAGAAGCTGTTACTGATCCATAAGCGCCAATGTAGTTAGAAAGATAGTGCAAAGAAATATGACCAAGATATCCGCCTGTGCCAGCTAAAATGAAATCAGAAATTATTGATAAACTTGTTATAATTAATAATAGAAGTAATGAATATTTATATGAAAAGATAGTACTTCGAGACGAAACTAACCCATATCTTTCAAGTACTGAGTAAATTAATAATACCGTTATAAAATATGTAGTTTTTCCGAAAATCATGAATGTTACATGTGATACATATGACCCAAAAATGCCAATATAATTATTTATAGTATCTCCTAGGCCAGTTTTAAAAAAATTAGGGTCAGATGGATCATATGAAATGATAGAAAGCGTGAAAAGTAATGTAAAAGCTAGAAAAAAGAAATTAAATATTTCTTTTGGCAAATAATTCAATTTGGTTTTGGTAAATTTTTTATTTATTTTTATTTGAGCCAAATGAACCTCATTTCATTAAGAATTATACAAATTTTTATAGGAAATATATACATATATAATATGAACAAATTATTGTGTATAATATCTAGGCTGAATAGAAGCCTGAGATAGAATGGATAAAAAGCACACAAAATTACTAATACTTGGATCAGGGCCAGCTGGTTATACTGCTGCTCTATATGCGTCAAGAGCAAACTTGAACCCAGTGCTTGTAACAGGTCTTGAGATAGGTGGGCAATTAACAACGACAACTGATGTTGAAAATTGGCCTGGAGATGCAAATGATTTACAAGGACCTGACCTGATGGAGAGAATGAAAGATCATGTTGGCAAATTTGACAATGAAATCATTATGGATCAAATCAAGTCAGTGAATCTTAATAGTAAGCCTTTCGAACTTACTGGAGATAGTAATATCTATACATGTGATAGTCTCATAATTGCTACTGGTGCATCTGCGAAATATCTCGGACTTGAATCGGAAAAGTCGTATCTTGGTAAAGGAGTATCAGCATGTGCTACATGTGATGGATTTTTCTATAGAGACCAAGAAATTGTAGTTGTTGGTGGTGGTAATACTGCGGTTGAAGAAGCTTTATATCTTGCAAATATTGCATCCAAAGTAACTCTTATTCACAGAAGAGATAGTTTAAGAGCAGAAGCAATATTAATAGAAAGAATCAAAGAAAAAGAAAAAGAAGGGAAAGTTGAATTCCTATGGAATCATACGCTTGATAAAGTAGTTGGCGACGGAGATAAAGTTGAAGGAGTAAATGTAAAAGATGTGAATACAAGCTCAATTAAAACTGTGAAATGTTCCGGAGTATTTATAGCCATTGGACATAAACCTAATACAGATATATTTAAAAATTCATTAGAGATGGATAATACTGGGTACTTGAAGATAAAAAGTGGTACTGATGGTAATGCTACACAATGTTCAATTCCTGGTGTATTTGCCGCGGGAGATGTATCTGATTCAATCTACAGACAAGCGATAACGTCTGCTGGAGCTGGCTGTATGGCCGCATTAGATGCAGAAAAATATTTAGACAAATAACTAAATACTATTACCTAAAAAATGCATACTGAGTATGTATAAAAAAAGTATTATCATAACAAAATATGTAAGCGATAATATATAGTGTATAAATTCATACTTATCATTAATTTTTTTTCTTGCAAATGCTACAACAAGTATAGAGAAAAATAATATTATTAATATTCTCATCGTATTCTACCGTTAATAATATTTTTAATTTCTTCAACATCATTATTAGCGATAATCATTCTTTCTTCTTGATTTTCAAGCATTCTAACTTTTTCAGTCACAAAAGAATCATCAGAAATAATCCCTGATACCGTTTCTTTAAATTTTGCAGGATGCGCAGTAGATAGCGTTACAAGTATATCTTGCGATAAAGATTGCTTTTTGCCACACACAACACCTACAGCAGTATGCGGATCTAATGTAATATTATATTTTGAATAATATTCTGAAATCGTTTGATTTACTTCATTATTGGAAGCGCTGTCTGATGTGAAGTATTTAGATATGTAAGATCGACACTCATCTGTTAATGTAAATGTCCCTTCTTTTTTTAGATTAGTCATAATCTCCTTAACATAACTAGAGTCCTTACAGGAATCATATATTAATCTTTCAAAATTACTTGATACTTGTATATCAATACTCGGAGATGATGTGCTTACAACATCCTTTATAGTGTGCACACCAGATTTCAAAGCAATATCTAATATATTGTTTTCATTAGTTGCAATATTAAGTTTTTTAAATTTAAGACCCATTTTTTTTGAAATATATCCCGCTAGAATATCGCCAAAGTTTCCAGTTGGAACTGAGTAGACTATGTTTTCACTATTTTCAATCCTACTTGCAGAATAAAAATAATATGTAATCTGACACATAATTCTTGCCCAATTTATTGAATTAATTGCACCTAAATTATTAGATTTTTTATAATCATAATCAGAGAATATTTCTTTTATAATACTCTGACAGTCATCAAAGTTACCCTTAACTGCAATATTTATAACATTATCTGAATCTATAGTAGTCATAAATTTACGCTGTGTAGGTGAAATTAGATTATGAGGATGTAATATAAATACATTTGAAGATTGAATACTCTCAAAGCCATATATTGCAGCAGATCCAGTATCTCCTGATGTTGCACCAAGAATGTTAATTTTTTTATTATCCATATCCAAATAGTAACCCATAAGTCTTCCGATAAACTGCATCGCAATATCTTTAAAGGCATATGTTGGCCCATAAAATAATTCCAACAAATATTCATTATTAGAAATTTTATTTACTGGTGTAATATTCTTATCTGTAAAAACTTTATAAGAGTCATCGATAAGTTCTTTAATTTTATTATCAGAGATTGAACCATCAACAAAGGGCTTAAAAATATGGAAAGCAATTTCTTGGTATGACATATTTGAAAAAGAATCTATTATCGATTGATCAATTTTTGGCCAGTATTCAGGAAGGTAGAGGCCGCCATCAGAAGCAAGTCCTTCAAATATTACATCACTAAAAAATATTTCTTCTGCTTCGCCACGGGTACTCTTATATTTAAGAAACTTATTATTAGTCATTGTCTCAAAGAACTCTTATTAAATTTACTTTTCCGTTGATATTATTTAAAGATTCTATTTTATTAATAGAAGATAATATTTTTTCATATGAAACAGAGTTAGTAATCATAACTATAGGAATGAGTTTTTCTGACTCCAATGGTTCATGTTGAGTAACAGCCTCAATACTAATATCATGTGATGCTAGTGTTGATGTCACCTCGGCCATTACTCCGGGGACATCATTAGCGAATATTCTTAAGTAATACTGTGTTGAGATTTTATTGATATCAATAATATTCTTTCTAGAAAATAAATACTCATCATTTTTGTTTTCATTAGATATATATTTTTTAAAAATACAAAAATCTTTTATGTTTGAAACAACTGCGGAAGCTGTAGCCTCTCCACCTGCTCCATGTCCATAAAGCAAAGATGTTCCAAAGCGATCGCCTATTGTTCGCACTGCATTCATTACTCCATCTACATTGGACAAAATATTTGAATTATGAATAAGAACAGGGTGAGCTCTACATTCAATGTCCTCGTCAGTGACTTTTGTAATAGCTACATGCTTTATCGTATAACCCAATTCTTTTGAATAGTCTATATCCATACTGTCAATATTTTCAATCCCCTCAATGTACATATTTTTATAGGGTGACTTAATTTTATACGCAAGCATTGCAAGAATAGATATCTTATGAGCTGCATCAAATCCTCCAATATCAAAAGTTGGATCTGCTTCTGCATATCCTAACTCTTGAGCCATACTTAAAGCCTCTGAAAAGTTTTTATTACTTGAAGACATCTGATCTAATATATAGTTACAAGTGCCATTAATAATTCCACTGATAGATGAGATAGTTTCATTTAACATATTATGTGAAAGAGAGTTAATAATAGGTACAGCTCCAGCCACAGCGGCTTCAAAACCAAAGTAGACATTATGTTTATTAGAAAGCTGAAATAATTCATCTCCATGTTCAGCAATTAGAGCTTTATTAGCAGTGATAACAGATTTATTATTTTCGATAGCTTTCGTGACTAATTCTTTTGCTACGTCTACGCCACCAACTAATTCAATTATTAAATCACAATCTGATTGAACAATGCTGAGAATATCAGATGAGAACTGAATGTTGTCATCCTCGAACTTTTTCTTTTGAATGGATCTATCTGCAATCACAGATATTGTTATTTTTTCATTGCAGTTATTAGATATTAAATCTTGATATTTAAGAAAATGACTTACTAAGTTTTTTCCTACTGTACCAAAACCACACACACCTATCTTAAACATTTAGACTCCTATATAATGTGGATATAATATCATAATAATATCGAATTTCGCTTAGATTATGGAACTAGTTGAAGACAAATATATTAATGAATTTAGTATTAATAAATATATAGATAATACTATTATAATTAATAATTTCTCACATAAAAATCCAATCGTCTATAACCAGAGAGAAATAATTTCGTTTCCAGTTATAAAATCAAATTTAATACAACTAAAAGATATAGAAAGCTATCTTGATACAATTGATATGATTCTTATAGGAACTGGAATAGATGTAATTCTACCAGATGAAGGGTTTATTAGAGTTTTACATGAAAAAAACAAAGGTTTAGAATTTATGAATACAACATCTGCATGCAAAACGCATAATTTATTATTATCAGAGAATCGCTCATTTATCTCAATACTCTATCCATAAAATAATTATTACAAATATTATTGCCAATAATAGTAAATATTTATTGATCAATTTAAGTATAGATTCACCATATTTATTACATATGAATGCAACTAAAAAGAATCTTGCAGAACGACCAATAATTGATATTAGTATGAAAAGAAAAATATTATAGCTCATTACTCCAGCACTAATAGTAAAAACTTTATAAGGTATTGGAGTAAATGCAGAAATAAATAAAAAAATAATTCCATAGATTTCAAATAGACTCTTAGCAGAAATAAAATCATCATACTTGTTAAACTGGTGAAGGTATGGTTCAATAAATTCAAATAAATAGAGACCTAAATAATAGCCAACTATTCCTCCTAATACTGACCATATTGAAGCTATGATTGTGATATTTACCCAATTATGCTTTTTAGAGAGGACCATTGGTGCTAATAACGCATCAGTAGGTATTGGGAAAAAAATAGATTCAAAAAAACTTAATATTCTTAAATACATTATCGAATTTTTTGAACCACAACTATCAATAAATGTAGAAATAATCTTATTCATTGATTTCTACACCTGGAAGTAGCGGTACAAAGAATACATCTTCAACAATTTTTTTTATGATTCCGTTTTTTGTATTTTTGAGTTTGACTAGTTTCTGATTTTTGTTATCAATTAATGGAAGAACTATCCTTCCATTCTCTGATATTTGGGAAATGAGATTATCAGGAATACTTTCAGCCGCGGCTGTAATAATAACAGCATCATATGGGCTATTAGGCAAATAACCTAAGTGGCCATCGCCCAAAACAAATGATATATTTTTAAAACCTAGTTGTAATAGATTCTTTTTTGATTTTTCATGTAATGAAGATATTCTCTCAATTGTAGTAACCTTTTTAAATAACATTGATAATATAGATGTTTGATATCCTGAACCTGTTCCAATCTCAAGAACATTAATCATCGAGTCTGTTTCATGAATAAGTTCGGTCATTCTTGCAACCATATATGGTTGAGATATAGTCTGTTTAAATCCTATTGGTAAAGATACATTTTCATATGCTCTATTTGCCAATGCAGTATCAATAAAAAGATGTCTTGGCATGTGAGAAATAAGATTCATAACTTCGGAATTTTTTATACCTAGTCTCTTGAGTTCATTAATAAGCTTTTCTCTGCTGGCAAGTGAAGTGAGGCCTGAACCTATGATTTTATCGATATTCATATTAGTTATTTTATTTTTTTATAAGTAACATTGTCAGTCATATCAATTTTAAGAGGCGTGATCGAAATAAAACCTTTTCTAACTATATCAAAGTCACATCCAGGAGATATCAATCCTTTACCGACGTTTCCAATATTATAAAATGTTTTTTTATCTTTAAGTGCAAGTGATGCTCTTTTAGATATTTCTCTTCTACCTTGTTTTGTAATTTTTATTCCTTTTATTTTGACTAGCGGTAAATCAGGTATATTAATGTTTAGAATAGATTTATATTGTATTAAGTTTTTAAATATATATTCAATTATATAAGATAATTTCTCATTTAAGTCATTCAAGTATTTTGGCTCTCTAGAAGTTATTGATATCGCTACACTTCCATATTTTGAATGTCTGCCTTCTATTGCTGCTCCTAATGTGCCTGAGTAAATTACATCATCGCCCATGTTTGAACCTAAATTGACACCACTAAATACTATATCAGGATATTTTTTAAGAATCCCTCTTGTAGCAATATTCACGCAATCAGCTGGAGTGCCATAAACTTTATAGTAATTATTTTCTATTCTATCTATACGAACTGGGTTATGAACACTTAGACTACTACTTGAAGCGCTAATATCCTTATTTGGTGCAACAGTTATGACTTTGCCATATTCTTTTAACACAGTCTGCAGTGCAATCAATCCTAATGATTTATATCCATCATCATTGGATAACAAAATATTCACAAATACTCCATATATAGATATGATTAAAGTACATAGTATAGCTTTATCACCTATGAAAAAAGATAAAAGAATAAAAGAATTAGATGATTGGTTGAAAAACTCAACAAATGAAGATTTTTCTTCTGAAGATAACATCGCTCCTAAAGAAGATGAAATTGAAATGTTTGATTATGATTTTGATCAAATTTTATTAATTGATAATAATTATGGTAAGTTTGAATATAGAAGAAATGGAGTGCAAGAATATGTACTCAACAAACTTAAGAAAAAGAAAGTTTCAGATATTTTGGATACTATAGACCTTCATGGCGAAACAGTGAAAGATGCTATAAATAGGCTTAATGATTTCTTTATAAATTCCTACTCAAATGACGTAGAATATTTAAATGTAATATGCGGTAAGGGAATAAATAGTGTTAATAAGATACCCAAGATAAAAATTACAACACAAGCATATATTAAAAGGTCAAAGATAGTTAATGCTGCATGCTCTGCTAGTGATAGAGATGGTGGAGTTGGTGTTATAAAAGTTAAATTAAAAAATTAATTCTCTTTCTCTATTATTCAGATAACGATATTCACCTTCTTTCATATCATCTAGCTCAATAAAAGAATATTTTGATCTATGAAGTTTCATTGTCTTGATATTTATAGAAGACAAAGAATTTCTAATTTCTCTATTTTTACCTGTGGAAAGGATAATTTTATAAAAATTATTTCCTTCTAGTGATATGTAATCAAATTTTCCTATTTCTCCATTATTAATAGGAACTCCAGTAAGCAGTTTATCAATTTCTATTTTTGTCATTTCCTTATTAGTATGAAGTAAATATTCTCTAGTATGCGAAGATGATGGATGCATGAGCTTGTTTGCAATATCCCCATCATTAGTAAATAAAAGTAAACCACTCGTTTGAATATCCAATCGTCCAATATTTATCCATTTGCCTTCAACTTCTGGCAGATTATCAAAAACTGTAACTGAATTATGTGGATCAGCCCGGCTTACTACTTCACCTAAAGGCTTATAATATTTAATTATCTCAAGTTTCATTTGAGAAATATTAGGAATATTTATTATTTGATCATTTATTTTAACTATATCTCCTTTATTCCATTTATCACCAACTTGAGCAATAGAATCATTGATTTTAATTTTTCTAGATTCAATTAATCTCTCAGCAGTTCTTCTAGAGCAATAACCTATTAATGAAAGTAATTTTTGAAGTCTATACATATACCTGATAATTGATTATATTAATTAATTATGAAAAAGCTAAATATAACAATTGTTATTGTATCTGATACAAGAACACATGAAACAGATAAATCAGGAAAAAAACTTGTCGATATGATTACACGCGAGGGACATACAATTGTTAAAAAAATTATAGTAAAAGATAATATATATGAAATTAGAAAGACTGCCTCAGATTATATTCTAGATAATGAAATTGATGTGGTTATACTCAGCGGCGGAACAGGAATTACAGGTTCTGATGGTACACCTGAAGCTATTGAGCCTCTTCTTGATAAAAAAATAGATGGATTTGGGGAGATATTTAGATTGAAATCATACGAAAAAATAAAAACATCATCCTTGCAGTCAAGAGCGATAGCTGGTGTTGCAAATAGGACATTCATTTTTGTTTTACCTGGCTCGCTTGATGCATGTAAAACTGCATGGAATGATGTGATAAGCCATCAACTAAATAGCGATACTAAGCCGTGTAATCTGGTTATGTTGATGCCTAGACTAAAAGAATAACTAGATACTTTCTACGTCAGATATTTCAGGAAGATCAGAAAGTTTATTTTTATTAAAGTAATCTAAAAACTTAGTCGTTGTGCCAAACAGCTCTGGTTTACCAGGTGATTCTTTATGACCAACAACTTTTATCCATTCGAGTTCTAAAAGAGTTCTTATAATATTTGAATTTACAGCTATTCCTCTTATCTCTTCAATATCACCACGAGTAACTGGTTGTTTATAAGCAATAATAGCTGTAGTTTCTAAAAAAGCTTTTGAGAACTTATTTGTTCCTTTGTCTTTAAGTTTCGTTATGTATGCTTCAAGACCATTTTTTGCCTGAAATCTATAACCGCTTGCAACTTTACTTATATGTATTGCTTTATTTCTATATTCTTGATTAAGGTTATCGATAGATTTTTCTATCTGATTTTTAGTAATAGAGTCATCATCAAGTATCTTTATTAAGCTTGACAGAGACATTGGTTCGTCGCTAACAAGAAGTAAACATTCAATTGTATTTTCGAGAGAATATTTCATCATTTTATATTTATATAAATCTTCGACATCGATTCATTCTGAATTATGTCGACTAAAGATTCTTTAACAAGTTCTAATAAAGCAAGAAACGTAACTATAATACCTAATCTTCCTTCTTCCACATTAAATAACTTGATAAATTCTACATTTTCCCTATCTTTTATCATATATAATATTGATGTCATTCTTTCTCTTACAGATAATGTTTCTGCCATTATGTTATGCGTCGAGAATATTTCAGCTCTCTTCAAAACATCAATAAAAGCTCTCTTAAGAAGTTCTATTTTGATGTCCGGCATCTCAATAGTTTTAGATTTCTTTACATCAATCGCATTTGAAACGACAAAAAAATCTCTGTTATTTCTAGACATATCATCAATCTGCTCTGATGCATTTTTATATTTCTGATATTCTAATAATCGTTTAATAAGGTTTGCTCTCGGATCTTCTTCTTCTTCAGTTTCTGGTTCTACTGGTAATAGGAGTTTTGATTTAATCTCTGTCAGCGTAGACGCCATTACTAAATAATCGGCCGCTAGCTCAAACTGCATTTCCTCCATAATTGAGATGTAATGCATATACTGTTCAGTAATAGGTAAGATTGGGAGATTAGTTATATCTATATTTTGTTTTTTAATTAGATATAAAAGTAAATCTAAAGGCCCTTCAAACTCTTCTAAAATTACACGTAAATGCTCTGGTGGAATAAATAAATCATCAGGTATATCAGAAATGGTTCTACCATTATATATTGCAGTTATATTATTCAAAATTGAATCCCATAATCTTATTAACATCCTTGATTGTCTCATGAGCTCTCTCAGATGCTTTAGCAGATCCCTCTTTCAAAGTATCCTGTAAATACTTAGAATCTTGTCTAATTTTTTTTATCTCACTAGATATTGGCTCAACTAAGCTAATGACAATGTTTTTCATTTCAGATTTAAAATATGAAATCTCTTTATTTGCAAATATTTCTATAACTTTATCTTTGCTTATATTAGAAATAGAGCTATAAATTGTAATTAGATTATTAATTTCTGGTCGGGTGTTAAGCTCGTCATAAGATGAAGGCATGTTCATTGAATCAGATTTAGCTTTATTGACTTTATTCGAAATATCATCATTAGAATCAGTCAAAAGTATTCTAGAGTACTTAGATATATCTGATTTACTCATTTTATTATTAGCATCGCGAAGACTCATAACTCTGGGTGCATCTTTGTTTATAATTGGATCCGGGAGTTTAAAATATAACTGATCATAGTCTGTATTAAATTTATGAGCTATATCTCTGGTTAATTCAAGATGCTGCTTCTGATCGTCCCCGACAGGGACTTTATTAGCATGATACAATAAAATATCTGCAGCCATTAAAACCGGGTACGCATATAATCCAAGTGAAGCATTATCGCGATTTTTTCCAGCTTTATCCTTAAATTGTGTCATTCTATTAAGCCAGCCTACTCTAGCAGTGCAACTCAGATACCAAGACAGAACGCTATGCTCTCTAACTGCAGATTGATTAAAGAGAATACATTTTTTCGGATCCAAGCCACACGCTAAGAAAATAGCCAGGACACTATAGACATTCGCTCTTAATTCTGCGGGATCCTGAAAGACTGTTATAGCATGTTGATCTACAATGCAAAAGATTGAATCAGAGTCATTTTGAAATGTGAGAAATTGCTTAATCGCACCTAGATAGTTACCCAAATGAATTTCACCAGTAGGCTGAACCCCGGAAAATACTGTATCTTTAGACATATAAAGAAGAAATCATATGCTTGTATTTTAACATAATCATATAATTAAGGTACTCTATAAATTTTTTAATATATGATTATAATGAAGTATGAGTGCGATGCGAATTAAACTAATTAAGAAAGGTTTAGAAAAGCTTAATCCTAAAAATATTGAAATTGAAGATGAAGGTCATTTGCATGTTGGGCATGCTGGCGCAAAATCAGGTGGTCATTTTAAATTGTCCATCGTCTCGGAATCATTTAATGGATTGAGTCAAATAAATAGGCATAAGCTTATATACAAAACGCTTGACGAATTAATGAAAACTGAAATTCATGCATTATCTATAAGCGCAAAAACACCATCGGAACTATAAGCTAAGCTTGAGTACATAAGCGTCTTCACGACCATTTTCAGATTCATAGTATCCGCGTCTAATGCCAATGCTTTTAAATTTTAGCTTATGGTATAGTGCTTGTGCTTCATTGTTGCTAGCTCTTACTTCTAAAATTATATCTTCAGATTTTCTAAGTTTTGCGTCATTAATAACTAAGTTTATCAATGATTGTCCGATACCTTTTCTTCTGAAAGCTGTGTTCACCGTTAAATTGAGAATATGAGTTTCTGGATAAGTAATTTTTGAAATAATATATCCAATAAGTTCATTATTAAAAAAAACTGAGAAAGAATTGTAATTATATAAGATACAATCTCTTAATATTTCTTTAGTCCACGGAAAAGAGTATGACGCAAGCTCAAGTTCGTAAACTTCATCCAAATCATTTATTGTCATTGGGGTGATATTATATAAATCTACACTTCTAGCAGACATTAATGTTTTCTCTCATAAATAATATATCATCCCATACTTTCTTTTTTTCGCTGGGACTTCTTAAAAGGTATGCGGGATGATAGAAGACTAAGGTAGGAATATTAGTTTCTTTATAATAATGTATGTTTGATCTCAATTTTGCCATAGGTTCAGAGGTGTTTAAAATTCTTTCTGCAGCTATTTTTCCAAGGAGAATAATAACCTTAGGTGATATTAGGCTAATTTGTTTATCAAGAAAATGTGCACAAGATGATATCTCTGTACTATTAGGGTTTCTATTTTCAGGTGGACGGCATTTTACAGTATTAGTAATGTATACATCATTCCTTGAGAGATTAATTGAGAAAAGAATTTCTGTAAGTAATTTGCCAGCCCTTCCTATGAAGGGTTCTCCTATTAAGTCCTCTTCTTTACCAGGAGCTTCACCAATTATCAATATATCTGCCTTTTCATTTCCTTCACCAAAAACAACATTATTTCTACCATTGGCTAGTTGACATTTTTGACAATTATTAGCCTCAAGTTGTAATTGACTGAAACTCTGTAAGTCATAATTAGTATTATTTTTAGTCTTTAACCAAGATGTATCTATGTTCATGAGAGTCAGTAACTCTTTTTTTCTAGAAATCATATGCCGGATAGTTTTTTTGTTTCAAGATTAGGGTTTTGGAATATTTTATTTATAGCATTTAAATAAGCAAGAACCGATGCCTTTACAATATCAGTATCTGCACCATGACCATTAACTATGACATCATCTTTTACAACTCTCACTGTAACTTCCCCTTGAGCATCAGTACCTGATGTAATGTTATTAACTGAGTAAAGTTTGAGCTCTACATTAAAATCTATTAGATGGTTAATTGCATTGTATGCAGCATCAACAGCTCCATCGCCTTCTGAAGATGATTGGAATTCTTCACCTTTAATATTTAGTTTTATTTTTGCAAAAGGTTTTTTTGAGGAATCAGATGTGACGGACATCTCAATCAGTTGTATATCCTCTCCGGATAATTGGATATTATTGGATAGTCTAATAATATCTTCATCATAAATTTCATGTTTTTTATCAGCAAGCTCTTTAAATCTATCAAAAAGATCGTTAAACGAATCATCAGAATCTGACTGAATATTAAGCTGAGCCATTTTCTGTTTTAAAGCATTTCTTCCTGAATGCTTACCAAGAACTAAAGAGTTGCTCACTAAACCTATATCCTCTGCTTTCATTATTTCATAAGTTTCTCTTGATTTAATAATGCCATCTTGATGTATACCTGATTCATGTGCAAAAGCATTCTTTCCAACTATTGCTTTATTAGGTTGAACTGGAAATCCTGTAATACTAGAAACCAATCTAGAACAATTCATAATTTTTTTTGTATCAATTCTAGTATCACAAGAAAATACATCTCTTCGTGTCTTTACCGTCATTACAATTTCTTCCAATGCTGCATTACCTGCTCTTTCTCCAAGGCCATTAATTGTACATTCTACCTGTCGCGCACCATGAAGTACTGATGATAATGAATTAGACACAGCAAGACCCAAATCATTATGACAATGAACTGAAAATATTGCCTGACTTGAATTAGGAACATTAGCAATAATTTTCTTTATCAACTCTCCAAATTGATGAGGCATATTATAACCAACTGTATCTGGAATATTAATTGTGGTTGCTCCTGCATCAATTACTTTTTCTATAATGTTACACAGAAATCTAAAATCGGATCTTCCTGCATCTTCAGGAGAAAATTCTACGTCCTCTGCATTATTCTTAGCTATCGTTACAGCCTTTACTGCATTTTCAATAACTTGCTCAGGTGTCATTTTTAATTTCATTTCCATGTGAATTGGTGATGTAGCAATAAATGTGTGTATTCTTGAATACTTAGCGTCTTTTAATGCATCCGCAGCTCGAAGGATATCTTTCTCTAGTGCTCTTGCTAATGCACATATTCTAGAATTTTTTATAGTTTTAGCAATTTCTTGTACTGCAGTAAAATCACCGTTACTAGCAATTGGGAAGCCTGCTTCGATAACATCAACGTTTAAATCGCTCAGTGCATTGGCAATTTGAATTTTTTCCTCAATATCCATTGATGCACCAGGACTCTGTTCACCGTCTCTAAGTGTAGTATCAAATATTATTAGATTGTCAGTATCGCTCATTTTCTAATTCCTTAACATAATAGAGTCTCACGGTGCATTATAACCTAAAGAAGGTAGAAGCAAAAAAACATATTAATATAAGTGACGTTATTAGTTATTTTTTGATGATAAATCTTGGTCACTTATACGATTTCTCCTAATTTTTCTTAAGACATATAATGAAGGACCTGATAATCCATATAAGAGGAAAAAAATGAACAATACTTTTGGAGGATCAAAAGATATAAAAGATATAACGAGAGAAATAGCAAATAGCGCTAAGTGTGGGATTTTTTGTTTGAGATCAATATCTTTAAAACTAACATATGCAATGTTACTAACCATTAATATAGATAGAGAAACGATCAATATAATTGTTAATATAATGTATGATGAAATATCAGCTCCTAAATCTACCATTAGCCACACATAACATATCAATACTGCTGCTGCTGCAGGACTCGCAAGGCCCATAAAATATTTCTTATCTGTTGTCTGATTCCTAGAGTTAAATCGAGCTAACCTTATCGCAGTAGATGCTATATATATGAAACAAGCAATATATGAAATTTTAGCAATGTATCCAGAAGTAAACATAGATAAACTAGAGAGATATATGAGAAGTGAAGGAGCTACGCCAAAACAAAGCATATCAGATAAACTATCAAAATATTCACCAAAAGATGTTTGTGTATTAGTCATGCGAGCTACCCTTCCATCTAAACCATCAAGAACCATAGCTATCAAGATGTATACAGAAGCATGAATAAAATTACCCTCAATAGCAACAACTATAGAATAAAAACCACAAAATAATGCCCCTGATGTAACCAAGTTTGGAAGTAAATATACTCCAGGTAATTTATTTTTTTTTCTTGTCAATTATTTGTCACCAACTAATTTATCTCCATCCATCCATGACATCATACTTCTGAGTTTTTTTCCTGTGCTCTCTATCAGATGCTCTGAACCTTCTTTTCTTAAACGATTAAATTCAGGAGAACCTGCTTTGATTTCATTTACAAAATCATTTGCAAATTTACCATTTTGGACATCAGCTAAAACAACTTTCATTTTGTCTTTAACATGATCATCAATCAAAAAGGGACCTTTTGTTAAGTCGCCATACTCTGCAGTATTTGATATTGAATATCTCATGTCAGTCATTCCACCTTCATACATTAAATCTACTATTAATTTTAGTTCATTAAGGCATTCAAAGTAGGCCATTTCTGGAGCATATCCAGCATCGACTAATGTTTCAAATCCTGCTTTCACAAGCGCTGTAACACCACCACATAAAACTGCTTGTTCGCCGAATAAATCGGTTTCTGTTTCTTCTTTAAAGTTTGTTACTATAATTCCAGCACGGCCACCACCAATAGCAGATGCATATGCTAAAGCAATGGGTTTAGCTTGTCCAGATGCATCATTATGTATAGCAATAAGCGTTGGCACACCCTTTCCGTTTACGTATGTTGAACGTACTAAGTGACCGGGGCTTTTTGGAGCAATCATAAATACATCATGACATTCGGCAGGTTTAATTTGCCCATAATGAATATTAAATCCATGAGCAAATGCTATTGCAGCTGTTGACTTAAGATTAGGTTCAATACTATCTTTAAATAAGTCGGCTTGATATTCATCTGGTGCAAGTATCATTACAACATCAGCATCTGATACCGCATCAGGTATATTTTTTACTGTTAGCCCAGCAATAGTTGCTTTTTGTGCGCTTGAGGAACCCTCTCTGAGGCCGACTGTTACATTTGCGCCAGAATCTTTTAAGTTCATTGCATGTGCATGGCCTTGAGAACCAAATCCAATTATAGATACTTGAAGATTATTTATATTTTCCAAGTTAGCATCTTTGTCGTAATATACTTTCATTACATTCTCCTATTTTTTTATTTCTAATGATTCAGATCCTCTACTGATACCTAAAGCGCCTGACCTTACTTGTTCAATTATTTTTATTTTTCCAAGTGAATCAATGAAAGCAAGAATTTTTTCAGTAGGTCCAGTAAGCTCTATTGTGTATGTAGTATCTGTTACATCTATTATTCTAGCTCTAAATATATCTGTGAGTCTTTTAAGTTCATCTCTTTGTTTCAATGTTGATTTTACTTTTAGAAGTAACATTTCTCTTTCTATATGAGTTTCATCTGTTAAGTCTTTTACGTTTATGACATCAACTAACTTATCAAGTTGCTTCATTAATTGTGATGATTTAGCATCCGAACAATAAGTTACAAGTGTCATTCTAGAAATTGAATCATCTGAAGTGGGGGCAACACTTAGACAGTGAATATTATATCCTCTAGCAGAGAATAAACCCGCAATTCTTGATAGTGAACCGAATTCATTTTCAACAAGAATCGAGATGATATGTCTTTTGTCTATAGTAGTCATGCAAGCTCTATATCTTCGTTAGCTGATGGCGCAAGGTGCATCTCATGATGGCCTTTACCATTTACAATCATCGGATAAACATTTTCAGTTTGATCGGTTATAACATCAACAAATACAAGTCTATTTTTGTAACTTAATGCTTTTGTTAAATCTTTTTCTAGATTCTCAGGGTTATCAATAACCATTCCAATATGACCAAAACTCTCTGCTAGCTTAGCAAAATCCGGAATAGCATCCATGTACGACATTGCGTATCTGCCTTCATAGAAAAATTCCTGCCATTGTCTTACCATACCCATGTATCTATTATTAAGATTAATTACTTTTATTGGAAGCCCATATTGTAAACAAGTAGAGAGCTCTTGTATGCACATTAGTATACTCGCCTCCCCAGTTACGCAAATAACCTGCTCCTTGGGAAAAGCTAACTGTGCTCCTATTGCTGCTGGTAGACCAAAACCCATTGTGCCTAAACCTCCAGAATTTATCCATCTGTTTGGTTTATCAAATTTATAATATTGTGCAACCCACATTTGATGCTGGCCAACGTCAGATGTCACAAAAGACTTACCTTTTGATATTTTATGAAGACTTTCTATCACGGCCTGTGGTTTAATTACTTTATTTGATTTAGCATATGACAAGCATTTCTTCTTTTGCCATGAATTAATTTTCTTCCACCATTTATCAATTGCTACTGTATCAATATTATTTTTGTAATTTGTAGTATATGAAATAAGTTTTTTTAGAATTTTCTTTGTGTCGCCAATTAAAGAATGGTCAACTTCTATGATTTTTGAAATAGACGATGGATCAATGTCAATATGTATTATTTTAGCTTTAGGACAAAACTGTTTTGTGTCACCTGTGACTCTGTCATCGAATCTAGCACCAACAGCTAAGAGGACGTCACAATTGTGCATAGCCATATTTGCTTCATATGTTCCATGCATACCTAACATTCCCAGAAACTGTGAGTCAGATGATGGATAAGCCCCCAGCCCCATTAAAGTATTTGTAATTGGAAAGTTTAATAGTTTTGTTAGTTTTGTGAGTTCTGCACTAGCTTTACTAAGGACAACTCCGCCTCCAGAATAAATCATTGGTTTCTTAGCTGAACAAATTAATTTAGCCGCATCATGAATTTTATCTTCACATTCGTTAGTCTTTACTTTGTATGACCTAATTTTTATATTTTTCTTGTATTCAAAATTAATTTTAATATTAGGGTCCGTAAGATCTTTAGGGATATCAATTATTACTGGTCCCGGTCTTCCTGTAGTTGCTATTATAAATGCCTTTCTAAAAGTTTCTGCAATTGACTCTCTATCATTTATAAGAAAGTTATGTTTACATATCGGCCTTGTTATACCTGTAGCATCTGCTTCTTGAAATGCATCACTTCCAACATAATGTCTGGATACTTGCCCTGAAATTACAATCATAGGTATGGAATCCATATGTGCAGTTGCAATACCTGTTACACAATTAGTAATGCCTGGACCTGATGTTACGAGGACTATGCCAGGTTTATTGCATGCTCTTGCATAACCATCTGCTGCATGAGTAGCACCCTGCTCATGTCTAACCAAAACATGCTTTATGTCCTTAGCCGCAAATAAGGCATCATATATATGTAGTACTGCACCACCAGGGTAGCCAAATATATAATCTACCCCTTCTTTTTTAAGAGATTCAATAATTATCTCAGAACCACTAAGTTTCATTCCCTGTTTCTCGCAAGTTGAATTTAATTCTTTTTAATCAAAAAATAGAATTTATTATCTTTAGATTCTGATGATAGTAGTTCGTTACCAGTTTGACTAGCAAATGATTCAAAATCCATAACAGCGCCCGGATCTGTAGAGATAACATGAAGGACTTGACCTGCCTCCATAGAGTTAATCTCTTTTTTAGCTTTAATGATAGGTAGGGGACAGTTTAATCCACTTGTATCTAGTTCTTTTGTAAATTCACTCATTATCTTACACCTCTTGAGTTATAATAATATATTGGAAACTATATTAGTACATTTAGATAATTTAATATAGAAAAACATACATCAAGTAGGTATAAATGTATAAAATTTTCTTAATCCCCTTGTTTCTATTTTCATCAGGCGATTTATTATCAGAATCAGACGTCCCTTCACCTAGACTTGGTGATACCTTAAACCAGACAATAACGCTTGATCAAGAGGGAAAAATTGGAAGAAATATCTATAGAAACCTTCAAAAACACAACTATATTATCAATAATTTTCTTGTTTATGATTACATTACATATCTTGGTAATAAATTAAGTAGAAATATTCTATTAGAAAGAGATTATTTATTTTTTATCACTAAGTCGACAGATGTAAATGCATTCGCTGTACCAGGAGGATTTGTGGGAATCAATGGCGGTTTAGTGGTTCTAACCCAGAATGAAGCGCAATTGGCAGGTGTTATTTCACATGAGTTAGGACATGTGGTACTTCGTCATTCAGCTGAAATGATGGCTAACAGTAACGTTAATTCAATACCTATGTGGATAGGTATTTTTGCAGGCCTTTTGGCTGGTCAAACTGAGGCTAGTATTGCATCTATCAAAGCTGGTATTGGATTGTCAGTTCAAAATAATATTAACCTAGTTAGAGAAAACGAAATAGAGTCTGATAATTTTGCAGTCTCACTTATGTTAAAAAGCAATTATGATTTGAATGAAATGGCAAAATTCTTTAGATTAATGCAGGGAGATAGTAATAATCAAACTCAAGTGAATGAATATTTTTTAACACATCCTTTGTATAAAAACAGGATAAGTACTATTAAGAAAAGAGCTGCAATCCAAAACAACGCAATAATAAATAGTTCTGATGATTATCATTTCATAAAAAACATCATTGTGAACATGTTGAGTATGCCAATAGATAATAGTTCAACAAAAAATGAAGCTATTAACAATCATCGTGCAGCATTAGATTATGTTAGTAAAGGTAATTATAAAAAAGCTAGAAAAGTGCTACAACCGAGCTATGACAAAAATAATTATAATATATATGTTGCTTCTTTAATGTCACAAATTTTATGGCTACAAAATGAAAAAAAACATTCTAAAAATATTTTAAAAAAAATATTAACAATTTATCCAAATAATAATGCTATAAATAATCAACTTTATTTTCTTAATATTAAAGATTCTATAAATCTGAAAGCTTCCACTTCAGGGATGGCAAGACTAATGAATAATAATATCTATAACCCTGATTTATATAAACTGTTAGCAGAGGGGTACTCAAAATTAGACGATGATTATAAGTCAAAACGTGCACTTATAGATTACTATAATCTTAAAGGTAATATTTCTATGGCATTTAAAGTTATTGATGATGGATTAAAATCAAAGCAACTTAATGATTCAGAGAAAGATATTCTTAAAAATCTTAAAAACAGCATTTTATGTGATACTAACCCCCCTCTTGAGCCAATATTTGGTGATAAAACCTGCAATTAAAAAATGTTTTAATGACATGCATTCATCTATATAATGTAGCCATGAAAAGCTTAATCAAATTTCTCATAATTATCATATTTGCTACTCCAATGTATTCACATGCTGATAATATTGAGGAAGGGAAAAAGCTTACATTTGACAGAAAAAAAGGTAATTGCCTTGCCTGTCATATGATTGATGATGGTGAGCTTGCAGGTAACAACGGACCTCCTCTACTTGCCATGAAACAAAGGTTTCCTGATAGAGAGGTATTATTTCAACAAATATGGGATCCTACTGAAAATAATCCGTACTCATTTATGCCGCCATTTGGAAAACATGGTGCATTAACAAAAAACGAAATTAATAAGATAATGGATTATCTATACACATTGTGAGGCAAATATGAAAAGAAGAAACTTCATAAAAAATAGTATCTTGTTTGCAGGAGCTCTTGCTGTAGCGCCTTCATCAATATTATCTAATCATGCTTATGCGGCATGGCCAAAAAAATCTTTTGATATTAAAGATTTATCTGACTCTGTAAAAAGTGTTTATGGTCATAATAATCTTGAGGAATCCTCTAAGGTTAAACTTAAAGCACCATCAATTGCTGAAAATGGAGCTATCGTGCCTATCAATGTCTCTACGACACTTGATAATGTTGAATCAATAATGATATTTGTTGAGAATAACCCTCAACCGCTATCAAGTGGATATCAACTTACTAGCTTAGCTCAACCATCAATTGGATCAAGACTTAAGATGGGTAAAACATCAAACGTAATGGCAGCTGTCAAGAGTGGGAATAAAATATATACCTCAACTCAAGAAGTGAAAGTAACCATCGGAGGCTGTGGAGGATAATTATGAGCACAATTAAAATAAGGTCAAAAGAATCTAACGGTGTTGTAACTGTTAAGGCTCTAATCAAACATCCTATGGAAACAGGACAGCGCAAAAATACAAAAACAGGTGATTTAATTCCTGCGCACTATATTCAAGAAGTTCATAGTAAAGCTAATGGAAAGGATGTAATAACGATATACTGGGGACCTGCAGTCTCTAAAAATCCTTATCTTACATTTAAGTACAAAGGCAATAAGGGTGATAACGTCGAAATTTCTTGGGTAGATAATCAAGGGAATAGAGATACAAACACAGGTAAGGTTAAATAGTAATGCTTAGAAAACTCCTAGTTGTTCTTTTATTATTTCCAACTATGCTCTCTCTAGCAAGTCCAGAAAAAGACTTTGAACAATTTGTGGATTACTTTAAAGAAAGATTTCCTAATACGCCATATGAAGATTATAAAAACGGAGTTTATTCCATTGATAAATCTGCGAGAGAGCAGTGGGAGGCAATGGAAGAATTTCCTCCATATGAGCTTAATGTAGATCGTGGTGAAGAATTATTTAATACACCTTTTAAAAATGGTAATACATACGGCTCATGTTTTGAAAATGATGGTATCGGTGTAAGACAGAACTATCCATATTTCGATGAAAAAAAAGGTAAAGTAGTTACTTTAGAGGGGGCACTTAATGAATGCAGAGTTGAAAATGGTGAGAAACCACTTAGTTACTTTAAAGGTAAAGAACTTGCGCATGTATCAGCATATATGGCTTACACTTCTAGAGGTAATAAATTCAATGTACAAATTCCTAATACCAAAGAAGCTTTAGAGGCATATGAAAATGGCAAAAGACTCTATTTTACAAAAAAAGGGCAATTAAATTTTTCATGTGCTGATTGCCACGTCTATCAGACTGGTACTAAACTTCGTGCAGACATCCCTAGCCCAGCAATAGGACATCCAACACATTTTCCTGTGTATAGGTCTGGTATGGGTAGACTTGTAACACTCCATGAGAGATTCTCTGGATGTTTAAATCGTATAAGAGCCAAAGGATTACCTGGCGGTAGTGATGAACTTAATAATCTTGAATTCTTTACAACATTTATGAGTAATGGTCTTGAAGTAAATGGGCCGGGCTCTAGAAAATAAATTTAAATACGATATACTCATCATATGGCTAACAAAGGTTTCAGCAGAACTTTAATCTATGTATTAAGTATCACCATTTTATCATCTTGCGCTAATATGCAAGCTATGATTGAATCCCATGCTCAGGAAGAACAAGAAATCTCTGTCGAGAAAAAACTTCAAGTATCTATTCCATTACCAGAGGATTCTAAATATCTAATTAATAAGACTGTCATCTTTGGTGAAGGTAACAAATTTTCTGGAATACTATATCTTCAGCATGAAAAGTCAGCAGATGATGTGGCAAACTTCTATAGGAAGAACCTTATTTCAGATGGATGGTCAGAAATAGGTATAGTGAGATCCAGATTTATCTTAATCAATTTTGAAAAAGAGCGTAGATTCGCTACCGTAAAGGTTATACGTACTATGTTCGAGAAATCAGAATCTGAAATAACAATAGGCCCAAAATCCTCAACTCAGCTAGAAAAAAGTTTAGAAATTGATAGTAATGACTCATCTGATGAGCCCTTTATAGTTCAGTAGTTATTCAAGTATCACATCTATTACTTCATCTAAATATAGATCTCTGAAAAAGTGCCCCGCACCATCAATTATTACTTTTCTTATATTAGGATTGCTAATCAGATTATATTTTTTATAGGCGTCCTCTAGAATTTCATCCTCAGTTCCTGAAAAGATTATTGTCGATGATTCACTAACATTAAGCAGATCAATAATATTGAATGTAAAAGGATAAACCGCTTTATTATTAGAAAAATCTAAATATGATCTAAATGTTCTAGCAGATACATTTACATTTTCACAGAAAAGAAAATTAATTAACCCGTATCTGTCTTTAATATAATAATTATCACTTCCTTTTATAATTTCCTCATATGGGATATTTAATTCACTTTCATAATATTCTTTTGTACCCAGGTAAGTATCAATAGTAGGTGCTAGTAAATAGCTATGAATTTTTTTATTATCGATTATAGATAATGCCTGGACAACATTATATGCTCCTCTCGAGTGGCCTATAAAGTTTATTTTTTTGTACCCTTCTTTTTTAAGATATTCATACCATTTTACTATTTCTTTCACTGATTGGTGTTCATTGTGATTATGTTGTATATCACAATCTAAAAATCTATCTTCACGCTTATCAATCCCATAGCTCAGATTTATAATAAGAACATTGTGACCTTCTTCATATAATCTTGAGGCAAGTGATTGAATGATTTCCATTCCTTTATATGATCTCGCTCCATGTACAATTAAAAATGCTGAATCATTTTGTTCAGCTTTATACAGATCGCTAACGAGCTCTATGCTATCTTCAGTTTTGATAATGATGTTTGTGGTCGATGAAGTTACTGTAGATGAGAAAAAGAGAATACAAAGATAAAAACATGTGGTTAGTACACTAGGGCGTACAGGATTCGAACCTGTGACAAATGGCTTAAAAGGCCACTGCTCTACCAACTGAGCTAACGCCCCAAATATACTATATTTTCTCAAGAGTTCTGATTTTCTTTGGTAATACTTTCAAATCTATTAAAGAATTTTTAAGAAGCTCAAAAAAACTACTGTCTTCGTATACTGCTCTATAATACTCGATTTTCATCATTAATGAAGCTCCGAATATAATTGATATCAATGTAATTATTGACCCAAGCGCTAATGTAGATACACCTGTCACTCCTTGACCAATTGTGCATCCTAATGAGAGCACGCCTCCTATACCTATTAAAACTGCTCCTAGAAGATGCCTGTAGAAGTCGTGTTTGTTTGCAAACCATTCTAGTCTTAGATTATTGCTTATTAATGCATATATAAATGAACCACAGACAGTTGAAATGAGTGCAGTTACGCCAAAGGTTAAGTAGAAACTATCAAAAACACTAGATGAATATATTAACAATTCACCCATTGGGTTTATAAAGGTAAAGGACTGCACACCAACTGATGGATATGGCGTATCTAGAAAATCATTATTTTCAATCCAAGCCTGACCAAGCTCGCCACCTGATATAAGCCAAGCGAATGTAACGACTAATCCAACCACAATACCCGATAAGATATTATCAGATGATAGCTTTGAGTAAGAGGAGAATATATATTTCAATAGTAATATACTTATAATTGCAGGCACTAAGATAGTAATTATCATGTTGTTAGACTCTATCCCAGTAATAGATGAAAACATGGTTTGAATAGATTGATCAGAAATACCTAGTTTTGCTAAATCAGGACTTATAGGATTCATCCAACTATGGAATAAGAGGCCATAAAAATCTGTTCTAGTCATAAGCAATGCCATTAACCCGGCAACTATTAAAACAAATATTGATTTAATATTTCCTCCACCAATTCTTATTAATATTTTATTTCCACAACCACTTGCTAGTGTCATACCAATTCCAAACATAATCCCACCAAGGATGTATCTGGGCCAGAAAAACACGGAATTTCTGTATGGAATTCTTGATTCATCAATGTCTACTATACTCATATACTCTAATAATGTTACTCCAACAATAGCGGTAGCAATAGCAAGCAACCAGGCTTTGAACCTTGAGCTATCTCCGATATTTACTAAATCTGAAACAGCACCCATAGTACAGAAATTTGTTTTGTTAACAACGTACCCAAGAATAAACCCTAAAATCGATGTGTAAATTAAAAGTGTTGTAGTAATATCCATAGTCTTACAAAGTCACAGTTTATATATTTTTATAATTATTTCAATTTTTATATATAGTTGGGTCATTGATACCAGATAATCTGAAACCCTCTTTTCTAAACTTACACGAGTCACATATACCACAAGCTCTACCTTTATCATCTAGCTGATAGCATGATACAGTTTGTGAGTAATCAATACCTAAACTATAACCGTAATTTATTATCTCACTTTTAGACATATCAATAAGAGGGGTGTATATATTCAATTTATCTCCGTCTACACCAGCTTTAGTTCCAAGGTTTATCATTTTACTAAATGACTTGATAAACTCGGGTCTGCAATCAGGATACCCAGAGTAATCTATCTGGTTAACACCTATAAATATATTATTAATATTCAATTTTTCTGCATAAGCTGCAGCAATAGATAAAAATATTGTATTTCTCGCAGGTACATATGTAACCGGTATTCCATCAACCTTAGAAGTTGGAACAGAAATATTATTATCTGTCAGCGCAGAACCGCCAATCTGAGTTAGGTCTATATTAAAAATATAACCATTAAGTTGTAATTTTTGAAGATAATCTTGACTAATTCGAATTTCATACTTATGTCTTTGATTATAATCAATAGTAAGCCCAATACACTCATATCCTTTAGAAATGGCATGGTGAAGTACGGTTGTAGAATCGAGGCCTCCAGAAAATAATATTAGCGCTTGGTTACTTGCCATTAATTTCACCCCAAATAGTTTTATGAAGCTGTGTTTGTAGCCTAACTTGTAAAGAATTATTTAAAATTAAATCTGCCAATTGTTGTAATGGCATTTCCCCATATGAGGGAGAAAAAAGGATTGAACAGTAATTATAAAGCTTATGTTGATTCATATAATCAACTGCCCAGTTAAAATCATCCAGATTACATATTACAAATTTAATTTCATCGGATGATTTTAATCTTTGATAGTTAGTAATTATATTTTTATTTTCCTCTTTAGATCCAGGTGTCTTTACATCTAATATAATTGATACTCTAGGGTCAATGTCTTCAATAGAGAGGCAATTACTAGTCTCTAGAGAAACAGAATACTCTAAATCACATAATTTTTTCATAAAATCTAATGTACTTTTTTGAGCTAACGGTTCTCCACCAGTTATTGTTACAAATTTGGTCATATTTATATTTAATTGAGAAATGATTTCATTAAATGTCATTTTTGTTCCACTTATGAAAGCATATTCTGTATCACAATATGAACATCTTAAGGGACACCCTGTTAATCTAACAAAATGAGTTGGTAAACCGGTTCGGGAGCTTTCTCCTTGGATTGAATAAAATATTTCATTGATGATTAAAGTACTCATAATTTCTATATGGATTTAATTTCATCCGGAGTATTGATACAACTAATACCATGGCACAATGCTACACCTAAAGCATCAGAAGCATCAATTTCCAATTTTCTACGAATACGAAGCTTTCTCTTAACGAATTTTTGTAATTCATCTTTATCGGCAGCACCGTTACCGGTAATTACCATTTTAACCCGTCTAGGACTGTACTCATAAATTATTCTATCGTCTCCACTGCACGCTGATAATGCAGCTCCTCTGGCTTGTCCCAGCTTTATAGCAGTTCCTGCGTTAACACTGAAAAAAACAGATTCAAGTGCAATCTCATCAGGCTTATAAATATCTATAAGTCTTTGCGTGTTATTGTGTATAAGAGATAATTTAGTGGTATATAAATTCTTTAGGCCTGTTTTTATGATCTCATGATGAATATAAGTCAGTTTATTTTTATCAGCGTTGATTATTCCATAGCCAGTAATATTGGTACCAGGGTCTATTCCTAATATGATGCTCATATTAAATTATAAAACATTTATATTCGTATATATATTTTGTACATCATCTAATTCTTCTAAATTTTCCGTAAATAGTTCAACTTGCTCTATATCAGCATCTGTAATGTCACAAAATGTGATTGGCTCAAGGATGATTTCTTCATCTTTAGTCACAATAGATTTTTCTTCAAAAAAAGACTTAACTTTAAATAGATCTGAGGGTTCTGTATTTAAAATACAGTTATTATCAGCTTGTTCATAATCAAGTATGTCAATATCATCTACATAATTTATTAATTCATCTTCAGATGTATCTAGCAAAGTTATAATCCCTATTTTTTTAAATAAATGTGATACTGAGCCCTTAGTTCCAAGACTGCCATTATATTTTGTGAGTGCATGTCTTACTTCTGACACTGTACGGTTCTTATTATCTGTAAGACATTCAATAATTACGGCAATACCTTTAGGTCCATATCCTTCATAAGTTATCTCTTCAAAAGAATCACTATTCTGACCAGAACCTTTTTTTATAGCTCTATCAATAGTATCTTTTGGCACACTATTTTTATTCGCCTTAGACATTGCTAATCTCAATCTAGAATTACTAGAAATATCAGGACCAGCTAATTTTACAGCAATCGTTATTTCTCTAATTATTTTAGTAAATACTTTCCCACGTTTATTGTCTTGAGCTTTTTTCCTATGTTGAATGTTAGCCCATTTACTATGTCCTGCCATTACGAAACCCTCGTACTTTCTTGATAAAATTTATCTTCAAACTCAATCATTCTATTTATAGATTTTTTTGCATTACGTATTACTAGTTCATCCAATAGTAATTCATTATTTCCGGTAAATATATTAATTAATTTTTTATAAGTATTGAGATCCATCCATGGACATCTTCCGCAGCTTTTACATGTAGCTCCTTCGCCTTCAGTAGGTGCCTCAAAAAAGTTTTTCTCAGGGGATAACTTCTTCATCTGGTAAAATATATTTTTCTCAGTAGCAACAATAATATTTTTAGATTTACTCTTTTGGGATGCATTTATTAATTTTGTTGTTGAGCCTACAACATCCGCTAATTGTATAATACTTCTTGGAGATTCTGGATGTACTAAGACATCACAGTCGCCTAAATGAGTAATAAGTTTCTTTAATTCTATAGTTTTATATTCCTCGTGGACTATACATGCTCCATTCCATATTTTCATATCTATACCGGTTTGATCCTGAATATATGCACCTAGGTATTTATCAGGAGCCCAAATTATTTTCTTGTTTTGACTTGCAAGATTCTCAACTAATGGAATGGCGATACTTGAAGTCACGACCCAATCTGAAATAGCTTTGATTTTAGCGCTTGTATTTGCATATACTACAATTTCTCTATCTGGAAATGAATTACAAAATTTTTGAAAAGGCTCTAGCTGACAACTCTCATCAAGAGAACACGTAGCATCCTTGTCAATTACGTAAATGTTTTTTTCAGGATTAAGTATTTTTGCAGTTTCTCCCATGAATCTAACACCTGCAATTATGAGTTTACTCTCTTTTTGTTGACTGCCAAACTTGGCCATTTGAAGTGAATCAGCGACACAACCTCCAGTATCCTCAGCTAATTTTTGAAGCTCTTCATCTACATAGTAATGAGCGATGAGTTTCGCGTCATTTTGTCTTAAGAAGTTTTTAACAAACTTAAGTTTTTCAGTATATTGAATATTCATTTAATTAATTTTACTTGTTTTGATACTTAACTCTCTAAGTTGAGAGGAACTAATCTCTGTAGGTGCGTCTGTTAAAAGACATGCAGATGATTGTGTCTTAGGAAATGCAATAGTATCTCTTATTGAAGGAAGGTTCTTAAGTATCATAACTAGTCTGTCTAAACCAAATGCAATCCCTGCATGAGGAGGACATCCATATTCTAATGCCTTCAGAAAAAAACCAAATTTTTTCTCTATTTCTTCATCAGTAAGACCTAATGCCTTGAAGACTTTTAGCTGGAGTGATTTCTTATGAATACGTACAGATCCGCCCCCTATTTCATTGCCATTTAGAGTGAGATCATATGCTCTGGATAATGTTTGATTAGTAAATTCATCTGTATCATCCTCAAATGGAGATGTGAATGGATGATGAAGAGGTGTAAGTTTATTAGTATTATTCTCATATTCAAACATAGGATAGTCTACTATCCATAAAAACTTATAGCCATCCTCAATAATATCTAAATCTTTACCAAGGTTATGAATTAATGCAGACATTGAACTATTAACAATGTCTAATGTATCTGCAGAAAAGAAAATGAGATCGCCATTTTTAGGTTTGACTGTATTCAATATATCTTTTATTTCTTGATTACTGAGAAACTTCTTAATAGGTGAAGTTATCCCTTCTTCAATATTGCTGACATTATCAATTTTAAAATATGCAAGACCTTTAGCTCCAAAGGTTTTAACCAAGTCTGTATAGTTATCGATATTTTTCCTACTCATCATACTGCCGTTAGGTACGTTTAGTGCAACAATTCTTCTTTTTTCATTATTGGCACAGTCTTTAAAAACTTTGAATTCAGTATCACTCATCATGTTCGTAATATCTTTTAATTCAAGTGGATTTCTTAAATCAGGTTTATCGCAACCATATTTGTCCATTGATTCCACATACGTCATTCTTGGGAATTCTAAATTGGCATTTTTATCAAGCAATGAAGTAAATATTTTTCTCATTAATGATTCAGTTAAATTTATAATGTCATCCTCATTTGAAAAAGAACATTCGATATCAAGTTGTGTAAATTCTGGTTGGCGATCTGCTCTCAAGTCTTCATCACGGAAACATTTTGCAATTTGGAAATATTTATCCATACCAGATATCATTAACAATTGTTTAAAAAGTTGTGGAGATTGAGGTAGTGCAAAAAAATTAGTTTTATGTACTCTACTTGGCACAAGGTAATCTCGAGCACCTTCTGGTGTAGGTTTTGTTAATATTGGAGTTTCAATTTCATTAAAATTGTTACTACAAAGATGATTACGAATAGTGTTATAAAGTTTAGATCTGAATCTAAGATTGTCTTGCATCTTCGATCCTCGTAAATCTATATATCTATATTGCAGCCTAAGATCTTCATTTGTTTTTCCATCATTAATTTGAAAAGGCGGGGTTTTTGAAGTATTTAGAATTAATAGTTTCTCCGCAATTAATTCAATTTCTCCAGTAAGCATGTCATTATTAATTGTGCCTTCTAATCTTTTTTTTATTGTTCCGGTAATTTCTAGGACATATTCTGATCTGAGACTCTGAGCTATATCAAATATTTTTTTAGTATCAGGATTAAATACAATTTGGATAATTCCAGTATGATCTCTCAGGTCTATAAAAATAACACCCCCGTGATCTCTCCGGGTATTAACCCATCCTTTAACTGTTAAGATCTCATTGATACTTTTATTATCAATCTCACCGCAATAAGTTCTTTTCATTTATGAGTCCGTTTTTTTTGTATCAGGTTTTTTTGTTTTAAAGTCAGTTTCGTACCAACCAGAACCCTTTAATCTGAAACCTGAGGAAGATACAAGCCTATGGACCGCCCCTTTTTCATCACACCTACAAATAGTAAGCTTTTTATCAGATATTTTTTGGATTACTTCAAATACTTTTCCGCAATCATCACATTTATATTCGTATATAGGCATATTTATTGATTTAAATCATATTAGACACGAAGTTATTATACAAAAAAAATCTTCTTTTATCTCTTTTAAATTTAATGCTATAATGCCACAAATTTTATGAAAGCCATACTCAAAAGCGCCACATTATTAATCCTGTTTTCCTCTAATAATGTATACCCTGCAGATGAATATACTGGAAAAGAAAAAGCTGAAACATGTCTTGGTTGTCATGCTATAGAAGGCTACAACAATACATATCCGACATATAAAGTTCCCAAATTAGGTGGTCAGCATGCAGATTATATCGTTACTGCGCTCAAAGCTTATCAAAAAGGTGATCGCAAACATGAAACAATGCATGCCAACGCATCTGGACTATCTGATGAAGATATCCAAGATATAGCAATATACTTTGAGTCAATTAAATAATGAAATATTTGCCGATAATAATACTGACTTCTCTATTGAGTAATTTTGCTATTGCAGATGAAAGCTTTAATCGAGGTAAAGAGCAATCAGTCACGTGTTCTGCATGTCATGGAGCAGATGGCAATAGTAATAATAAGATGTATCCCAGACTTGCGGGTCAATATAAAAACTACCTCATTCATTCATTAAAAGCATATAAGAGTGGTTCAAGACAAAACGCTATAATGAATGGGTTTGCAGCAGGGCTATCAGATCAGGATATCATTGATTTATCTACTTACTATTCAAAGCAAAAAGGTTTGAATATTATACCTAAAAATTAATTATCTTCTTCTATCAATAGATACAACGCTGGTATCAGATATAAAGTGATGAATGAAGCCAGACCAATCCCACCAAAAACTACTACAGCCATAGCAAAGCGACTCTCTGCACCAGCACCAGAGCTAAGTATCAGAGGTATTGAACCTAGTAAAGTTGAAATTGTTGTCATGATTACGGGTCTGAATCTGATTATAGATGATTCAATTATAGCTTGAGATTTTTTTAGACCATCACTTTTGAGTTGATTAGCAAACTCTACTACTAAGATGCCGTTCTTTGCAATCAATCCAATAAGCATCAAAAAACCTATTTGACTATAAACATTTAATGATCCACCTGTAACAAACAAAGAATATATACCAGCTGTCATTGTAATAGGTACTGTTAAAATAATAATTAATGGATTTCTGAAACTTTCGAACTGAGCAGCTAGTACTAAGTAGACTATCAAAACAGCAAGCAATATTGTAAGTTCTAATTTATATCCTGTTTCAAAATACTCTTTAGAGGCTCCTGCAAATGAAATTTTAGCATTTGAAGGAAGTATATCTTCTGCTGAATTAGTTAAGTCACTTAATATATCGCCCAAAGAGGCACCCGGTGTTGTTGAAGCAGATAATGTTACTGACGGAAGACGATTGACACGTTTTAAGCTCTTGCTCGTAGCCTCAAGTGATTTAATAGTTAGGTTGCTCAGCGGTACAAGCTCATTACTAATCTTAGATTTAATAAAGATATTATCTAAATTAGATTCATTTTGTAAATAATTTTCGTCAGATTTAATTATTACATTATAAGTCAATCCATCTCTAGAAAAACTTGTTACTTTACGTGATCCATACAATGCATCAAGAGTAGTCGCAATATCTTCAGCTGCAATTCCAAGATTTGATGCAGAGTCTCTATTTATTTTGAGATTAATCCTTGGTTTATCTACTTTATAGTCAATCCTTGCATTCCTGAGACCTATTTCATTTGAACTATCTTGGATTAGTTTTCCCCATTCTCCAACTTGTTCATAATCTGTTCCGCTGATTACAAAACGTACTGGAGATTTAAATGGACTTTGACCTAAACTTGGAGGATTAATTGTAAATATCATTGCACCAGGCATTGATATAAGTTTCGGGAATATTTCTCTGACAATCTCTTTCTGATGCCTAGATCTAATTTCCCATGGTGAAAGAGATGCAAAGATAAAAGCAGAATTAACACTTCCTGGTTCACCAGAAAACCCAGGAGCTACTATTGCAAAAACAGTTTTTATTTCTCCTTTGTCCACATATTCCGCAAGAACATTTTCAACCTTATTTACCATATTATTTGTATACTCTAACGATGAACCCTCAGGGGCATTTACTGACACAATAAATAATCCTCTATCTTCTGAAGGTGCGAGTTCTTTTGGGAGGAACTGGTATAGTAAAAATGATATTAATATAAAAATGATAGTGATTGTATAAACTATTTTTGGCTTTTTTTGTGATGAAATTAAAGACGTTTGATAAAATTTTTTAAATTTCTCAAACATTATCCTTTCAGACTCATCTGTATTTTTTTCAAGAAGTTTAGAACACATCATTGGAGTTAAAGTCAAAGCAACAAAACTTGATATAATCACTGCAAAAGATAAAACGACTCCAAATTCTATAAACAATCTCCCTGTTTTTCCTCCCATAAATGATAACGGTAAAAAAACACTTACTAAAACAATCGTAGTTGCAATTACAACAAATGTAATTTGCTTAGCACCATTTATAGATGCAGAATAATTGTCTTCACCACTTTCGATTTTTCTTTTAATATTCTCCATTACAACTATTGAATCATCTACTATTAATCCTATTGCTAAAACTAAGGCTAAAAATGTCAATACATTAAGTGAGTATCCGAAGATATAAATAATAAAAAATGTCCCTATAATTGAAATTGGTATAGTGATTGCAGGAATTATGGTTGCAGCTTTGGATGATAAAAAATAGTAGATAATAAGAATAACCAATATCATTGATACCATGAGCGCGAATCTTATTTCGCTAATAGATTCTCTAACGAATTTAGATTGATCATATCCAATACTCATATTTATATTTTCTGGAAGTGATGGCCTTATTAGTTCGAGTTCTTTTTTAATATTATCAGTAACATCAAGTATATTAGATTTGGTTTGTCTCACAATACCTAAACCTATTGCGTTTTTACCGTTAGCTCTAAGGAATCCTCTATCTGACTCAGGGCCTATTTCTATTTCAGCTACATCAGATAATATTATTTTTGAGTCTCCATGGTGTCTTATTACGACATTGTTATATTCATTTAATGTCTTCAACTTTGAGTCAAGCTTGATGCCAATTTCTCTTTGGATAGATTCAAAGCGACCTGCACCTCTTTCAATATTTTCTCTTTTAATAGCATTAATAACTTCTATTACAGTTAAACCTCTAGATGCTATTTCCTCTGGATCCATCCATACTCTCACAGAATATTTTCTTTCACCTCCAATAGTTATTGATGCAACACCAGGTTGTATAGATAATCTATCTACTACGTTTCTGTCTAGATAATCATTGAGTTGTATGTCTGTTAGAATATCACTCGAGAAGCCAATCCACATAATTGCACGAGCATCTGAATCAGATTTAGCTATACGAGGGTTATCAGCTTCATCAGGTAGCAGTGCTGCAATTCTAGAAACTTTATCTCTGACATCGTTTGCAGCGGTATCAAGATTTGTTTCTAATGTAAATTCTATTCTTATCTTTGACAACTCATCTCTACTCTCCGATGTGATCTCCCTTATGCCTGATATGCCTGAGAGTGAGTCTTCAATAATTTCTGTAACATCTCTTTCAAGAATTTTTGATGATGCTCCAGTATATATTGTTTTAACTGTTACAACAGGTCTATCAATATCGGGATACTCTCGAATAGTCAATTTATCGTAGGATGCTAATCCAATTAAAATAACAAATAGGCTAAGAACTGTTGCAAAGACAGGACGCTTAACTGTGACTTCTGAAATATGCATTAGTTATTGATAATTTTAATTTTAGATCCATCTTTAAGTTTTTCATGTCCAAGGGTAATTACAAAATCACTTGGCTCAATACCATCAATAATTTGTGTTTTACCATTATTCGTTATACCCAAAATTATTTTCCTAAGTTTGGCAGTATCATTGTCCGCGATAAAAACATAACTATAATCTTTAGATGTAAGAATTGACTGTTCTGGGACAAGCAGGCTGTTTGGTATTTCTTCAAGAATAATATTAACATTCATTAATAGCCCAGGGCGAAGATTACTATTATCATTTTTAATGATCGCATAAGCTTTAATAGTACGGGATTCTGTATCAATCCTTTGATCTACATTAGATATAACGCCTGTGTATATTTGATTAGGGAATAGTTTGGAGCTAGCAACGTATTTAATTGTATTTTTAATTTGTGGAAGAATTTTTTCAGGTAAATAAATAAAAGCTTTCATATAAGACATATCATCTAGTGTTAATAATAAATCACCATTTTTTAATTTATCACCTATTTTAAAATCTGTTATGCCAACATAACCATCAAATGGTGCAGTTATAATAATTTCTCCTACAGAGTTAGTTGTTAGTATTGAAAAAAGACGATCTCCTTTCTTAACAACTGATGATTCATTGAAGAAAATATCATTAAGAATTCCCTCAGTTTTTGATGTCACATTGAAGGACTGCTTGGACTCTATCACAGATGTTGCAGGATAAATTCTATTAACGGTATTAATTTCTACTTGCTCTGCATGGACTGAAACAATTCTAGTTTTATTAGCAAAAGATTTATAGAATTGTATTTTTGAATATAAATTAATAGCTCCATATAATAGACCTATAAATATCAATGAACCTATTAGATGAAAGGGTTTAATTTTTTTTATAATATTTTTCATGAATTATTAAACCATATTAAAGATATAAATCGCCCTGATGTATTGTCTCTTCTATACGAAAAGAAAGATTTATTATCAAAAGTACATTCTGATGATATTGTAACATCACTGATGCCCTGACGTGATAATATTTCGTTAGCTATATTTCTTAGATCCATATTGTATTTACCATTATTATTATAAGTAAAATGATTAGAATATTCTGAAAATAAATCAAAAATAAATTTACCAACCTCATATCTTTTTTTACTTATACTTGGCCCTATTAATACTTTAAATTCTGATTTATCTATATTGTGAATTTTTTTAAAAAATTTCTCTATAATTCCACCTATGAGTCCTCTCCAACCAGCATGAATACAACCAATGAATGTGCCTGATTTATTAGTTACTAAGATGGGCAGACAGTCAGCTGTAATAACAGCACAAGCTATCTGACTATTATTGGTAAATATAGCATCTGATCTCATGTAGTTTTCATAATCAATAAGTTTATTGACTATATTGGAGTGTGATTGATTCATTAAGGCAATATTTTTAATCGAGAGTTGTTGTTGAAGATTTATAACATTCAATCTTGTATTACTATCTTGAATCACTAATGGATTAGAGAAATTTTCATGCATTAAATGTAGTTTATCATTATTAAATGTTTCAGTAGAAGATATAAAGAAACTGATATTATTAGGAATATCCCATGCTTCTTTATGAGACCTAAATATTTTCATTTATTTTTAGTTCTTCCAGTAAAATACGGTATTCTTTTGGATATGGCGCTGTATAAGTTTTTATTTTTTTTGTTTTTGGATCTATAAAAGATAATGAATATGCATGAAGGTATTGCGCAAATGATTTATCAATTCTATTCAAAATATTCTTATATTTATTAAAAATACTATTCTTGAAGCCATAAACATCATCGCCAATTACTGGATGCTTAATGAATGATAAATGAACCCTAATTTGATGTGTACGTCCAGTTATAAGTTCAATTTCAATATGAGACGCATTTTTGTAAACAGACAGCGGTCTAATTTTTGATAATGCATATCTTCCGTTAGACCTTACTGCCATTTTTTTTCTATTAATTACATGTCTCGCAATTGGTTCTTCTATAGTAATTGGTTTATCAATTATTCTTGTGACTAATGAATGATAATGTTTGATGAATTTACGATCCTGCAATTGTTTACTTAGAATGTTATGTGAGGACAAATTTCTACAAATAACTAGTATTCCAGAAGTATTTTTATCGAGCCTATGTATTATTCCCGTTCTCGGAACTAACCCCAACTCAGGATATTTAAAATAAAGTGCATTTTGGAGTGTTCCAGTATAGTTCCCAGGTGCAATATGCGTCACCATACCTGATTTTTTATTTACAATTATGTAATCATCAGATTCATCAATAATATTTATATCAATATCTTCAGGTATTAAGTCTACTGTCGGTTGAGATGTAATTTTAATAGATATGTTACAGCTAGATGAGATTTTATCTTTTTGTGAGCATGGATTTCCGTCTATCAGCACATCTTGATTTGATATCCACCTTTGAATTGTAGATCTTGAATACTCAGGAAAATAATTAGAGAGTAATTTATCTATCCTCTCGGATTCATCGACATCAAGTCTAAACTCATAAATATCAGGATGATTCATGATATAATAATATACTGATGAGAAAATATAATCTTTCATTTGTTCTAGTATTCTTGGTTTTAATTCAGGGTTGTGCTTTTCTTGAAACCGTTAAAGTAGACCCATATGAGAATATGAACGAGGAGAGTCTGTATGCTCAGGGGTCGGTTTTTTTAGAAAATGGAGATATTCCATCGGCAATAACCGTCTTTGAAACCTTAGAGGCTAAATATCCATTCTCAACATATTCTCAACAATCAGTTTTAGATTTAGCCTATGCTTATTATGATTTTGGACAAAAAGATGACACTATTGCTGAATGTGACCGATTCATTGATCTTTACCCAAATCATTCGAATCTAGATTATGCATATTACTTAAGAGCATTGTCTAATTTAGAAAAAGAACAACCCTTCTTCCAAGATATACTCGGACAAGATGCGTCAAAATATGATGTCACCAGATTAAAGAACGCTTACAATGATTTTCTATTCATAGTTAATAGATTTAACAAAAGTAAATATGCAGATGATGCAAAAAATCGCCTTGTATTCTTAAGGGACAGCATGGCAAAACATGAAGTCTACATAGCAAAGTATTATCTTAAGAGAGGAGCTTATTTAGCTTCTAGCGAGAGAGCTAAATATATGCTTGAAAAATACCCTGGAGCGCCTGCCACTAAAGAAGCATTACTAATTCTAATAAAAAGTTATAATAATTTAGGCCTTTTAGATTCAGCTAAAGTCACAGCTGATATTCTTGTAAAGAACTTTCCAAATTATAGTTATAAAATAGGAAATAATTCTGAAATTTTAATCAGTGATATAAATCAAAAAAATATTGAAAATAAGAATTCTTTTTTTAAACTAGATTTATTTTAAGCCTCTTTAGGTAACTTACAAACAGGTATAGGGTTCATCTTATGAGTGTTGTTTTGTCTTAACGCCTCATATTTATCTCTATTGATAGATTTGATATTGATCATTGCTTCTTCAAGCTCTTCATATGACATACCTAATTGATTTTCATCTGTTCTGCCATCGTCCCACAATCCGTCTGTTGGTTCTGCATTGATAATCCTTGAATCTACTCCAAGTGTTATAGACAGTTCTTTTACTTCGGATTTAAATAAATCAGCAATTGGGGAGATATCAACACCTCCATCACCATATTTTGTATAAAAACCTACTCCAAAATCTTCTACCTTATTTCCGGTGCCTACAACTATTCCAGAGTTTGAGGCAGCAACTTGATATAACGTCATCATTCTTAATCTAGCCTTAGAATTAGCAAAACCAAGATTAGATTTTTGACCATCCACTCTTAAAGTAGATTGAAACGATTTATATGTGTCTGTTAAGTCAATAAGGTGATGAGTGACATTATTATATTGATCAGTTAACCACTTCGAATGAATACTGCCCAAATCAGTTTGATTGGTATTGGTTTTTATTGGCATAGTTACAATGATTGTAGAGATGCCGGTAAGCGAAGCAAGAGTGCTTGTAAGAGCTGAATCTATACCACCTGATACTCCTACAACAAGAGTTTTTGCAGGATTATTCATTTTATAGACATAATTTTTAATCCAGTCTGAAATGTATTCAATTTTCTGCAAATTATTCATCATAGAGTTATATTAATTTAGTTGTTTGTATGAAATAATTTTATACGTCATGAAATTTATAATTATAATTATAACTTTAGTAGTTGCTTATTTCCTAATTAAAATTACAACCAAGACTAAAGAAACGGTTAATAAGGATAATAATATGATATTGTGCAAAGAGTGTGGATACCATGTTCCTAAGAATGATATATGTCACTCATTAAACGACGTTAATAACTGTAAAAATAAAAAATGAAAGAAAGACAGCCGTTACTTATTACCTTACTACTAATTATGATTTTGGGTATCACGTTAACCTATATGTTAAGATAATGAATTATTTTGTTACAGGACTTTTATGTTCTGGAAAAAGTACTTTTTTAGCAGCTGCTAGGGCTCATGACTTTGACACCCTTAACGCAGATGAATTAGTAGCTAATCTCTATAAAGATAAAACTATAATTCAAAAGATTCAAAATGAATTTGACAAATATGACTTATTTCGTAATACAGAAGAAGTTATAAAGATACTTTTTTTTAAATCAGATGCTAACAGAAAAAAAATAGAATCAATAATACATCCAGAAGTTCATAAAATAATCAATGAAGAACTTGTGAATAAAAAAAACTTAATCGTAGAAGTTCCCCCTTTATTGAGTAATTATAAACTATTGAAAGAAAATAAGTCGATTTTTATAGATGCGGATATAAAAAATAGAATAATTAGATATCGCAAACGTGATAATAAAAAAGAAATAGATACATTCAAAAGAATAAATAATATGCAATTAGATTATATCAAGCTAAGAATGATATGTGACATAATTATAGATAATAATGGTATAGAATGTTTTAACAAATATTTTGAATTAGAAATTATTAAATCATGAGCACTTTATCAGATTCACATGCAGCTATATACGAAGAACCCATTGATGAAAGAATAAGAAAATTTCTTAAGCTAGAGAATTATTTTCTTAAATTAAACTATCATAAAAACATTGATACTTCTTTCGACTCGTTCACAGCATTAAATAATATGATCTTAATATATAGTACACTTTCACGAGTAGAGGTTAAGAGCGAGTTAATAAGAGAAATTGAATTTCAAAAAACACGATATCAAGAATATATTCAAATAGAAAGCTCAGACAAAATAAAGCTGAATTCTATAATGGAAAAACAAGATTATGTTTTAAATAATTTACATAATTTAAAATTAAATTATTTAAATGCTTTAAATAGCGATGAATTTTTTCAATTTTGCATTAAACATTTTGAAACTAATACTAGTGAACTTGATTATTGGCTGACTAGAGATCATGCCATGAGATTAAACCAGTTAAATTTATGGCTTGAATTAGTGAAACCAATAGAAAATTCTATCTTATTTTGTCTTGATATTCTCAGGAGAAGCTCTGAGACAAATGAAATATGTGCAAATAATGGTTTTCATTTAGTAAAGATTAATAATAAAAAAAAAATAAGGTTACTAAGGATAACAATGCAGTCAGATAATTACTATTTCCCAAGAATAAGTATAGGACCGCAAAGAGCTACTATTACTTTTATGATGCTTAGTGAAACCAATAAGTTTGTGCAAATAAAGGAAAATATCTCATTTGTTATGGACCTCTGTTATATATAATTAGAACATACTAATTCCTGCTATTCCAAATCCATAATTTTCTAAAGCAAGATTATAATCTTGTCCTTTTGATGATATACCACCAAGAGCATATGTAGGTAAATAAGATTCTTTACTTAATGCAGAGAATCCGCTCCAATTAATTGGTTTATATCTAGAGTATGTTTTTTTTACTGGAGAAATTAATATAAAGTCATAAAGCATTTTATTACAGGATTTAATGTCATCCATTGTGTGGCATGAAGCTGAATGAATAATTGAGAGAGCATACTTATTTTTTTCAAGCATACCTATTTGATTACTTGAATAGTGAATGCCCTGATATGAATCAAGCCATTCATCTGAATACTGGTAGTCTATTATGACTTTACCTGTATATTTTTGTGATATTAATATATTTTTTATATTCTTTGAATAATATTTATAATTTATCCTTCTTAATCTAATAGCACCATATCGTGAATAGTTAACATATTGATCTTTTTCAAAATCATCTACAGTAAGTATCTTCAACGTACGCGGTAGATTTAATAATCTAAAGATCCGCCTATGTGTTGGCAGCGTATCTATAGATTGATCTTCGCTATATTTAATAATTTTTTGGTTTTCTTTAGAGTAAATTGTTCCATTAAATCTAAATATTTTAAAGATATTTATTTTAATCAACAAATTATCATATAGATGTTTAATAGAGCCTAAATAAATATACTTTTTCACTTTAATACCTAATTCCTCAAAAATCTCTCTTTCTAAACATAATTCAGGAGTTTCTGATTTTTTACATTTTCCTCCGGGAAATTCAATATAGCCTTTGTAAGGGGTTTTGTTTCTCTGAAGACATATATATTTTGACTTATCACGAATTAATGCAATTGATATTTCAATCTCATTAACGCTCATTATGTTGTGTAAGCAGAATTAATATGCACATATTCATGAGATAAATCAGAAAAATATAGAGATTCGCTATGCTTTCCAACGCCAAGATCAATTATGATTTTGATATTATTTTTTTTCATTGAGCGCGCAAGTTTTTTAGAACCATTATCTTTAGGAACTCCATTAGAAAAACATAAAATATCATTTATAAATAATTTGACTTTAGATATATTCAATGCCAAATCATCTAGTGAACCAAGACTTGCAATAATCCTTCCCCAATTAGGGTCTTGACCATACATGGCAGTCTTTACAAGCAATGAATGTGATATTTTTCTTGATATTTTTTGGGCAGCCATAAGGGACTTTGAATTAATAATATTTAGTTCAATAATCTTTGTAGCACCTTCACCATCTTTTACGATTAGCGACGATAAGGATATAAAAAAGTCTGTTGCACATTCTAGAAACTTAGTTAAGTTTTTTTTGTTATTCAAATCAAGGTTGACATTATTGTTCGATGTGAAAGCCACACAATCATTTGTAGACATATCGCCATCCACAGATATCGAGTTGAAAGATAGATTTGAACAATATTGTAAATATTTTTTTAAATTTCCTTTATTAATCTTCACGTCTGTCTCTATGAAAGCTAGCATTGTTGCCATGTTTGGTTCAATCATGCCAGCACCTTTACAAATTCCTCTGAAAGTAATTTTTTTTGAATCTATAGTATAAGATTTTGTTGAATATTTCGGAAACTTATCTGTTGTCATTATTGCCATTGCAGATTTTTTTAATGATACGTATTTGTTAAATTTGTTATTAGTAATGGCATGACATATCTTCTCTATGGGTAATTGTCTTCCAATTATTCCGGTAGACATGAATATGATTTCATATTTTTTACAATCTAGTTTCAATGCTAAAAGTTTTAAGACTGCATTCGCATTATCTAGACCTTCTTTTCCAGTACAAGCATTAGCATTCCCTGAATTGATAAAAATATATTTTGGATTAGATTTGGATATATTCTTTTTTGAGAGAATTATTGGAGCAGCTGCAAATTTATTAAGAGTAGATATAATCTGAGTATTATTATTATCAGATAAGCAGATTAGTAATCCATCAGTTTTATTTTTTTTTATACCGAGTTGTAATGTAATAAATTTAGATTTCATAAAAGTTTTCCACAGCATTGTTTATATTTCATATTTGTTACAGGGCATCGCTTATTTCTAGGAATATCACCTTCATTTAAATTTAATAAGCATCTAGGATCGTCTACTGGTTTATTAGATTCTCTTTTAGTTTCATCCTTTATAGATTCTGTATTATAGTTATCAATTTTTATCCTACAACATATTTTTAATATTTCTTTACTAATTTCCATAAGCATAAAATTGAACATCTCAAAGGATTCTCTTTTATATTCATTTTTTGGATTCTTTTGAGCATAACCTCTTAGGCCAATTGATTGTCTGAGATAGTCCATTGAACTGAGATGATTTCTATACTCTTCATCAATAACGGTCAAGCAAATATTCTTAATCAAGATATTATATTCATCAGTTGTAATATTTTTTGTATTAAGTTTGATTTTATCAAAAAGCATTGAAACTAAAATATTTTTTAGTTCATCAAAATCGACAATATTATCTTTAATAAATTCCTCAAAATTAATATCTAGTAAAAAGTCCGATTTTATTGAACTATTTAGCTCAGTAAAATTAACATTTTGTATAATTAAAGAGTTAATATTAAGTTCAACATAATCAGCGACAAAATTGGAAATAATGTTTTCTAGTAAATTATCGGCATCATTGTCCAATATAAAATCACGTTGCTGATATAGGAGCTTTCTTTGTTCATTTGATATATCATCATATTCTAGTAAAGTTTTTCTTATATCAAAATTATGAGCCTCTACTCTTCTCTGTGCATTCTCAATAGACTTGGAAACCCATTTATGTTCAATTGCCTCGCCATCTTGCATACCAAGTTTTTTCATAATTTCAGATACCTTATCTGATGCAAAGATACGCATTAAATTATCTTCCAGTGATAAAAAGAATCTTGATACACCTGGGTCTCCCTGTCTTCCAGCTCTTCCTCTAAGTTGATTATCTATTCTTCTTGATTCATGCCGTTCAGTGCCCATCACGTATAATCCGCCTAGTGATTTTACTTTTTTATTGTTTTTTGCCCATTCATCAGCATTAATATTAACTTTATATCCACCCAGAACTATATCAGTACCACGACCAGCCATATTAGTAGCAATCGTTATTGAATTTAGAGCGCCAGCATTTTGAATAATTTCAGCTTCTTTTTGATGATATTTAGCATTTAGTACGTTATGTTTAATCTTATTTTTTTTTAAATATTTTGATATATTCTCAGAGGCATCAACAGATGTAGTACCTACAAGAATTGGCTGCCCTGTTTCATGAATATCTGTAATTTCCTTTAGGATATGTGCATACTTTTCTTTCTCCGTAAGAAATACTAAATCAACTTTATCATCACGAATGAGCTTTCTATTGGGTGGAATTTGTACAACTTCGAGGTTATATATTTGTTGAAATTCCTCAGCTTCAGTATCAGCAGTCCCGGTCATGCCGCATATCTTATTAAACATTCTAAAGTAATTCTGAAATGTGATAGATGCATAGGTTTGGTTTTCTTGTTTTATAGAAACATTCTCTTTTGCTTCAATTGCCTGATGTAGACCTTCAGACCATCTTCTGCCCAACATTTTTCGTCCTGTAAATTCATCAATTATTACAATTTCATTATTCTCTATAACATAATCAATATCTTTTTTATAAATAAGATGAGCTTTTAGAGCTGAATCTATGTGACTGAATAACTGTATATTATCGGTGCTGTAGATATCTTCAGAGGATTTTATTAGGTTATTATCAAGTAGTATTTTTTCAATAGCAGACTGACCCATTTCTGACAATGAGACTGATTTCTGTTTCTCTTCTATAGAATATAAATCAGTATCGTTTTTATTTAAAAATATTTTAATAATCTTATTAATTTTAGCGTATGTATTATTAATCTTATTATTCGAACCTGAAATAATTAATGGCGTTCTTGCTTCATCTATGAGTACGGAATCAACTTCATCTATAATTGCGTAACTGAGTATGGATTGATTCTTATCGTCTTTGCTCATCACCATATTGTCTCTTAGGTAGTCAAAACCAAATTCATTATTAGTTCCATAAATTATATCAGATTGATAAATTTCTCTTCTGCTACTAGGCGGGATATTGCTATTGATATAGCCAACAGACAAACCTAAATATTCATATATAATACCCATCCATTTTGAATCTCTTTCAGCCAGATAATCATTTACAGTTACTATATAAACTGGGTTTCCAGTAAGTGAATTAAGATAAGCTGGTAATGTACTTACAAGCGTCTTACCCTCACCTGTTTTCATTTCGCTTATTTTGCCTTGATGAAGAGCAATACCACCCATCAACTGTTCGTCAAAATGTCTCATACCAAGTGTTCTTACTGATGTCTCTCTTACAATAGCAAATGCATCTGGTAACAAATCATCAAGGTTGGGAGATTTAGCATATCGATCTCTAAGTGAAGTGGTTAAGCTTTTAAGCTCAGAATCAGATATATTTTTGTATTTCTTCTCTAAATCATTAATAGTTTTGATAATAACCTTATAATCTTTAATAATTCTAGAATTACGGCTGCCTATTATTTTTTTTATGAAATTACCAATCATTTTTTTCTACTTAAGAGGATATGGTTTATCATACAATAAATAGAGGTTTTATGAAAAAAATATCCGATTTTATACCCGATAAAGTTATAAAAAAGAAAGAAAGAATTGATACGCTTAATTCTTTACTGAAAAGTAATATAGAGAATGAAGTTATTAATAAAATTAATGTTATAAATTTTTCTGAATCCATCATAACAATTGAATGTAATGATAGCTCAGTTGCATCTATCATTAAGTTTGAAAGAGAGAAATATTTACAAATATTTAAAGATTTTGGTATGTATAGTATACAAGATTTAAATGTTAAACTTAAATTGCCTCGGCAGCCTGAGTGAATAATATAGGAGACTTAGATTCGTCTTCAATAATTACTTCTTCCCAAGCGCTTTCATTGTTTATTAATTCTCTCAGTAAAAGATTATTAAGATGATGTCCAGACTTATAAGCTGAAAATGAACCTATTAAGCTATGACCAAGTAAGTATAAATCACCAATAGCATCAAGTATTTTATGCTTTACAAATTCATCTTTATATCTGAGGCCATCTTCATTAATTATTTTATAATCATCAATTACAATTGCATTATTTACACTTCCGCCCAGTGCAAGATTGTTTTTCCTTAAATTTTCAATATCTTTGGCAAAGCCAAATGTTCTTGCTCTGCTTACTTGACTTAAATAAGATATTGTAGAAAAGTCAATTGTTGAATTTTGAGTTTCTCTAGGAAAAGATGGATGATCAAAATCTATCGTAAAAGAAACTTTGAAGCCATTGTATGGTTCTATCTTAGCCCACTTATCATTTTGTTTTACTTCAATGTCCTTAGTTATTTTTATAAATCTTTTTGGATGATTCTGTTCACATACACCAGCAGACTGAATTAAAAAAACAAAAGGCCGTGAACTTCCATCCATAATAGGCACTTCAGGACCATCTAGTTCTATAATTGCATTATCTATTCCTAATCCTGCTAAAGCAGACAGAAGATGTTCTACGGTTGAAACAGATGCATCTCCATTAGATATTGTAGTAGACAAGCGTGTATCGTGAACGTTCTTAAGTGATGCAGCTATTGTAGCATCAGATAAGTCATTTCTGACGAAGACAATTCCTTTGTCTGGTTGACCAGGATTTATTCGTAAATTTATTTTTCTACCCGTATGAAGGCCAACTCCTGTTGCCGTTATACTGCTTGCTAAAGTTCTTTGTTTTAACATATCGAAATATTATCAAATAGTTATAAATCTTACAAATATAGATTATTAGACCATATCTAACGTTTAAAGTTCTTTTTGGAAGTAATTAGAGAGTTTTCTTGTAACTTTATTGAATAAATTAGCAATTTTAGATGGATATTTGTTTGCTGATGATAATTTTCTTAACTCCTTCTCTCTGTATAGCAAAAGACCAACTGCTGTTGAATAACGTGTTTTTCCTCTCAAATCCTCGAGGCCTTTTATGTTTTTTGGAGAACCTACTCTTGATGGTGTTTTAAAAAAAGATTCTGCATAATTATCGATGCCGCCTAATTTTGCTCCTCCACCGGTAAAGACCAGTCCAGCTCTTATCTTATTTGAATAACCGCTGTCATTGATTTCTTTTTGTATAGCATCAAATATTTCATTAATTCTGGCAGCAATAATTTGTGACACTATTGTTTTACTGGTTTCAGTATCAGGTTTGTCTGAAACAGAAGGGACGGGAATTTTCAAATCCATATCTTGATTAGATGAGACGCATCCATATTGAATTTTAATTTGCTCTGCTGCATCTAGAGATGTACATAATATTATTCTGATATCATTAGTAATCATCTGACTGCCTATCGGGATTACTGCTGTGTGTTTGATTGTTCCCTCAGTGAATATAGCAACATCAGTCGTGCCACAACCTATATCAATTAAACAGACGCCTAAATCAAGCTCTTCATCTGATAAGACAGCTAAACTTGATGCAACTGGTTGCAGAACAAAATGGTCAATCTCTAAAAGACTATTGTTGATACATTTTGTTAAATTCCTTTTTGCAGTTGAAGAGGTAGTGATAATATGCACATTAGCTTCGAGTCTACCGCCAGCCATTCCTTTTGGTTCTCTAATTCCTGTTTGGCCGTCAATAGTATAGTATTGATCAATAACATGAAGTATTTCTTGGTCTTTTGGTATCTGAATATTTTGAGCATTAGCTATTACCTTTTCTTTATCCTCTTCTGTTACCTCATCATTCATTATATTAACAGCGCCGTTACCGTTATAGCTTTGAATATGATTACCTGCGATTCCAGTAGTTACCGATTCAATATTACAGCTAGACATGCTGCTTGCTTTCTCTTTCGCTCGTCTTACACTTGATACAGTAGCGTCAATTTCTGAAATTACACCTTTATTCAGACCTGCACAAGGCTCATTGCCAATACCTATAATTCTGAGCTCACCTTTATCATCAATATCAGCTACTAAACAGAGCACTTTGGATGTCCCAATATCAAGAGCTACAAGAGTATCAGTGCTTTTTATAGTATTCATTTAAAGATATTATATCTTATTTGCTCTACTATTTGATAGCAAAACCATTGGAATATCTCATATCAATTGAGGTGACTTTCTTTTCATATACTCTGTGAATTTCATCAAATGATAAAATTAATCTTTTGATATTTTTTTTAAAATTAGATCTATCAGAAATTAGTATTAGAGAGTCTGTATATATTCTAATTAATGAATGATGTATTTCAATTTTATCTATGTTAAGTCTTATCATATCTAGTTGTTCTGTTGAAAACATGAATATATCTTTAGCAAAAGTAGCATCATTATAATGGTCTATTATTACAGGGAATCTATTTTTATCTTGTAAGTGGTCAATTAGAGTTCCATTACTTGTCAGTATTTTATTCCCATATTGAGCAATAGGTTTATGATGAAATATTGTAATTTCAAGTGTAGATGGAAATGATTTTTTAATTTCTGCATATCTAATTTGATTATCAGACATTATTTTTTTTTGAATAATATGAATATCCATAAGAAGTAAGTCATTGCCATATAGAGAGCTAATAAGACTATCTAGTTTATTTTCATTATGGTTCTTTTCAGAGGAAATTATTTTCACTTCATCAATGGGAAAAGTAAAAATACCAGATTTATATGTAATTAGCAGGATAAGAAAGAGTATAATATAAACTATTATCTTGGGCATATATCTAAGATATTTAATATTAAATTATAATAGTCAATACCGTTCTCTTTTGCTGCCTTTGGAACGAGGCTATGGTCAGTCATTCCTGGTATTGTATTCAACTCTAATAAAATAATATCATTGTTTTTTATAAAAAAATCTATTCTACCCCATCTACTACAGCCAATAATATTAAATGCATTTAAAATAGTTTTATTTATTGACGAAAAAAGGTCATTATTTATTTTTGGAAAAGTAAATTCTGTCAGATTAGACGCATATTTAGCATCATAATCATAAAAATCATTATCAGGCTTAATCTTGATTATTGGTAATAATTTATTATGAAGTATCGCTGCAGTATATTCATTAGAATTAATCTTTTCTTCTATAATAAATTGGCGATTTTTATCATGACAATTTTTAAAATCATCAAAGTCAATTAGATTTGATATTAAATATATATTGTTACTTGATCCTGAGCACGTATCTTTTATAAAGAAATGTTCACCAAATTTTTTATTACAATAATCATAATCTTGTGATGTAAATAATTCATATTCAGGAATTAAAAAACCATTTTGTTGCCATATTTTTTTAGTATCATATTTATTAAATGATGTTTTTGAAGATTTTTCATCTGAACCACAGTAATCTACTGATAGCATATCAAGGTATTTTTGAACTGTCCCGTCTTCTCCACCTTCTCCATGTATAAGATTAAAAACTAAATCGATAGAGTTTTCTGTAATTATTTTTTCTAGGTCTTCAAATGAATCAACCGACATATCAAAGAAGATTACATCATGTCCATTTGATTTAAGACAATCAAAGACAGCATTAGCGCTTTTTAGTGAAATTAACCTTTCATTTGACCAACCTCCACCTAAAATACAAATCTTGGGATTTTTATACTTCATTTAACTAAGATTACCTCTTCTTGAAGTTTGATATTATATTTCGTGAATACTTTATTTTTCACAATTTTGATAAGCTTCAAAAATTCTTTATATGTTCCCGAACCATCATTGATAAAATAATTAGAGTGTTTCCTTGAAATATAAATTCCACCAACTCTTGTTCCTTTCAGTTCTGCTCCTTCTATTAATTTTGCAGCATATTGATTCTTAGGATTTCTAAAAATACAACCACAAGAAAGCTGCTTTATAGGTTGTGTATTTTTTCTAATAGAGTTTAATTTATTAAGTATATTCCTATCAAATACCTTAGCCTGATTATTCAAAGTAACACGAATGATAGAGGATTTTTTATCGATATTAGACTTTCTATAAGAATAATGTAAATCCTTATTACTGATTATATAATTATTCCCTACGCTGTCCAGTAGCTCAATAGAGTGTACATGACGAAGAAGTTCATCATCAAACGCTCCTGCGTTCATATATATTGCTCCACCTATTGTACCAGGTATACCATGGAGGAATTCAAATCCCGAAATTTCATTGTTATATAAATATCTAGATACTTTATTACAAGAAATATTACTCGAGCAGTAAATATAACTGTCATCATGTGATATAAATCTTTTCATTCTTTTTAAGCTAATTATTGACCCATTATAATAATCAGTAATAAAACAAATATTAGAGCCGTTACCTACATATATATGTTTTCTAGATTTATTTATTTTTAATAAATCATTAATGGTGACAGGACATATTAGTTCTTTACAGGTACCACCAAGGCCAATAGTTGTTATATTTTTCAAAGGATAGTTATGTTTTATCATTATTAAATAAATTTATAATATTTTTTATATCACCTGCTCCCTGCAGAAGTAATACTGTATCTTCATCTACAAATGCTTCTATTGTTTTCTTTACATTACGTAATGATTTTAGATAAATTTTATTTTTTGCTTTTAGTTTTTTATATAAAAATTCTGAATCATACATCGTCTTTTTTTCACCTGCAGAATAAGTAGGTAAAAGTATAATCTTATCAGTATCATTTAATACTTTTAACATCTCTCTCCAGGAGGACTTTGTTCTTGAGTAACGATGAGGTTGAAATACAATCAAGATTTTTTTGTTAGGATATATTTCTGTAATGGTACCTATCGTAGATTGAATTTCAGAAGGATGATGACCATAATCATCAATAGTAAGCACTTTCTTATTATTAATAGATATCTTTTTATGTATATCAAATCTTCTTGATACTCCATGAAAAGACGTAAGAGAAGTAATTATACTTGATAGTTTGATACCTATAAATATACAGACAGCCATTGCAGTTAATACATTATAAACGTTATGTTTTCCTAAAAGCTTAGTTGAAACTAAATATGTTTTTTTATTATAATGAACATCAAATTTCATCCTGTTTTTACTATATAGTATATTGCTTGCATACAAATCATTATTTTTTTTAAATCCAAATGTAAAAATATTTCTATTAATATTTTTAGCTAGGTCGAGAGAGTTTTTATCATCTCCATTAATAAAGACTTTTCCATAAAATGGAATTGATTTTACGAATTCACGCATACAGGAAAGTAAGTTACTAAAAGAGTTATTATAATTTTCTAAGTGCTCAGCATCTAAATTAGTAATTGCGACAAGATGAGGTTTTAGCTTAGTAAAATCTGAATTACTCTCATCTGTTTCTGTTATTAAATAACTACTATTACCTAATTTAACATGCGGATCGTCAGTTTTGAGCATGCCTCCAATCAGATATGTAGGATCAAGATGGTTTTTATAAAGTATATGGCTTAATAAACTTGTAGTTGTAGTCTTCCCATGTGAGCCAGTTATAGAAATACCATATTTTAATCTCATTAATTCAGACAGTATCTCCATACGTGAAAGTATTGTCATATTGTTAATTCTAGCAAATAACATTTCTATGTTATTTTTTTTTATTGCATTAGAAAAAATGATTATGTCATCCTTCTTTATGTTTTTAGGATTATGGCCTATGTATACTTTTATCTTCAGCTTGCGTAATCTTTTTACAGATAAAGTGTTATCTATGTCTGAACCATGCACAATAAATCCTAAATTATGGAGTAATTCTGCAATGCCCATCATTCCAGCACCGCCGATTCCAATTAAGTAAAATGATTTATTTTTAAGATGATGTGTTATGGAGTTTTTCATGTAATTCCGGAATATTCTTTAAGATTATATCACTAGAATCAAATGGAAAAAGAGATTTAACATTATTTGCCATTATGTGTAATTCATTCTTATTCAATAACAGTCTCTTAATAGATCGTTCTAAATTTTCTCTAAATTCATAGTTTTCCTCTGCCATTAATGCAGCATGATTTTTACACAAATACTTAGCATTATTCCATTGGTGATTATCTGTTGCATAAAGATAAGGAATCAGTATTGATGCTCTACCAGAAATCGATATCTCACTTAAAGTCATAGATCCAGATCGTGAAATGATTAAATCAGACCATTCATAAAGTATATCCATCTCATAAGAGAATTCGATTACTTCAGCGTCAATATTAAATTTTTTATATTGTTCCTCAACTTTATTTTTATTATTTACACCACATATATGTATGATATGAATAGAATTTGAAAAACGTGAGAAAGAAGCAGGAATATTTTCATTAAAGAATTTAGCTCCTTGGCTTCCTCCGAAGATTAGGATATTGGTCTTATGCCTGTTTTGTTGATATTTTTCATCAGGACAAGTTATATTTTTAAAATTTTTTTTAAGTGGATTGCCAGATAATATAACTTTAGATTGTTTTGGAAATGTATTTGGAAATGTTTGAAAGGTTTTCTTTGTTATTAAATTATTAAGTTTATTTGCAGATCCGGGTATTGAATTTGATTCATGCGCATAAATTGGTAAACGGTATAAAAAACCAGCTAAACTTACAGATGTACTAACATAGCCCCCAAATCCAAATACAAAAAGAGGTCTATTTTTACTTATAATCCTGATGCTTTGAAAGATAGATTTTACAAAGTTTAATATTCCTTTAACTTTATCAAAAACATTTTTTCCTCTAATACCTGTTGATGTTATGTGAAATAATTTAATTTTATTATTTTTTATTAATCTATTTTCAATACCATTTTTTGTCCCAATCCAAATTATTTCATAACCTTTACTCAATAGTAACTCAGAGATATTTAAAGCAGGAATTACGTGTCCGCCAGTTCCGCTTGATACTATCATTATTTTCTTAGTCATTATATACTTCTATGAACTGCCTGGCTGCGTGTCTGTTTCTTCTCAATTTGTATTCTAATCAGAATACCAATATACGTAAACATCAGAAGTAGGTTTGTGCCACCATAACTTATAAATGGAAGACCCATCCCTTTTGTAGGAAATAAACCAATGTTGACTAAAACATGTATTAAGGTCTGTATCATCATTAATAGTATAATGCTTAAGACTAAGTTTGATGGGAACTCAGAATTCACACGAGTATTACTATAGAAGATAAACATACGCCAAAAAAGTATAATATAGAGCAACAAGATAAAAACAAGAAAAATAAAACCAAGCTCTTCTCCTATGATAGCAAGTATAAAATCATTGTATTGTTCAGGTAAATAAAATAGTTTTTGCGTACTTGAACCCAAACCTTGCCCAAAAAGGCCTCCTGATGATAAAGCTATTTGCGATGCAATTATTTGATAACCGCTGCCTTGTGGATCATTCCATGGGTTTATAAATGCAAGAAATCTTTGAACTCTATATGGATAAAGAACAATCAGTAAAATAATTGGAATAATTGCTGCCACAGATATTTTTAATAAATGAGACAATCGAACATTTGATATAAATGAATAAATTATAAATGTAGAAAATAATAATATCATGCTTCCAAAATCTCTCTGTAAAACAATAATGAACATTAGTATTGATGCAAAGATAAAGATTTTAAAAAAATCTTTATTGAAGTTATTTCTTACAATATATCCAGATAACCATATAAAGAATAATAATCTTGATACTTCTGAGACTTGTAAGGTAAAAAAACCAAGATTGATCCATCGAGTTGCGCCATTTATCGTAACTCCGACACCAGGTATATGGACAAGTAAAGATAAAAGTAAAGATAATAATAAAAAGAATTGTCCATAATCATAATAGAACTTAATTTTAATTCGAGTAACAACATAAAGAACAAATAAACCTAATATTATGAATAACATTTGTTTTTTAAAAAAAAATAGTGGGTTAGAAAATTTTGTTGCAGCAAAATCAACAGTTGATGAAGTTACCATGACTAGTCCAATAATTATAAGACTGGTAACGCATGCAAGAAAAAATGAATCTAGACCTCTATTATCAAAGAAATCAAAAGTATTTTTAAACTTTTTTATTAACATAATTATTTACAAGATTTTTAAAATGATTGCCTCTTTCTTCAAAGTTTTGATAAAGAGAAAAACTTGATGTGCCAGGTGAAAAAAGAATAGTTGTTTTTCTTCTAAAGTCAGAAAATATATATGAGACAACTTCCTCCAGGTTATTAAGAAATATTGTTTCAACATTAGGCAGAATTTCGTTGTATAAATCTTTTTTATTACGGCCAAATAGTATTAATAATTTGACTTTATCATTTATTATTTTTGATAGTAATGAGTAAGATATCTTTTTTTTATCACCTCCCATAATCAAAGTTACACTACTTGAAATTGATTCAAGCGCATTTAATGTTGAGCTAGCATTAGTTGATTTTGAATCATTAATAAAATTAGTAGCTTTATATGTACAAAATTTTTCTAGTCTATGTGGTAATGCTAATCTTTGTGAAAAACCAATTAATGTATCATTTATTGAAAGTCCTATAATTTTCAAAATGGCAAGACATGCACACAGATTCATTACTTCATGTTTACCATTAACTTTAAATATTCTTTTATTCAGCTTTACAGATTTATAATCCATAAATGAGATTTTTTTTAAAATTTTCCCATTAATAAGAAATTTGTTTTTATTGATATTGTATGTTTGGTATTTTTTTGATACTGCTATGTCTGAGTTAATGATACAGTTATCTGCATTATTAAATATCTGCAATTTTATATCTAAGTATTCTTTCAAGGAATCATGTCTATCTAAATGATCCTCAGAAATATTGAGAATTATAGAGATAAAAGAGTCAAGGTTCTTTATATACTCTAATTGATAACTTGAAAGCTCAATTATTATGTAACTGAAATCTTCTTCAAGTGCTTTAAATAAAGATACTCCATTGTTTCCGCAGGCAAGAGCTTTTTGATTATTATTATTTAAAATATCTGCAAGAAGATTTACTGTTGATGTTTTTCCATTAGTTCCTGTTACACAAATATATTTGGCTTTTAATTGACTTTGGAGAAGTTCAACATCTGTTATGAGTTCATAGCCAGCATCAAGTAGTTTTTTCACATATTTGTTTTCTTTTTTAATTCCTGGACTTATAACTATATAGTTGATACTTCTAATATTAATTTTTCCATTTTTGGTGAGTATGCTGTCATTATCAATATTTAAAATATCGTCTGTATTTATCGCTTGATACGTAATTGAGTTTTTATCAAAAAATATCTTACAGTTATTATAAGTTACTCCTTTGCCTAGTATAAGAAACGATAACTTAGATAAATTCATCTTATCTTCAATGTAGATAATGCAAGTAATACGAGTATAAATGTCACTATCCAAAATCTCATAATGATTTTAGGCTCAGATAGTCCTGAAAGTTCATAATGATGATGTAATGGTGCCATTTTAAATATTCTTTTTCCATTTCTGAATTTAAATGAGAGAACTTGCAAAATGACAGACATGACTTCAGCAATAAATATCCCGCTCATTATAGCAAATGTAAGTTCTTGTTTTAGGATTATTGCTAATAAACCCAAAGAACTACCAAGAGACAATGATCCACAATCACCCATAAATATTTCTGCTGGATAAGAATTAAACCATAGGAATCCTAACCCTGCACCTACTAAAGAGGCTGCAAAGATTGCAATTTCACCTGAACCTTCAATATACGGAATAAGTAAATACTCAGAAATAATCATATTTCCATGCGCATATGCAAAAATAACAAATGATGATGCAATTAAAATACATGGCAATATAGCAAGACCATCTAGGCCATCTGTTAAGTTAACTGCATTTGACGAGCCTACTAATATAAAAATTGCCCATGGGATGAAAAGTATTCCTAAGTAAAAACTATTATCTTTCATAAATGGAACAACGGACTCTATTGAGCCCGTTTCCATATATGTATATAAAAATATTGTTATTAATGATGCTATGGCTATTTGAAAAAAAAGTTTTGATCTACCTTTAATCCCATCACTATTTTTTTTTATTAATTTTTTATAATCATCATAGAATCCTATTAGGCCAAAACCAAATATTCCAAATAGCAATATCAATGTGTAATTGTTATTTAAATCTGACCATAATAATGTTGAAATGACTACAGAAAATATAATAATTACACCGCCCATTGTTGGAGTAGAATTTTTATCATCTAAATGTCTTTTTGGCCCATCTTCTCTTATAGATTGATAAAATTGTTTATCTCTGAGAAATGAAATAATAGCTGGACCTAAGAGAAGTGAAATTACCAGTGCAGTAAGAGCTCCCATAACTATTCTAGTAGTCAAATATAAAAATGCATTAAACCCAGTATTATATTGAGTAAGATATTCAAATAAGGTTAATAACATAGTTAACTGAGTTCCCGCACTATAGTATCAAAGTTCATGAAACGAGATGCTTTGATTAAAATAGAAGATTGACTATTTGAGATACTTTTTATTTGTCTAATTAATTCGTTCATATCTTTTGAAGTATAACAATTCTTGCCATATATTAATTTAGCATCTTGCATGTATTTTCCCATATAGAATAAATATTTAATTCCCAATTTTTTTGATAATTCAAATATCATTACATGACTTTCATGTGATCTTGCTCCTAATTCACCCATGTCACCCATTACAAATAACTTTTCACGATTAGTTTGTGAAAATTGATTTAAAGCAGCTTTCATAGATTCTGGGTTTGCATTATAGGAATCATCAATAACTATTGATTTATTTTTTGCGATAAATTTATAGAATCTTCCTTTTACTCCTAAAAATGATTCAAACCCTTTTATTACGTCATCTTTACTTGCTTCGGATTCCATAGATATTGCAACACTGAACAAAATATTTATAGGTAATATATTTTCAATATTGTTTTTACTTACTTCAAAAGTATTTCCATAAACAGATATTTTGTAACTATGATTAGAGTATGGTTTAAGTACATAGTCTGCATCACCTTTTAGAGAAATAGTTACTATTTCTTTATTAGAATTAATGTATCTCCATTGTCGATAGTGCTTATCATTAATATTCAAGATTACTTTTTTTGTATTTGAATGTGAATAAATCTCTTCTTTAGTTTTAATCAAGTTCTCCATATTCATAAATGACTCCATATGGGCTTCAGAAACATTTAATAAAGCAGTTAAATTAGGTTCTGATATTGATGTTAAATATTTAATGTCTCCTAACTTACTAGCTCCATGCTCATATATACATTTGTTAGTATCTTTTGAAGCATTTAAAATTGATAAAGGTAGGCCTATCTCATTGTTAAAATTTCCAATTGTAGTACTTGTTTTAAAAGATACTTTTAATATGGAATCACATAATTTTGTGACTGTTGTTTTACCGTTAGTACCAGTAATACCAATAGTATAAGGAGAACCAATCTTATTTTTATAATTTCGAGCTATTATGCCTAGCGCAGTAATAGTATTATCAACACTGATTGTTGGAACCCTATTATCATTGATGATATAAGATTTATTATAAATTATAGACTTTGCACCATTATCTATTGCATCTGATATGAACCTGTGACCATCATATGTATGACCTGGTATTGCTATAAATAAATCACCTTCTGTAACTTCTCTGCTATCAATAGATACCTTATTAATTGGTAAATCAAGACCACTAATTGTACTGGATAGATAGCTTGCAATATCTGAGATTTTAAGATTCATCTTTGTTAATTAATAAATTTAGATAATTAATATCATTATGTCTTATTTTTTTGTTTTTCTTCAATATATAATCTTCGTTACCTTTGCCTAATATGAAATTTAAACTATCTTTTTTTGAATTTTTAAATAAATATTTAATTGCTTTTTTACGTGACTCGATAACTATATATTTTTTTTTATCACCAAAACCCGATTTAATATCATAAAGTATGGAAAGAAAATTCTCATTCCTTGAATTATCCTCAGTAATGATTGAAAAAGATGATTTGCTATCAACTGTTTTTGCGATAATTTTTCTTTTAGACTTATCTCTGTCACCACCACATCCAAATAGTGTTGTGATATTAGAATTTGAATTAAAATTCATGAATATGTCGTGAAACGACTGAATTGTGTGAGCATAATCAATTACAAATTTTCCTCTTTTTTTTGTACTGATAACTTGTCTTCTTCCGGGTAAGGGATTTAAAGTGTTTATTACTTTTTTAATAGTATTATTCTTGTAATTTTCTAAATATAAAAACGCGCAAATAAAGAGTAATGAATAAATATTGAAGTTAAGAATATTATATTCAGTAAGTTTGATATTTTTATTACCTATACATATATTCTTTTTTTGATCATTATAAGTTATCAGGCAGTTTTTTTTATTTCTAACATCATTTGAAATGAAAACATATTTTATTTTATCTTTGGTAGTTAGTTCTTTCATTAATGTATCTGAATCGTTATTGAGGATGATACATTTAGATTGTTGTATTATAGATAACTTCGCTCTTGCATAACTTTTAATATTCTTATGATAATCTAAATGATCACTATAAATATTTGTTATGAATGAATAATCAAAACATATTCCTTTAAGTCTTCCCTGATGTAATCCTTGAGAGGAGCTTTCAATAATTACATAATCATATTTTTTTGCTATAAATTTCGAGTAATTTTTGTAGATAATATCAATTGGCGGAGTTGTATAATCATTTTTTTCTAATAATGGATAAAGGCCAATTCCTTCGCTTGATATAACTCCTACTTTTTTGTTTAAACTTATTAACGATTGAGCTAATAATAGAATTGTTGATGTTTTACCATTAGTTCCGGTTACGCCAATAGTTTTAGTTTTTGAATCTAATATCCTAAGATTACTTTGATATAGCTTATAAATATATTCTCTTAGATTTTTTTGTACAAAAAAAGGAATAGAACTATTTATTTTTGTTCTAGTAAATTGAAAAGTAGATACAAATGCACATGCGCCATTTTTAATTGCATGTTTAATATTTATAAGATTCTTATGCTGATTTTTGTCTAATGAAAGAAAAACTTGTCCCGGTCTTACTTCCCTTGAGTCAAGGGAGAATTTATCATAAAGATTTTTAGAATTATATCCATTTAACGTAATAAACCTCTTTAAAAGGTCTAGACTAGTTAGTACTTGTGACATAGTTTTGATCGCTTAATATTCTCATAGAGTGCTGCATGAAGTCACTAAAAATTGGAGCTGCATGTATACCTCCAGACCCTTCTCTATTTTTAGGATCTCTCACAATTACTGCTGCTACATACTTTGGTTCCGGATCACCTAATATTCCAACAAAAATAGCATTATGTTTATTTTTTGCATAGTTTCCATTAACCAGCTGTCTCACAGTACCTGTTTTGCCATAAACTGTATAACCTTGCACAGCAGCTCTTCTTCCTGTGCCATCTTTTGAATGAACAACCTCTTTCATCATAGTAAGCACTTGTTTAGCTTTATCATGATCAAGAATACTTTCTTTGTTATTACCATTATTAGAATTTTTTAAATAATTTATATCCACTCTTTTTCCATAATTTGCCAAAGTTGTGTATGCGCTTGCAAGGTGCATTAAAGACATAGATAAGCCATAGCCATATCCGAGACTCATATGTCCGGATTCAGATAATTCAGATACAACGGGTAAACTACCAGTTTTTGAACCAGGTAAATTTATAAACAATGATTGTCCAAAACCAAAATTACTTAGTCCATCTAAAAGTTGTTTTTTTGATAGTTTGCTAGAGATTTTTGCTGCTCCAATATTACTTGATAAACGTATAATGTCCATCGGAGTAACTGAACCTAAATATTTCCAGTCTTTAATTTCCTTATTTTCAAGTTTTATAACACCAGGAGCAGTATCAATTACTGTAGATTTATTAATAATGTTTTGATCTAAAGCAGTATAAATTATGAGAGGTTTAATTGTGGAGCCTGGCTCTATTAAATCATATACCGCTCTATTTTTAATATTTTTACCTTTGAATTGGCTTCTTTTCTCAGGATTAAAAGAAGGATAATTAGCCATAGATAATATATCTCCTGTATCAGATTCAATTAAAATAATTGATCCACTTTCAGCTTTAAATTTATTTATATATTTTCTAAGAATTTCATAACCAATAATTTGTACCCTTTTATCAATCGTTAATAAAATATCTTCTCCAGACTTAGATTTTTTTATTATTTTTATTGTTTCAATTGGCCTGCCAATATTATCTTGTTTTACTTTCTTTAGACCGCTAACAGGAGATAGAATTTTATTTTTTATTAACTCTATGCCTTCTTGTCCTCTATCATCTATATCTGTAAATCCTATGATATTTGAAAATGATTCACCTCCTAGATATGACCTTTTATTTTCATTTATGAAGTATATGTATGGATTTTTTAGTTGTTTAATTTTTATATACAGTTCTGTAGGAACATGTCTTTTGATATATAGTTCTTTTTTATTTTTATTTTTTAATATAGCTGATTTTAATTTATTTCTAGATATATTTAGTTCGTTAGCAAGGATAGATATAGATTTATCAGAACTTCTATATAACTTACTTGGGTTTATACAAAGTGTTTTTGTCGGTAATGACATGGCTAAAGTATTATAGTTTCTGTCATATATACTGCCTCTCTGCGCTGCTATCTTTATTGAAAGTATTTGTCTTTTTTTTGCCTCATTTAATATATTATCTTTACATGTTTGTTTATTGAAATAGAAACAGTCTGTCGCTTCAATTTGAATAAAATAAAGTCTAATCAGAATAATGAAAAAAACAAAAAAGGCCACTGCTATAAATAGCAGCAGCCTTAGCTTTTCATTTCTTTGAGTATTATTAATCAGCTTGCTGTCTTAAGAAAGCTGGAATATCAATTGACGTTTGTTCTTCAGGTTGAATACTATTAACCTGTTGAGCTACGTCTACGTTATGCACAAGATTGTTGTTTGCTGTTTGTCCTAAGTTAACATTATTGTTTTGCTCAGTAGAAGTTTCAAGATTAGCCTCTTGTGTAACATTTCTTTGTGCAAAGCCGGTTGCAATTATCGTTACACGTAAGTCGCCAATATTATCATCTTCTTTTATACAGCCAGTAATTATTTTTGCATCTTCATTTGCTATCTCTCGGATTTTACTGCCAATAATCTCAAATTCATCAGTAGTTAAATCTGAACCAGATGTGATATTAACTAAAACACCACTTGCTCCTTGTAGATCAAAATTATCTAATAATGGACTACTCAATGCTGTTGTAACCGCATCTATAGCTCTATTCTCACCTGAAGATACACCTGAACCCATCATTGCCTTGCCCATTCCTGACATAACTGTCTTTACATCAGCGAAATCTACATTCATAAAACCTCTAATAGTTATTATTTCAGTGATACCTTTTACAGCACCTCTAAGCACATCATTAGCATTTTCAAAAGATGAAAAAATTGATTCGCTGCCGCCATACACTTCTTTCAATTTTGAATTTGGAATAACAATTAACGAATCAACCCACTGTTCGAGATTATTAATACCTTCTTGAGCATTTGACATTCTTTCTGGGCCCTCAAAATCAAAAGGTTTTGTCACAACTGCTACAGTAAGAATGCCTAGATCTCTTGCAATTTGAGCTATTACAGGTGCCGCACCTGTCCCTGTTCCACCTCCCATACCTGCAGCTATAAATAACATATCAGCTCCTTCGATAGACTCTTTTAATGTCTCGCTAGCTTCTAACGCAGCTTGCTTACCTTTTTCTGGATCTGCCCCTGCTCCCAAGCCTTTAGTGATTTCAGAACCAATTTGTACTGTTGTAGCTCCATTTACATCTCTTAAAGCCTGAACATCAGTATTAGCAATTATAAAGTCTGCTCCATGAATTTGAGACTTTAGCATTGATATTATAGCGTTTCCGCCACCACCTCCAACACCAATAACTTTGATAACCGCATTCTGATTATAATTATTTACTATTTCAAACATGGTGTTCCTCCTAATGTTTTAAGTTCATGATTAAAATTCTTTCTTTTGATGGTAACTGCATATCTAATACTTCACCTAGGCTACTTTTCTGGAGTTTACTATCAGTAAGTTTTGTCTTTTCTTTTAATAGCTCTCTGTATAGCTCAGATGTTTCAAATAAAATCTTTTCATTTTTTGATATTTCAATGTTAAGAGCTCTATTTTGATACTTTATAAAAATCACTCCAAAAGCTGAAGTAGTAATTAGAAGAATCAATATCAATGTTGAAACTATGTTCATGACTGTTTTTCCAATACATTAATTTTTGCAGATCTTGATCTTGGATTTTGTTTCACTTCAAATTCTGATGGCTTTATTTTTTTTATTAAATTGAACATTTTTTTCATAAATTCTGGCTTTATAGGCATTTTCCTTGGTGCAGAAAGGTACTTGTCTGTGAAAACTAAGAAATCTTTTATAGCTCTCTCTTCAAGAGAATGGTATGTAATAAGAACCAATCTTCCATTAGGAGCAAGCACATCATATGATTTTTCTAAAACTTCCTTAAGAACGTCTAGCTCTTTATTAATAAAAATTCGCAATGCTTGAAAAGATCTTGTTGCATTATGTTTATGCTTATCATTTACTAACACCGATTTATTTATTATATCTACAAGCTCTAATGTATTTTTTAGCTTTTTAGTTTCTCTAAATTTCATAATATTTTTAGCTATTCTTTTCGAGAATTTTTCTTGTCCGTACACTCTCAATATTTTTTCGATTTCTTCCTCTGGCAATTCATTAAGATACTCAGCAGCAGTTTTACCAGAAGTTCTATTAAATCGCATATCTAATGGAGCGTCTTTGTTAAAGCTAAATCCTCGATTTGCATCATCCAGATGAACAGATGAAACACCCAAATCAAACAAGATTCCATTTACTGATCCAAATATATTCCAGCTTTTTGCATAATCTTGTATAGAAGAGAAACATCCATGTTTTAGGGTAAATCTCTTCTCATCTACAAATTCTTTATTATTAAAATCTATTGCATCTAAATCTTTATCAATTCCAAATATTTTTGAATTTTCTGTTGTCGCATCTAAAATTGCTTTTGTATGCCCTCCATAACCCAAGGTTGCATCAATATAGATTCCATTTTTATCAGTAACTAGTTGGTGTATTGAGTCACTTTTTAATACTGGAACGTGGAAATTTGTATTATCCATTATTCTTATACTCCATGATTTCCTCATAGGCATTTTTAATCTTGTAAAAAAGCTCTGTATATTCAGAGTTGTTATGGTTTTTATCTGGGTGATATTTAGATGCTAACCTTTTAAAAGCTATTTTGATAGTCTCAGTATCCTCATTTGCGTTGACACCTAAAACCTTATAGTGATTATTACTTATCATATACTTATGTCACTTAATGCTTGTGCATCATCATTAGAAGTAACCTCTTCTCTCCATTTATCAACATTCTGATTCCATGAATGTTGATCCCAAATCTCAAATTTATCGCCTTGTCCTATCAGAATTATCTTCTTACTTAATGTTGCATATTCTCTTAAAGGTTTAGAAATTAGTATTCTTCCATTTGAATCAACATCTATATCTTCAGCATGGCCAATTAAGAGTCTTTGAATTCGTCTTGCATTTTTATTAAAAGAAGGTAACTGATTGATTTTAACTTGTATTTTCGACCATGTTTCTGATGGGTATAATAGTAGACATTTTTCTTCTGTATCAATAGTTATGACCATAGATCCCTTAAGAAGGCCAATAACATGGTCTCTATAGGTTACTGGGATGCCTAATCTACCTTTTGAATCAAGGTTGAGATTATGTATACCTTTGAAAAGACTATCCATTATTCTCCACTATTTAACAAATAATACCATTTATCAACACTATATGCCTTATTTTTGAAATATGCAAGTATATATAGCCTTAAAGTAATGATTTATTGAAAATAATCTTGAAAATAAAATTATATAAAAAACAATAGTTTATAAATTTATTTTAGAATTGAGAGTTAGTTGATAAGCCGGGTTCTGTCTCGTACAGCCATTTATCTAGAGTTATTGTCACCAATAACCTCATTAGCAGCAACCACGTGATTATATTGGGATTAATCACAAATTTGCCTTGCTCCAAGCGGGGTTTACTTTTGCCTACCTCGTTACCTTGGTAGCGGTAAGCTCTTACCTTACCTTTTCACCCTTACCTCCCTAAGGAGGCGGTTATTTTCTGTAGCACTTTCCAAAACTCACATTTTCCAGGCATTACCTGGCGCTTTTCATCCCTGGAGCCCGGACTTTCCTCTATATATTATAAATATATAGCAGCTGTATAACCAACTCTCGGTTTTTATTATAAGAATATACTTTTATTATGCAAACTATTTACGTGCAGCTAAATATGCTACCCACGCTGGATCAGCATCACTTTTAGTTACTTTGTAAAATCTTTCAGTTTCCTCATTTTTTTTATCATTCCAACCTTGCATATAAATATCTACTTTCTTAAAACCAGCCTCTTTAAGACATTCTTGTATTTCTGGCAATGTCCATAGTCTCCAGTTATAAGTGAAAGCCTTATTAATTTTTGTCTTATCTGGAAATTCGAAATGGATGTGACACTTGATATCATGAGTTATTGGATTAAATGAAGATTGATCCCAAACGTAAGTAAAATTTTTGTGTTTTGTTCTCTCTTCTAAGAGCTGATGTGCTTCATATCCACCAAAAGCATCTAACATTAAAATACCTTTATTTTTCAGCTGCTTATAAGCATGTTTAAAATAATTAATTAATTTTTTCCTTTCTTTAAATACAAAATAACTAAAGTTTGTTGCTAAGACACAGTCAACTTTATCTTTACTGAATTTCGATGAATCACCATAGTAAATTTTAAGCCTGTCCTGTTGATCTTCTGAAAGCTTCATTTGTGAGTTTTTCTTTGCTTCTCTGACCATATTTTTATCTAGGTCTACAGCAACAGCAGTGTTTTCTTTGTTATCCAAGACCCATTCAGCTGATATTAAAGCAGAAGCACAGAAATCTTCCCTGAGACTTTTACACTTAGTATTATTATATCGCTTAAATAGTTTATTAATAAAATCAACTTCAAACTCAGTACACTGTACAGACTCCTCATACAACCTGTTTATATCAGCATTACTAGCAGATAATTTCTTTTTTTTCTTCATTATAATTCTCGATGTAAAAATTCTTTAAGTTATCAATAGGTTCATTTGAGTTAATTAAGTTATGAAGGTGCTTTCTCCATCTCTTAGATAATCCGGTTCCTTTGTGAAGATTAGTAAGATGTTTAAGTGCAAATAACTTGTTCACAGTATCAGCAGCATCTAGTTCATCTATATACTCACATACAATTTCTTCGATTGTAAAAGTTTTTGAGTTAGAGAATACCTTGTTCTCTATTTCAGCTAGAAACATTGGTTTATTGTATATTTTTCTTCCAATCATAACACCATTGTAAATTTTTAACATTTCCTCTATTTGATCAATATCTTCAATCCCACCATTTATAAAAATTTTTACGTCAGGAAACATTTCCTTTAATTTAAAGACATCATCATATCTAAGTTTTGGTATAGATCTGTTTTTCCTAGTTGATATTCCATTTAAAATGGCATTTCTTGCATGAATGTAATAAATATCACATCCTGCATTGCTGGTCTGATCTATGAAATCTATAATCTTTCGTAAGTCATGCTCGTAACCTATGCCAAGTCTAGTTTTTATTGAAATAGGAGTTTTAGTATTTGACTTAATAGCATCTACATATTCAGCTATCTGGGATGGAGTTTCTATTTGACATGCTCCGAAACCACCTTTAACTACTTTGGAACTGGGACAACCAATATTAAGGTTAATCTCATCAAAGCCTTGTTCTGTTATTATCTCAGCACATTGAATAAATTTATTTTTATCATTTCCAGCAAGCTGTACGACCACTGGGTGCTCGACATCTTTGACGATATACTCTTTAAATCTTCCTCTTAAAAGAGAATCAACAGTTATCATTTCAGTAAATAAAACAATATTTGGTGAAATTATACGCACTAATTTTCTAAAATACTTGTCTGTACGACCAACCATTGGTGCTAAAAAAATTTTCATATCTAATCTTATAACTTATTAATTTTGAATTAAAAGATTATAATATTGTAATGTCTAATAAACTACAAAAACATGAGATATCAATAGCTATATTAGCCGGAGGCAAATCCTCAAGAATGAAGGGAAATGATAAAGGCTTAATGGAATTTAATAGTAGATCTGTACTGTCTAGGATAATAGGCTTAGCAAATGAATACTCATCAGATGTATTTGTCATTGCGAATAATAATATTGATTCATATCGGTTAATACATGAACCTGTATATTCAGATATTTTGGATGACTTTCAAGGACCATTGTCAGGAATATATACAGCTCTAAATAAATCTAAAAATAAAAAAGTAATAGTACTACCATGTGATGGCCCATTTATAAAAACAGAATATTTTCAAAGATTAATTTCATATGATCGTAAAGAAAGAATACAAGTTGTTAAAACAGGAAACCGTCTACAGCCGGTATATGCTTTAATTGACTCTTATTTGGAAGATAACCTTAGAGTTTTTCTTCTATCCGGAGAGAGAAAAATTGATAAGTGGTATACTGCATGCAAATTTGATGAAATATTATTCAATGAAAATGATGAAATGTTCATAAATATTAACTCCGAAGATGATGTTAAAGATAATGAAAAATTAATAAAAAAAATGTATGGATAAAAGAAAGATAGCTTGGTGCATTACTGGCTCTGGTCATTATTTAAAAGAATCAATAGATTTAATGCTCACATTAGACAATGTTGATTTATATTTAAGTAAAGCAGGTGAAGAAGTTTTAAAATGGTATGACTATGAATTATCTGATTTCAAAAAAAAGAAGATTAAAATTTTTAAAGATGTTACATCAAGTTCATCTCCAGTTAGTCTTATGTATGAATCTGTATATAAGCTTGTTGTGATATCTCCAACTACATCCAATACAATTGCTCTAATGGCTCAAGGTATTTCAAATAATTTGGTAACAAATATGTTTGCACAAGCAGGAAAATGTGAAATACATTCATTAGTATTTGCCTGTGATACAGAACCTGTTGTCATAACACAAGCACCTAAAAAATTAGTTACACTCTACCCAAGGAAAATTGATTTAAAAAATTATAATGTACTAAGAAAATTTGAAAATGTTACTGTAGTTGATAATGTTAGTTCTTTAAAAAAATCTCTTAAGAAACTAATTAAATGAAAAACATATTGTTTATTACAGGAAAGCTTGCTGAAAAAGGTCTTAAAACTGTCATTGAATCTATAGATGATAAAAGTTTTTCATATGAAATAAGAAATTTAAATGTCAACGTTGCTGCATTACTTACTACCGATATGATTGAACGTAGAATTGGTGACGTAAGTTCATTTGATGAAATAATTATTCCAGGGAGGGTTCGAGGAAATCTAGATGAGCTTAAAAATAAGATCAATAAGAAAATTACAAGAGGTCCAGACGAATTAAAAGATTTGCCAACACTGTTTGGTGAAAAGCCAGTAAAATATGATTTATCAAAATTTGAAACTTCAATATTCGGAGAAATTACTGATGCTTTAAATATGACCGTTGAGGAAGTAATAACAAGAGCAGAGTATTTTAGATTAGAAGGTGCTGATGTCATTGATATTGGATGTCTTCCTAATAAAAAGTTTCCTCATCTTGAAGAAATTGTACAAGAACTTAAAAACAGAAATTTCTATGTAAGTATAGACTCCCATAATACTGATGAACTCATAAGAGGATCTAAAGCTGGAGCAGATTATCTCTTAAGTATTAAAGATGAGTCTTATCATATTTTAGAAAATTTAGACTCTTATCCAATATTAATTCCAACAGATGGTGATATGAAAAAGTTTTATAGTCTAGTTGATAGAGCAATATTAGATAAACTTACATTCATCGCAGATCCTATTCTAGATCCCATATCTTATGGTTTTACAAAGAGTATAGAAAGATATATACATCTGAGAGAAGAATATCCTCATATTCATATTATGATTGGCATAGGTAATATAACAGAACTTACACATGCAGATACAACTGGTATTAATATGTTAATGTTAGGTATAGTCGAAGAACTTAAGTTAAATCATATTCTTACTACTCAAGTCAGTAGGCATTGTAGAACTGTTATAAGAGAAACTGACCTTGCGAGAAGAATTATTCATGCAGCTTCAGAAAATAATATTACACCCAAACATATAAATGATGGTTTATTGATTAACCACGGGCATAAAGATTATGCATTTAATTCAGACGAATTATTAGAGATGCAAAGTAGTATTAAGGATAAAAACTATCGGATTTATGTAAATAATGATGGTGTTCATTTATTTAATAAAAATATTTATAAGGTTTTTTCAGACCCTTATGATTTCTATGAGTTTCTTGATGTTAATGAAGATTCCGGCCATGCCTTCTATCTAGGAGTTGAACTAGCTAGAGCTCAAATTGCACATCAATTAAAAAAAGAATATGCTCAAGATGAAGAATTAGATTGGGGTTGTTTAATAGATAAAAAAGCTGATAACATGCTTAAGTCAAAAGAGCTTGGACCGACATTTAAGAAAAAAAAATGATTCACGAAGTAATAGTAACAACAATCAATAAAGAAAAAAAAGTGCATATAGCTCCTATGGGAATAAAGATTTTTAATGAGCAGAAAAAGAAATATGTTCAAATATCACCTTTTAGACCTTCACAAACTTTGGAGAATTTATTAGAGACAAATATTGCAACTATCAATTTTATAGATAATGTTAAAGTTTTCTCAGGCATAGTTACTGAAGAAAATAAAGACTGGGAGCTAAGCCCGTTATTAAATAACTATGTACCACATCTTGAAGAAACGAACACGCACATGAACGTTGTTGTAAATGAAATTAAGAATGATTCAGTAAGGCCTAAAATAAAATGTGAAGTTCTAAAAGAGGAAATGCATAGACCATTCTTAGGTTTCAATAGAGCCCAGTTTTCTGTTATTGAACTTGCTGTTTTATCAACGAGACTAGGCCGGATAAGTGATGATAAAGTCAGAAATGAATTAGAATATCTAAAGATAGGGATTGATAAAACAGCTGGCGATAATGAAAAAGAAGCTTGGAACTGGATTGAAAAAAAAATAAACAATTACTTTAAAGGCAATGATTAAAACATTAGGTAGTATCAAAAATATAGATGAGGCTCAAGCTTTGTCAAATCTTAGCTTCGATATAGTGGATATTAAAAATGTTGATGATGGTGCTCTAGGTTATGTTGGAGATGAACAGGTTCAACTCATATCAAATAAAATAGGTAATAGAAATCTTAGTGTTACAGCTGGTAATCATATTCATCCAAATATCATAGAAATTGAAAACAGATTAAATTTTCTCTGCTCCAGAGGAATTAAGTACATTAAGATTGGAATATTTAGTATGGATTATTTAGATCAACATATGATTTTTTTAAAAAAAGCATCTAGTTATAATATTCAAACTGTTGGTGTAATCTTTGCAGACAAAAATTTATGCAAGGATGACATTTATAATGTATGTAAGCTTGATTATGACGGTTTAATGATTGATACAGCAATTAAATATAAAAATTCTACGCTTGATATATTAAGTGCTGATTTTATAACTAACTTTATTAAAGAATGCCGTAAAGAGAACAAGTTTTCTGGGATATCTGGGTCAATTAACCAGGATAATATTGAATATGCGATGCAATTTAAATCAGATTTTATTGGATTTAGAGGAGCGCTATGCAATTCTTCACAAAGAAAATATATAGAAATTAAAAAATGTAATAGCTTGTTAAAAAAAGTAAAGAATATTAATCAGAAAATGTATCAAGAAGCGGTTTAACTTTAGCGATAGACTCATTATATTCACTTTTAATATCTGAATCAGCCACAATTCCACCTCCGCCCCAGAAATATAAGTTATTATCAACCGCAAGCATAGTTCTTATTGAAATATTTAAATCAACTTTTTCATCAAAACTTATATACCCAATACTTCCGCAATACACAGACCGATTATTAGGTTCTAGCTCATCTATAATCTGCATAGATCTTAGTTTAGGTGCACCTGTAATAGAACCACCAGGAAATGCATCTTTTATAAGATTATAGATACTTGACGATTTATCTACTTCACCTCTAATAGTGCTTACAAGATGATGTACGTTTGCAAATGTTTCAATTTCAAATAACTTATCTACCTTAATAGATCCATTTTTACAGTTTATGCCTAAATCATTCCTTAGTAGATCAACAATCATTAAGTTTTCAGCTCTATCTTTGTCAGATGTTTTAAGCTCATGAAGATTCATTTTATCAATCTCTAGATCCTCTGACCTAGGTCTTGTGCCTTTAATAGGTTTTGTTTCAACAATATTATTTTGAATAGACAAAAATCGTTCCGGTGAAAATGAAAGTATCTTCCCAAAAGGATAATTCATGTATGCGGAATAAGGAGACGCAAATGATGAATTCAATATTTCATACATAGAGTATTCATCGCCCTCATAACCTAGACTGAATCTCTGAGCCAGATTAACTTGATAGCAATCACCTTTTTTAATATAACTTAATATTTTTTTTATTTTAGATTTATATAGATCATATGTCATATTAGATTCACAACTTGATACACTTTTAAAGTTTCTTAACTGACTTAATTCTTTATCTGTAAATTTATAATTAATTATTTTATCTACAATCTCATTTTTCTTGTGATATAGAATAAATGATTTCTTTTTTAAGTGATCATAGGTAATACACCAATCATAAATGCCAAAAGCTACTAATGGATAGTTGAAACATTCAATATTTTTAGTTTCGATATTATGTAGTTCATTCCCATAATCATAGGACATAAACCCTATTGCTCCACCACAAAATGGTATTTCTTTTTGAGAAGAGCATTGATTCTTTTTTATAATATTCTGGATCTTTTCGAATATATTATCTTTATTGATCTTTGATCCTCTGTCAGTACGATCTAGAATAATTTTTTCAATTGGGTTAGAGGTTAGTATGTCAAATCTTTGATCTGAATATTTTTCATAATTGCTATTTAGAAATATGGACCAATCATTATTTTTGATGATATCAAAATATTTTGTAGGAGGAATTGAATAATCCAAATCTTTAATATGGAAGTTCATTTGTTTAATCTACACATTACATAAGACGGATAAACGCTAGCTAGAGCTGCACCACCTTTAATCTCTGACTCTAATATATTATTAATGCCTAGATAGGATAGTTTTTTCTTTCTGCTTATATTAGATATGATTTCATGGCCTAAGCCAATACCTATAATTTTTACATTTTTTTTATCAGGGAAATGTTGATTCATATGATAAATTATATGGGATTTAATTAAATCAATTTGACTATTATATATCTGACTAGCCAAATATTTAATTAAGTTTCTTTTATTTTTTGAATAATCAAAACCAAATGATCTTGATACTCTTTTATAAGCATTAGTTTTATTATTCAAAGTACCATCTGCAGTTTTAGAATATATATCTTTAATCTTTAGTGTATCCAAAATAATATTTATATCTGACATCAATGAAAATTGCTCAGGGATTATTTTATATATTTGTCCTTTATAATTTATTTCATTAATATTTGTATAAATTGGTGTTCTTGCACATCCACTATAAAGTAGCTCATTGGTTTGTAAACCAGAAAAATCTGATGTTCTTTTATTTTTAATATTTCCATTTTTGATAATTATAAAATCACATGTAGTTGATCCATAATCAATAGCAATAATATCTGAATATCTATTTGATAAATAAAGAGCAGTGGCGTACCAGTTATACGATCCTATTTTTTTCAGTAGAGATTTTGAAATAAAGTTGGGTTTGATGAAACCATTACGACTAAATATATAAGATGTACATTTACTTTCAATAATTTGTTGTATTATATATTTAACTCCAAAATCTCTTGTATCAAAACAATCCGACATCTCTGCAGACATTGTAAAATAATTACTTATGAAAAATTTTCTTTTCTCATAAAGATAATTTACTTTTCTGATTAAATTTTTAAGTTTTTTATAATCACGCCAGAAATCAAATGGAAGTATGTCATACCAGATTAATTTTGAATCATCTGACTCAACGCAGTATTTTATATGTGCGCCACCAATATCCCAGCCAATTGATATTTTTTTTATATTTTTATATTGCATATTCTGCCAACTTGCTCATTTATATTGCTATTAATATAGTTGAGTATATGATTATTTTTACATTTCTCTATTAATGCCATGGAAGTAGTAAATCTTGGATTAATTTCTATAAGAAATATCTTGTTATTATTAAAAATGAAATCAAATCCTATGAACCCTCTTAGGCCCGGGATAACATTCAAAATGTCATCTATAAATTTATAAATCATATTATTAAAAGATGGATGTATATTAACATCTATAGAGTTAAGCTTGAGACTTGTATTTTTCCTTGATATATGTTGTTGATTTATAGATATTAATTTGTATCCAGAACCTTTGATATAGAGATTGACACTATATGATTTTCCAGGAATATAATTCTCATGGATCATATTTGATGAGTTTTTTCTAAGCGGATTACTTATTATCGAGATATTGTTACAACCACATCCATATCTATCTTTAGTTATAAATTTATTATTTTTATAGTTTGATGAATATGAATCAGGATTAAGAATCATATATTGATTACAAGCATTTTTAAGCATGAGCTTATCACTAGCAATTAATAATGATTTATTATCAGATATGTGAATATTAGTTATCTTTTTTTGTCTTATTTTTTTTACATAATTAAATAAGATTAAATCTATTTCAGGACATATTGGCAAAAAATAATCATATTTACTTATAAAGTTTCTATCAAATATTATATCTTTATTATTAGGATAAACTAAAATAGCATTATTATTATTTTTGTACTTATGTCGATAATCACAAAAAAAATGAACAGTGTTTTTTGATTCTTTTATGAGGGAATCTAAGATGATATTTGCTTCATTTAGTAAACTATAATTAAGTTTATTTTCAATCAAACCTCCACCTGTAATATACTCAAAAATAAGAATTTTTTTCATGATGGATATTATACCTGCAATTGATATAAAAAATGGCAAAGTTGTAAAAGCTTTAAAGGGCAATAGAGAGAATTATCAAGCTATTAGCAGTACTAGGGGCTTTACTTCTAACCCATTTACATACATCAAAAAGATGATTGATAAATATCATCCAAGGATGATCTATATTGCGGATATTAATTCATTGTCTGAAGATGGTGACAATATTGATTTACTAGTGGAAATTGTTAATCAAAATAAAAATTGCGTGTTTTGGATTGATATAGGAGGTAAATTTGATAGAAGATTAAATAAAAATAATATTGTGCCTATCTTATGCAGTGAAAATTGTTCAACTATAAAAAATATCAACTATATTTTTAGGAATTATATACATTCATATGATTATAAAGATAAGCAATTAGGTATTGAGGTATTTCAAAAATTACAATCATCCTATAAAAATAAAGTGATATTTATGAATATCTCAGATGTAGGCGGTAACCATGGGCCAAATTATAAATACATTCGCTCTATTCATAAAAAATCATCAATAAAATATTATATTGGTGGTGGAGTAAAAACAATATTAGATATAAATAAGCTTCAAAAGATGGGGTTCAGCGGAGTATTAGTATCATCAATCTTATTTAAAAATTATACGAGTACATACTTAATAAAAAAAAGAGCTGGCAATAAGCCAGCTCTCTCTTGAATAATCAAAAAGATTATTTTTCAAATGGGTGTTCTGTAGCTTTTTTAGCAACAACATCTTGTGCTTTAGGCTCACCACTTATAGCGTTTTTGATAGCCATTTTCACAGCTTCAAAATTATAATCATAGATACGTTTATTATCATCAGCGTCCCAATGAATAAATACACCTACGCAGATGAAAATATCATCAGCTTCATCAGCTGGAATTGTTCCATCTTCAACGCATTCAGTTACTGCTCTAGCAACAGCTGCTTGAGCTGGTCCGAACATTTGAACTGCTTGTTTAGCACCTTTGATAGTTACTTTGTTAAACATAGCTGTTGCTGGTTTACATAGTAAGTTAGGTGAAACTACAGCTAATAAAGAGGTAAAACCATCTTTGTTATTACATAATGTATTACAAAATGCATCTTCTACTGCAGAACCACGTGGTCCCATTAATAAGTCGATATGCGAAATCTCGTTATCACCACCTTCGGTTACAACAAGAGCTTCACCGACTAATACTTTGTCGACTACTGCCATTATTTATCTCCTATATTTATGTTTATTAATAAACGGACACAAATTTATTATTTTGGTAATCCAATAAAATAATCATATATCATTATTGAAACAACCAATAAATCTGCTGTTGTCCCCGGATTAACTCGAGCCATTTTGTAATGATTATCAAGAGACATTAGTTTTTTACCCCAAGACTCAAGTCGAGCATCCCCGTCTAGTATTTTTATCAAATCAGAGGCCTCATTACTAGTCTTTTTTGCAAATTTATCATCATATTTACGACATATATGAGAATCTGGGTACTTTTCTAGAGTTTTAAGAAAAGTATAAGAAATGGATAATTTTATATCCTTTATTCTGTCAATAGACATAATTAGAGTGGGCAAAATAAATTCAAATATATCCTCAAAAAAACATGCATATTGTTTTGAGATCATATCGTATGAAGATGATATCTTCATAATATTGTACAATGATATATTTGGTTTTAAATCTACGTCATATTTATCTTGAACATTTAGTCCGCCCGGTTTTGCAAGAGAAATGGCATTACATATCTTAAAAACATCATCACGTGATGATGTTAATACACATTCTTTAATAGCATCTTTAACAAGATTGTCTTTACTAAGTGACAGACTATGTGAAAATAGTGCACAAAGAAGAATAATACCAAGATTAGTATTTTTATGAACTTCTTCCTTTGTAGACTTAATACAATTTAATATTTTATCTCCTAGATCTAAATTTGGCGAGGTGATGATCTTAGACGTTAATTTATAGCTAATTATAAAGTCATCGCATGCAGTATCATGATGACCAGACAATGTGTTCACATTGCCAGGCTTGATACTCTCCACATCAAGTCTACAGGCATTTAAATATGATGATTCAAGTTTGTTTACTTGATAATTAATTTTTAAATTTGAAATATTTATACTTTTATAAGTCATATTAATTAAATAGGATTTCAACAAATTGATCAGCAATATTCTCAGATTCTACATCCTGTAGACCGCGCCAAGCAGGAATACTATTAACCTCAATGACATAATATTTCTTTTCATAATGCATGATATCGACGCCGCAAAAGCTCATATTCAATAACTCACTAGTTTTTAACGCTAGATTGATTATTCTAGGATTTAAAGATTCTTTTTTACAGAAAGCGCCTTTAGAAAAATTATTTATAAATGTATTACCATATCGCGTCATATAAAAGAGCTTATGTTTTTTATGCCCTCTGATTATCAATACTCTGTAATCATGATTTATTTTATTTTCTAGATAGTCTTGAAAATAGTATATGTTGGTTAAGTTATCTGTTTTTTTTAGTTTTGATGAAGCTTTTAAAAGTTTAATATTATCTCCCTGTGAGCCAAATAATGGTTTGTAGACTAGTTTACGTTTTTTTGAGTAGTCTTCTATAAATTTTTGTGCTTTTTCATATCCTCTATAAACATATGTAACGGGAGTATCTACTCTATTTTCAGATAAAAAATATGAGGTATAAAGTTTATCGACTGTTTTCTCAATTTGAACTGCAGTATTAAATACTTTAGAACCCATGGCTTCAAATATTTTTAAAATATTCAGATAATATGTTATTTCTTCTAATGAACCACCAGGAATAAATCTAACTATTACATACTCAAAATAAGGCAGCGGTTTTTCATTAAATAACAGTGAAGCTTTGTTATTCTCTAGAGTAAGGCTTATTTCAGATAAGCATGCAGAAAAGACAGTGTGATTAATTTTAGTTAATGATTTTTTAAGTTGTTGAAAATGCCATCCTTCCTTTTCAGTAAGAATAAGAGTTTTACTCATTTATTAAATGAATCATCCATTAATGATAAGTCAATTTTACCAGATGAATAAGATTTACCTGTCTGTAGACTAGAGACGATAACTTTAGCTGGACTAAAAAGCATTTTATCTATTTTATAAAAATCATATTTATATTCTTTAAACACATCTGAGAAAGGTTTTCCATAATCACTAGATGTACTGCTTGGCAATCTTTTGGCTAATTCTTCAGCATCATCATTTGGAGTATCTACATATAAATGTACAAGTCCGCCATAGAGAATAGCATCATTTGTTCTGCCCATACCTATCAGAAAGTCTGGCGCAGGTGGTGGTAATGGTGCCGAACCAAAACCATCGACAACTTTATCTATAGGAAATCCTAATTCATGAACTTTATGCAATCCAACCTCCAGCACTCTACCTACCACTTGAGTTGTTCCACATAAAGAACGAGTTGGGGTAAGGATAACAGTAAGGTTCTTTTCTGAAATATTACAATCATTCACAATTTTATCAATAATCTCTTGTGGAGGATTCTGATCAACCTCAAGAACGACAACCGTAGAGAAGAATTTATCCTCATAGTTAATATCTTTAAATATTTCTTCTTTAACTGCTAGAGCTCGACATGGCCCGGATCCTAAAGCAGAGAAATTATCATCATTTTGAACAAAAGACAGTGACCAGCCAGCGTATTGGCTTCCTAAACATGATAAAACAGGATCTGTGCTGTGCACGTGAATTGATAAAGGCCAATTAGGATTATTGTTAGTCATTGATAAACTTACCGAACCAAGACCTCCCATGCAAATTTCAGTAATAATTCTTCCTGCTTCTAGGCAACCTCTAACTTTAATGCCAGCGTCTATGATCTTAGCTCCACCCTCAGATTCAGAAATACTTAAATTAAGTTTTTCATGAGACTCTATAAGCTGTTCTACGAGAGGTTTTACTTGTTTATTTATACTGATTGAATTATTCATATTCTAGCTGTGTATTATAACAGTCAATTATTTCCATAACACTGTTAATTCTAACTTTTACTTCATCAATGAGATTATTTTGTTTATTAGTATGAATATTAAGAGTAAATATAGGAGCATCTTTCTTAATTAGCTCTCCAATTTTTGGGTAGTCGGATACGTCACTGATATATCTTATAGATTCATTAATAATTATATCCTTTTTAGCATAAAAAATTACATAGGCGTAATGATCATTATTAGATAGAGAATAATCATCAGACATACCAAGATGGTTATGCATCAAATTATTATATCTTCTTTTATACAATCTATAAGATGATGATAGTCTGGGATTAAAATCAAGTAGAAATATTTTATTATCATAGATTTTAAAATCTATGCTGCAATATCCAGTTAAATTATATAAATTTACTAGAGTATTAAGCCATTTATGAGGAAATTTTACTTCAATATTATGGTCATCAATAGTCATAGCTCCAGAATGCAAAAAAGGGAATTTAGTATTATCTTTTATCAAAAGAAGCTGGTTATAACCTAGTACTTTAAATTTATTATATCGAGCAATAAAAGATATAGAGTATGTTTTTCCTGGTATATATTTTTGAAAATATGCATCTTTACATTGAATACTATTTCCGACGCCAATACCACCTGAACTATTATATTTTTTACTAATGAATTTATAATGATAATTTTCAGATAATTCAGGTAGATTTATTTTATCAGTTAATAACTCCTTATTCAGGTTATAAATATTACTAAGAAAATGAAAGTTGGAAAATGAATTTCCTATTATGGGAAAGTTATTATCTAAATATCCGCTTATTTCTGATTTGTCTTCTAACCCAGAACCATAAATTACATTTGTAGACTTATTGATTCCCTTAGAATTTAAAAATTCTTTAAAGTCATTTAATGATTTTAAATAGCTCTTTTCCTGTGAGTAAGGATCAATATAAATTACTTGTTCAGAAATATTAATTAAATCGTCATGGTACTCTTGATGCCCATTAGAAATTAATAAAACTTTTTTAAACGCTTTTTTGAGCAAATTTAAATGCATCTTCAAAGTCTAAATAGACTGGCTTATCAGATGTATACATTAGCTTAAGACACTCGTGTTGAGATTTATACTTAACGTTTCCAATCGCTAAAGCGCCTATTCCTCTGCATTTACTCGGAGATACCTCCATTATTTTTCCGCTATCCATTACATCAACTCCAGCTATGCCAGATGGAGGGACAGCGTTGGTATCAGCACAAATTTTAAGATTCTCGCCTGATTTAACATGATCATCTGTCATTAACTGGATCCCAGCAGCTCCAGTATTAAGAACAATATCTGCATCTTTAAGATATTTCTGCTTGTCTTCATCTACACCAGGACTGACATTTTTTGATTGGTATCTATCATTACAAATAGCAGAGATCTTTTCAGCCTTTTCCATGCTGCGTCCTACTAATCTAACGTTAGCACCTGCTTTAGCACAAATTACTGCTGATGCGACACCTACAGGACCAGTTCCTCCTAAAATAACTACATTCGATTTATCTAGACCTTGATTGAATCCATCATTAAGATGTTTCTCAGTAAGTGCAACCATTCCAGCTGCCGTTGTAAACGCACCGCTTGGGTCAGCAAATACAGATACTTCAAATGGAGGTACCATATGTTTCTTGGCTTCTTCTATCATATCCATTGCTTCATGAGTATCTCTTCCCCCGAAGAATATTCCTGTTCTTTTTAAGCCAGATGGAGATCTTGAAAATATAGCATCTTGCACTAGAGCCTGGATTTCAGATTGCTCTACTCCTGTATAGGGAAGGATATTGGTCCAACCTGCATCATGTGCCATATTTACATCAAATGGACTTGCATTTTTCTCTGATGTTATAAGATGTAGAATATGTGGTTTTTCCATGAATATCTCCTATGTGTAAGTTAGCTTACGCTTATTATTTTTAGCTGATACGATACTATATGAGACGTTATTATACATACTTATTGTCTTATCTAAAATAGGTAAAATTTCATTTATGTCATCTTTGGGGTCAATAAACATGTAGCTTGTAGGTCCCCATGAGCTTTGTCCTGAACCAACATTAAAAAATTTAGATACATGATTAATGACTTTAGCTATATCTGTACTAAGATATAGGGATTTTTGTATAGTCGAATAAAAACGAGCGTTTAGTTTTTGAAATTTTGTTAAGCTACTAGCAAACACAGTAAAATCATGATGAATAATAGATGGTATTAGTTCATTAAGAGCAATATCCGAGAGTCTAGAACGTAAAGTATCTGAATTTTTTGATGTAAAAAAATTGTTTTCTGGTTGTCCATGAATACCTTTTTTTGAGTTATCAAATAGAAGTATTATCTTCCAAGAGGATGGGAATTTACTTTTAAATACAATCTGGCTTGAAGATAGATCGTTTTTAGGTGCATCTAGAATAAAACCACCATACCTAAATGAATTATAGCCAACCCCAGATCTAAAGTTTCTTTTAAATATATTTACGCCTTTACCTAATTCAAAGTATTTCATAACTAATTCTTGTAATGAAAGTATGAGCTGTGTACCTGAACCAAGACCAATATGGCTACTTGGTTGAGCTATACAGCTAATCCCTATGTTAGAGCACAATTTATTTTTTTTTAAATAATTTAAAATAGTTTTTGATATATTTGGTGAAAGATTAGTTTGAAATTTTTTTTCTTTACCGATACTAATAATCGTTGGGAATTTAGAAATGGAAAGACCAAGTCCGCCATAAGAATATGGTGATGATGAATTAAGATTTATAAAACCAAGATGCAGTCTTGAGTTTGACTGAACTTTTATCATATTAAATTCTTTATTTTCTGTCATTAAAGTAGAATATATTAATGTTTTTGCATGTAAAGTTTTTTATTAATGATGTAAAATGACACATGCCTAAGATTTCTGATTCTATTGATTATAAAGACATTGTCTGTCCCTTTTGTTCTCTTCATTGTGATGATTTAAAGCTTAAAATTATAGACAATAAAATCTACGTTAAAAGTGATATAAATGAATCATGCAAAGATAAGTTTGAACGAAATAACTCTACCTCTATTAATACGGTTTCACCAAAAATAAATAGTAAGTCTCAAAGTTTTGATACTGTAGTCAAACATTCAAAAAAATTAATAAATGAATCAAATGAAACCTTAATTTTTAATGCAAGTGCTGACGTAAATATAGCTAGAGAGTTAATTGTCTCTACATCTAAGATAAATGGTATTTTTGATCATATTAATAGTGAAACTTTTCTGAAGAATATTGACATTTATCAAAGGAAAGGTTTTATGTCTACATCTTTGTCTGAAGTCAAAAATAAATCTGATGTGATTGTTTTATTTTCAGATAATATTTTAAAGAATTATCCAAGATTAGTTGAGAGAGTGTTAGCACCAGATAACAGTTTTAGTGTGAAAGCGAATAAGAAAAAGATTTATATAATAGGTAATAAAAAAAATAATATAAAACAGAGTTTCAAGAAAGATAGTCGTATTGAATACATAGACTTTAATATACGAGATACATCAATGTTAATTGAGAGCTTGAAAAAAAAATCCAATAAAACATCAATAAAAGATAATATATTTAATGAATTCCTACAAAGGATTAATAACTCAAAATATCTTACAATATGCTGGGCTACATCGGAGCTTATAAAGAATGTTAATTGTTACAATACCATAAGCTCCATATCAGAATATGTGGTATCAATAAATGAAAAATCAAGGGCTGCTTGCTTACCACTTGCTGGCAATGATGGTGACGTAAGTAATATTCAAACTACTGGCTGGTTAACCGGATTTCCCTCAAGGATAAAATTTACTGGAAATTATTTTGAATATGATAGAGATTTGTATCATGGGAATAACTTGATTGAATCAAACAATATTGATCTTGTTATTTATGTTAACGGCATTTCTAATAAAAAATTAATTCTGAATAAGAAAAATAAGAATATCATTATTGGGCATCCGTCTACAAAGTATGATATACAACCCGATGTATTCATTCCATGTGGCATCCCGGGTATAGACTACAAAGGACTAATATTTAGAACTGATAATGTCGTTACTCTACCCCTTGTGGATATTAAAATACCTACTTATAGAAGTGCTCAAGAAATATTAAGGAGAATTCTAAACTAATGACCACCATACATCTTAAAAACGGGCATGTATTTGATCCAGCAAATAGAGTTTACAATAAAAAGAAAGATGTTTTCATTCAAGATGGAAAAGTAGTTAAATCTCTCAAAAAAAAATCTGATCAGATAATAAACTGTACGGATAAAATTATTATGCCAGGAGCGATTGATCTACACACCCATATAGGTGGCGGCAAAGTGAATATCGCTAGATTAATGCTACAAGAATTTCATAATAATAGTGATAGGGATTATGACCTGACTGCTGATTTTGTTCCAAGTACTTTAAAAACAGGGCTTCAGTATATTGGTATGGGATACACTAGCTGTTTTGAACCCGCATTACTTCCAATGAATGCTCGACAGTCTCATTTAGAGATGGCGGATATACCGTTCGTAGATAAAGGAGGGTATGCTTTGCTAGGAAATGATGATTATCTCCTTGCTATGATTGCTAAAGGAGCTCACCAATCAGAAATTAATGACTATGTTGCATTTATTCTTAAAGCTTCTCAATGTATTGGTATAAAAGTAGTAAATGCGGGAGGTATTAATGCATTTAAATTTAACCAAAGAGCATTAGACGTGGATGAGCAATCAATTAGATATAAAGTTACTCCGAGAAAAATTGTAAATGTTCTTGCAAGAGCTGTGTATGAATTAGGAGTGCCCCACCCTCTTCATGTCCATTGTAGTAATTTAGGTGTCCCAGGTAACTTTAAATCTACGATTGAAACTATTAAAGCAGCGGAAGGTCTTCCAATTCATATTACACATATACAGTTTCATAGTTATGGAGATAATGGAGACAGAAAATTCTCCTCAGCATCTGCAGAAATTACAGAGTATTTAAATAAAGTACCTAACCTTACATGTGATGTTGGTCAGATTATGTTTGGGCAAACGGTAACTATGTCTGGCGATAGCATGAAACAACATAAAAATCACAAACACGCTCATCCAAAAAAATGGTTGTGTATGGATATTGAATGTGATGCAGGATGTGGAGTCGTGCCATTCAAATATAAAGATCAGAGTTTCGTTAATGCCCTCCAATGGGCAATAGGTCTTGAAACTTTTCTTCTAGCAGAAGATGCAGAGAAAATATTTTTAACAACGGATCATCCAAATGGTGGTCCTTTTACATCATATCCACATTTAATCAAATTATTAATGGACAAAACCTTTAGAGATGACTTATTAGATAGATTAGCAGTCGATATCAAAGAGCATACAATATTAAAAGATATAAAAAGAGAATATACACTTTCAGAGATAGCTACTATGACACGCTCTGCTCCTGCCAAGATACTAGGATTAAAAAATAAAGGATCTTTATCAGCAGGTTCTGATGCAGATATAACTGTATATGATAAGAAACTTAATGATATTGAAGAAATGTTTGCTCATCCATCACATGTTATAAAAGATGGTATTTTAGTTGTAAAAAATAGTGTCGTACAAGATTATATTTGGGGAAAGACTCAAGTTGTCAAACCAGAGTATGATCCATCAATTGAAAAGAAATTAGATAAACATTTTAAAAAGTTTAATACTATCGGGTTATCTAATTTTGCTATCAGCAATGATGAGATGTCTGAAGTAATTGGATCAGATGTAAATGAAAATGAATGCCTAAGGAAACGTATCTCATGAAAATAAACGGTTTAAATATCGAGAATACTTTTGCTGAAGCTTTTAATATGAAAGCAAGCAGAGTGATTGTTACGGCAGACAATATTAAATGGGCAAAAAATGCAAGTATGTCGTTTACT
>JADHNN010000009.1 GCA_016779485.1 Gammaproteobacteria bacterium
TATTATTTATTTATCAACCTTACTGCATATATATTTCATTATCAAAGCAGATTATTTATATTTATTTATTTTTATAATGATATTCTTATCAATAGTTATATTTAAATTATTTCTGAATAAAAAAATATGAACCGAAGAGAATTTTTACAAATGATGGTAGCAGCATATCTTGTTGGCTTTTCCGATAAATCATCGTCAAACAATTTAATTGATTATAATATTCCATTTACATCAGATCTTCGATTATTACACATCACCGACACACATGCCCAATTAGCTCCAACATATTTTAGAGAACCTAATATTAATCTCGGTACAGGAAAAAATAGAAATGTCCCTCCACATATTGTTGGCGATAAATTTCTCAAATATTATTCTCTAGATGGAGACTTTAATGAATACGTATATTCATATATGCGATTCAACGAACTTGCTGAGAGATTCGGTAAATTTGGTGGTTATGCGCATCTTAAAACTATTATCGACAAACTAAGAGGGGAAGCAAATGGTAACTCGTTGTTATTAGATGGTGGAGATACCTGGCAAGGTTCCGCTATTTCTCTATTCGAATCAGGTATGGACATGGTAGAAGCATCAAATATCCTAGGTGTGGATGTTATGACAGGTCATTGGGAATTTACCTTTGGAGAGAGCCAATTCAAGAAAAATCTTAAAAAATTTAATGGTGAATTTGTAGCAAATAATGTCTTTCTCAATGATGAGGCAATATTTAATGATGTACCATCATATGATGATGAAAATCATTTCCAAAAACCTTATACAATTAGAGAAATTAAAGGAAATCGTATTGCTATAATAGGACAAGCATTTCCTTATACTCCAATAGCAAATCCCTCTAGATACGTTTCTAATCTTACATTTGGGATAAGAGAACAGGAGCTTCAAGATACTATTAACAAAATTAAAGCCAAATATAAGGCTTCATTAATCGTAGTATTATCTCATAATGGAATTGATGTCGATAAGAAACTAGCTAGCAGAGTATCAGGAATTGATATTATTCTCGGAGGTCACACACATGATGCAGTTCCAAGACCGATCATCATCAAAAATAATAGCAGAAAAACTCTAGTACTGAATTCTGGATGCAATGGAAAGTTTTTATCGATGATAGATATAACATTTTCAGGAAAATCATATAGATACAGTTATAAATTACTTCCAATATTATCTAATAGTATTAATCCAGACATCAAAATGCAGTCTTATATAGACAAAATATCAAAACCTTACAAACATCTTCTATCTGAGATAGTTGGCTATGCAGATGATACCTTGTTTAGAAGGAGTAATTTCAATGGTACATTTGACGATCTTTTGTGCGACTCTATGAATTCTGTTTTAAATACGGAGATTTCTCTCAGTCCAGGATTCAGGTGGGGTCCATCTATTATTCCAAATCAACCTATTACGATGTCTGATATTTATAGTCATACAGCCATTACTTATCCGAATACATATACGAGATCTATGACAGGTGAAACTATTAAGAATATCTTGGAAGACGTGGCAGATAATATCTTTAACACTGATCCATATTTGCAGCAGGGTGGAGATATGGTTAGAACAAGAGGAATTAAATATTCTATTAACCCTAGGAATGTAATGAATAATAGGATAGAAAATCTTAGGCTTAACAATAATATAGAAATTAAACCTAATTTAAAATATAAAGTAAGTGGTTGGGCTAGTGTTAATAATATTGAAGAGGGTAAGCCAATTTGGGATATCACTAAGGAATATCTAAAATCTATTGGTACATACAATGTAGATAATAATGAGAAGGTAAAAATCACAAATGAGGACAGTAATATTGGCATTGAAACTTAGACAAAAAACACTGATGATGGTAAAATTTTCTTGCTGATTTACATTAATGGAGAACACTATGTTTAGTATGGATATGAAAATTGCTGGATTTGACGATGATTTAAATGAGGCAATGAAAAATGAAATTAAAAGACAAGAAGAGCATGTTGAACTAATTGCATCTGAAAATTATGCAAGTCCTAGAGTTCTTGAGGCCCAAGGGTCCCTTATGACTAATAAATATGCGGAAGGATATCCAAGAAAGAGATACTATGGCGGCTGCGAAAACGTTGATGTTGCAGAACAACTGGCTATTGATAGATTAAAAGAATTATATGGAGCTGATTATGCAAATGTGCAACCTCATTCTGGCTCTCAAGCTAATGCGGCAGTTTATCTTGCACTATTGAATCCAGGGGATACGATTTTAGGTATGTCATTAGATGCTGGCGGGCATTTAACACATGGTGCAAAAGTAAATTTCTCCGGAAAGATATTTAATGCAGTTCAGTATGGAATTGATGAAAATGGTTTAATTGATTATAACGAAGTAGAAAGACTTGCAAATGAGCACAAACCAAAAATGCTTATTGGCGGTTTCTCAGCTTATTCTCAAGTTATTGATTGGGAAAGAATGGCTAACATAGCTAAATCTGTTGGAGCATATTTTCATGTAGACATGGCCCATGTGTCAGGTTTAGTCGCTGCAGGTTTATATCCAAATCCTGTTCCTCATGCAGATGTAGTTACATCTACAACTCATAAAACTCTAAGAGGGCCTAGAGGTGGAATAATTATCTGCAAATCAAATGAGGTGTTAGAAAAGAAATTTAATTCATTAGTATTTCCTGGAACACAAGGCGGACCATTGATGCATGTTATCGCCGCTAAAGCCGTAGCCTTCAAAGAAGCATTACAACCTGAGTTCAAGGAATATCAGCAACAAGTTATAAATAATGCTAATGTGCTTGCTCAAACCATGATTGATCGTGGATTTGAAGTTGTCTCAGGTGGTACTAAAAATCATTTAATGCTTGTAAGTCTTGTAAAGCAAGGGTTAACAGGAAAGGCTGCAGATGCTGCCCTTCATAGTGCTAATATAACTGTGAATAAAAACTCTGTACCAAATGATCCACAATCACCTTTTGTAACTAGCGGAATCAGACTTGGAACCCCAGCGATTACAACTAGAGGTTTCAAGGAAACAGAAACTAAAATACTAGGCAACTTAATTTGTGACGTACTTGAAAATATGGACAACGAAGCTGAGATTAAAAAAATAAAAGATAAAATTCTTAATCTATGTTCTCAATTTCCAGTATATTCATCTAGTAAACAAGCTGTAGCTTAGAGAAATTTATGCGCTGCCCATTTTGTGGTTCAGCAGAATCAAAAGTCATTGACTCGCGCTTCAATGAAGACTCTTATTCTATTAAACGAAGAAGAGAGTGCATAAATTGTCAAGCTAGATTCAATACTTTAGAAACATCAGAACTTAATTACCCTAGGGTGATTAAGTCTGATGGTTCTAGTGAGTTATTCAATGAAACAAAAATCCGAAGAGGCATAAACCGTGCTTTCGAAAAAAGAAAAATTACTATAGATGATATTGATGAACTTATACAAAAAGTTCTTACAAAATGTTCTCAGTATCCAAATAAGGAAATATTTTCAAAAATTATTGGCGAGACAATAATGAATGAAATAATAGTGGTTGATCAAGTTGCTTACTTGAGATTTGCTTCTGTTTATTTAAGATTTGATAACGTTAACTCTTTTACTAAAATTATTGAAAATCTAGAAAAACAACCTTCGCCAGAAATGATTAAAAACCAAAAAAAAATAAAAATTGATGAATAAAGAACAAGATATAAAGTATATGAATATTGCAATAGAGGAGGCAAAAAAAGGCAAATATTATACTCATCCAAATCCTTTAGTCGGAGCAGTTCTAGTAAAGAATAATAAAATAATCAGCAAAGGCTATCATAAAAAATTTAGAGATAAACATGCAGAGCAAGATGCAATAGATAAAGCTAAGGAATCTGTTGAAGGTTCAACTTTATATGTAACTCTAGAACCGTGCCATCATCATGGTAATACTCCTCCATGTGTTGACACTATTATTAAAAATAAAATATCTCGTGTCGTAATAGCTTCAACTGATCCAAATCCGCTTGTTAATGAAAAAAGTATAAATAAACTAAGAAATAATAAAATTAACGTCACAACAAATATTTGCGAAGAGGAGGCTAAAGAATTAAATAAATCATTTTTCTATAAGTATAAGTTTAATAAACCATATATTAGATTAAAATTAGCAGTCTCTATTGATGGTAAAATAGCCAATCAAAAAAAAGAAAGTAAGTGGATTACGTCAAGTCAATCGAGAATGTTTGTGCAAAAACTAAGAGCTGAAGTTACTGCAATCCTTACAACTAGTAGTACTGTTCTTTATGATAATCCAAAAATGAATATTAGAGACGAAAAATTACTAAAAAATTTAGCCAGCCAACCTGCATTAATTCTTCTTGATAGAAATCTTTCTGTGCCGCCAACATCAAATATATTCAAAGCTAATCGACTAGTCATTATCATCACTAATATAGATAATTCAACCAATGCTCCGGTTAGAATATATAATGATAATGTTGTAATAAAATATGTTAAAACAACTAATAATAAGATTGTATTGGAGGACATATATAAAATAGCAAAATTGTATAACTTAGATGACATACTTGTCGAATGCGGAAGTTCCTTTTCGGGGACCTTGTTAACAGAAGATGCCGTTGATGAACTTTTATATTTTATTGCTCCAAAAATTTTAGGCAATAAATCAATATCTTTTTCTGGAGTAGCACCAATAAATAAATTAAAAAATAAAAAAACTTATAAAATTAAAAATATTAAATCATATAAAAATGATTTATATCTAGATATGAGAAGAGAGTAATGTTTACAGGAATTATTGAAACGATAGGAAAAGTATCTTCAGTTAAAAATAACGGAAAATCATCATTTGTTAATATTATAATTAAAAATACAAATTATTCTTTAGGCGACAGTATTTGTGTGAATGGCGTATGTCTAACAATTGATAATATTGAAAATGATAAATATTCTTTTACAGTATCACCTGAAACTAATCAAAGAACGAATCTAAAATATCTTTCTAATGATCAAGAAGTAAACATTGAAACCTCCTTAACGATAAATAAATTAATAAGTGGCCATCTTGTGCAAGGTCATGTCGATGGAACTGTAAAAATAATTAAAATTCAAGAAATGGATACTTCTTGGTATATTAGATTTGAAATAGAAACTGGACTATCAAAATATATAATTAAAAAAGGATCAGTTACACTGGACGGTGTAAGTTTGACAGTTAATGATGTATCTAATTTAGAATTTAGTGTTATGATTATTCCGCACACATATCAAAATACTATCTTTAAATCATATGTTGTAGGTAATGAAATCAATATTGAATTAGATATGTTAGCAAAATACATAGAAAAGTTAGGCAATTATAATGATTAATACAACTGATGAAATAATAGATTCAATTAAAAAAGGTGAAATGGTCATTATCATGGATGATGAAAACAGAGAGAACGAGGGAGACCTTGTTATGGCATCACAATTTGTTAATGCCACAGATATAAACTTTATGGCTTCAAAAGGAAGAGGTTTGATTTGTTTAACTTTGACAGAATCAAGATGTAAATTACTTGGCTTGTCATTACTTAAGCAAAAGGGTAGCGAAACCTCGAAAGAAACAAACTTCACTGTATCTATTGATGTTATCAAAGGTGTAACGACCGGCATATCAGCATCAGACAGGGCGAAAACAATACAGGCCGCGGTTAAAAAAAATGCAAAGCCATCACATTTTGCTCAGCCTGGACATATATTTCCAATAATGGCTAAAAACGGAGGTGTCTTGACACGCGCCGGACACACTGAAGCTGGTTGTGATCTAGCTAGACTTGCTGGATTAGAGGCATCATCTGTAATTGTTGAAATTCTTAATGAAGATGGAACAATGGCTAGAAAAAAAGATCTTATGAAGTTTGCAACTAAACATAAGCTTAAGATTGGAACCATCGAAGATCTTATCAAGTATAGAATATCTAATGAAAAAACTGTACAGAGAGTCAGTCAACAGAATATAAAAACAAAACATGGTGCCTTCACTTCTATATTTTATAAAGATATTCTTACAGAAAATATACATTTTGTTCTTATAAAAAATAAAATATCTCCAGAAAAAATCACTCTCACTAGAGTTCATGTACAAAACACATTAACGGATACTGTAGGTCTTATTTCTCCAAGTAGCTGGCCTCTTGACAATGCTTTAAAAAAAATAAGCAAATCTAAGCAAGGAGCACTGGTGTTCATAACAAATACCATGTCTGAAGCAGATACATCAAATATTGAGGCTATCCAACAAAAGAAATCAAACAAAGGAGTGTATGAAGACTATCGAACTGTAGGAATTGGTGCTCAAATACTTAATGATATAGGCGTAAGAAAGATGAATCTTATGAGTGCACCTAAAAAATATCATGGTATTAATGCATTCGGGTTAGAAGTAATCAAACATATAACTAAGTAAGATGATATCCATTACTGAAAACATAAATAATCTTATCTTTCATGATAAATCATCAGCCAAGTATGAATTATTTGATCTTAATAAATTAAATAATGAAAGTATTAATTTTGAGATAATTATAGTGTATTCAAGTTATAACGATAAACTAAACCAGAGCTTACTAAATGGATATCTTAATGCGCTTGGAACTAACAATTATCAAGGAAATATAGCTCAAGTAAAAATTCCAGGCGGAGCGTTTGAACTGCCTTTATTAACAGAAAAAATAATTAAAAAATACCAACCTCAAATTTGTCTCGTTATAGGTTGTATAGTAAAAGGTGATACAAAACATTATGATTTCTTGTCAACAACTGTTACAGACGCCATAAGCAATCTATCAATGCAAACTAAGATTCCAATTTTGAATGGAGTATTAACGGTTGAGACTCAACAGCAGGCTGTCGACCGAGTAGGAGCAAAATTAAATAAAGGTTTAGAGTATGCGATGGTAACATTAGATATTCTGGAGTTTTTAAATAAGCATGATAGCAAATAAGAAATACAAGCCACAACTAATTGCACGAGAATCTGCTGTAAAGATATTATATCAAATGAAGATTAAAGATGATTCATTGGAAGATATTATGTTCAGTTTCATCGAAAAGCGCCCATACGATAAAGAGCTTCTTGATAAAATATTAAATCATTATATTGCCAATTCAGAAGAGATTGTTAAACTTCTAAAATCTAAATTTGATATTTCTTATGAAAATATGCCTATATTAGATTTATGTATAATACATCTGGGTGTTTGTGAATTTATGTTCATTAATAATTCAAAAAATATTATCATTAACGAGTATCTAAATATAGCAAAAAAATATTCATCACCAAAAATGTATACATTTCTTAACAAAGCACTCGATAAGACACTTTAATAAAGAATGAAATGTGAACAAGATTTTGTAAATTTTCTCGAAAAGCTGGAATCATATAGCGGTAGCATTTTAAAAGGTATTGGCGATGATTGTTCAATAGTTAAATTTAATAATAAAAAAAAATATGTTTTTACTACTGACACATCTTTATTAGGACCTCATTTTACAAAAGATTATTCTCCCGAAGATATTGGATACAAATGTTTGGCAACAAATATTAGTGATATTGCTTCAATGGGGTGTATACCTCTATATGCAATGTATGCATTGACTCTTCCTAAAATGTCAGAATCTTGGTTAAAGCGTTTTTATAGGGGTTCGCAAAGGCTATTAAAACAGCACAAGATATCTATTATTGGCGGTGATACAACGAAGGGTCCTTTGAGTATTACGATTCAAATGATAGGCATTCAAAAGTACAATATACTTCTCCGTAGTGGAGCTAAACTAGATGACGGTATATATGTCACAGGGACTATTGGTAACGCAAGAGCTGCCTTACTATCAAAAAAACGTACTTTGGGTTACAATTATTTTAAAAGGCATCTTGTCAATCCAACGCCCAGGGTTACTCTAGGTTTAGAGATCTCCAAATTTGCATCATCTTGTATAGATATATCGGACGGATTAGCAAAAGATTTAAAGAATATCGCAGTTTCATCAGATAAAGGTTTTATAGTAAATATTGATAAAATTCCACTAAAACCAAAATTTAATCAATTTGTTCCAAAGAAACTAATAGAGGAATGTATATTAGGAGGTGGAGAAGATTACGAGCTGTGTTTTACTGCTGATAATAAATATAATAACAAAATCAATATTATATCAAATAAACTTAAATTAAAAATAACAAAGATTGGAAGTATTACATCTAAAGGTTATAAATATATTAAGGACGGTAAAGCTTATAAAGTTAAGACAAAAGGTTACGACCATTTTAGCAATAAATAATCAATCTGACATCAACGGCACGTTAAATTTTTGTAAATAGCTTATTAATTTTAACAAGGGTAAGCCCATTATGGATGAAGGGTCGCCGCCTCTCATCTTTTTGACCAGATTAATTGCTAATCCCTCTATTCTGATGCTAGCCGCACACTTTAGGACATCATCATTATTTAAATATGTATTTATAATTTTATTATTTAAGTCTTTGAAAAATATATTATAATTACTCACAGAAGCATAGTATTTTCCTGTGTTCGAGTCTAATACACATAACCCGGTTCTAAATATAACCTTATTGCCAGACATCATACTAAGCTGTTTTTTAGCAATCTTTTTTGTATGAGGTTTACCAAGTATTTTACCATTCAAATCTGCTACTTCGTCAGATCCAATAATTATTGAATCATAGTGATTCTCAGCTACTTTTTTAGCTTTTTCAATGGACAAACGTTTTACATAATCTGTAACAGACTCATTTTGTAATTTCTTTTCATTAATATTTGGGCTGATACATGTAAATGCTATATTAAGCTTAAATAGAAGCTGTTTTCTGAATTTTGAGCTCGATGCTAATATTACATTCATAATTTTAATAAAAGATAATAACAATAAAATGCATTAAATTGTTAAATTTAGCATTAATAATTGCTTGTATGATTATTATTGCTTAGAATACGTTATCTAAACGATATGGAATAACAATATGGCAGTTCAAAAGAGTAAAAAATCAAGATCAAGACGAGATATGAGAAGGTCTCATGACTCCTTATCTGCATCATCAGTATCATCTGATTCAACTACAGGATCTAAGCACCTAAGACACCATATATCTAAAGATGGGTTCTATCGTGGAAAAGAAATTTTTACACCAAAATTAAAAAAACCTAAAGAAGAATCCGCGCAAGAACAGTAGAATATCCATATAATGCCAAGTACTGTTACGATAGCATTGGATGTGATGAGTGGAGACAAAGGCTCTGCTCCCGCAATATCTGGAGCTTTAAAATCTCTTAAAGACAATAAAGATCTGAAAATAGATCTTATTGGCGACAAATCATTAATCAATGAAACCTTGATAACAGCAGAAAAGAGCATACTTGATCGTATAGATATAATTCACACTGATGAATTCATTAAAATGAACGATGATGTCCTTAGTTCGATAAGAAGTAAAAAAAAATCTTCGATGAGACTATGTATTAACAGAGTGAAAGATAAGAAAGCAGATGCATGCGTTAGCGCAGGTAATACTGGAGCTTTAATGTCATTATCAAAAATAATTCTAAAAACAATTGAAGGTATAGATAGGCCTGCAATTTGTACATCCTTACCTACTAAGAAAAAATTCATGCAAGTGCTTGATCTAGGTGCAAATATAGATTGTAACGCACAAAATCTATATCAATTTGCAGTTATGGGTTCTTCTGTTGTTAAAAGTTTGGAGATTTCAAACAATCCAAGAGTAGGGTTATTGAATATTGGCTCTGAAGAATTTAAAGGAAGAGAAGAGATTAAGTTAGCTGCAGATTTGCTTAATCACTCAAATATCAACTATGTTGGATTTGCAGAGGGTAGCGCTATGTTTAGCGGTGACTATGATGTGATAGTTACTGATGGGTTCACAGGGAATATTGCACTAAAAAGCATTGAAGGTGTAGCGGGTATGATAAAACACTTTATCAAAACAGAGTTTCAAAAAAATATTTATAATAAATTATCTGCATTGATTAGTTTTCCTGTATTAAAAGGAGTGAAAAAGAAAATGGATCCTAGAGTATACAATGGCGCTTCTTTTCTTGGACTAAATGGAATTGTAGTAAAAAGTCATGGTAGCGCAGATAGTTTTTCATATTACAATGCAATTCAAACAGCATATTATGAATGTAAAAATAATCTATTAGAAAATATTAAAAAACATATAAACAGAGAATTGAATGACTAAATATGTAAAGATAATATCAAGTGGAAGTTATCTACCAAAGAATATATTAACAAACAAAGAGCTTGAGAGCAGGGTAGATACAAGTGATGAATGGATTACGGAAAGAACAGGAATTAAGGAGAGAAGGGTTGCTGATGAAAATGAAACTTCTGTAGACCTAGCTTACAAAGCATCTTTAGATGCTATTGCCAAATCAAATATAAATAAAAATGATATTGGTGCAATTTTTCTAGCAACATGTACGCCGGAAAGAAAATTTCCAAGCTCTGCAGTTCTTCTACAAAATAAATTAAATATTAAAAATGCATTTTCATTTGATATTAATGCAGCATGCACAGGTTTTGTTTATGCATTAGATGTTGCAAAAAAATACATTGAATCTGGTCAGATGAAATATGCTCTTGTTGTTGGAACAGAAAAGATTACATCACTTCTTGATTGGACAGACAGAAATACATGTGTATTATTTGGTGATGGCGCTGGAGCCATGATTATTGCAGCCTCTGATGAACCTGGAATTATATCTAGCACAATAGGTTCAGATGGCTCTTATAAAGATTTATTAACAGTGAATACTGATTTGGAATATATTGAAATGAAAGGTAGTGATGTATTCAAAACTGCTGTAAATACTCTAGGTAAACTTGCTAAACATACTCTGGAAATAAATAGTATCGAACAGGGAGAGCTAGATTGGCTTGTTCCGCATCAAGCAAATGAAAGAATTATTCTGGCTATCGCCAAGAAAATTAATTTATCTAAAGATAAAATAATAATAACAGTGAGCAAGCACGGAAACACATCAGCAGCCTCTATACCTCTTGCTTTTGATACTGCAAACTCAAAGAATACTTTTAAATCGGGTGATATGATAATGCTTGAAGCTTTTGGTGCTGGATTTACATGGGGTTCTGTTCTAATGAAATACTAAATGTATTCTAATTCTTTTAAATGCAACAAGTGTACTGAGATTTATTCTTATCTTCAAATACTTCATAAAAAATTTCCTACCTATCACTGTAAACCTGTAAGCGGACATGGAAATATAAATTCAAAGATAGCACTTTTTGGATTAGCCCCTGGACTTCATGGTGCAAATAAAACAGGAATACCGTTTACATCTGATTTCTCAGGTGACTTAATAAGACAACTATTAAAAGATCTTTATATGAGTGATATATTTATTTCAAATGCTGTTAGATGTTATCCATATAATAATAAACCATCAGTTGCAGTAATAAATAATTGTCTAGAGCATACAAAAAGAGAAATTCAAAAACTTTCAAACTTAAAAGTTATTATCACACTGGGATCAATCGCATATTATCAAATTTTAAATTTATATAAATTAACTCGAAAAGATTATAAATTTAAACATTTCAATATTTTACATCTGAACGATAAAATCCTATTAATTTCATCATATCATTGTAGTAAATTAAATATTAATACTAATAAAATTGACTACAATAATTTGTCTAGTTTATTTATGAAAGCAAAAGAGATGGTTTATGATGAATAAAAATTTTTTAGAAAACTTACCCGCTTCTCCTGGTGTATATAAAATGTTGGATGATGAAAAAAAAATTCTTTATGTAGGAAAAGCTGGTAATTTAAAAAAGAGAGTTTCCTCATATTTTACGCGATCTAATCATTCAGTTAAGACGCAACGTCTTGTTGCAAAAATAAGAGATATTGATTATCAAATAACCTCTAATGAACAAGATGCTTTGTTACTAGAAAATAATTTAATAAAGGAGTTCAAGCCAAAATATAATATTCTCCTTAGAGATGATAAATCGTATCCATATATTTTTATGAATAAAAATCATGATTTTCCAGGATTTAAATTTTTTAGAGGTAAGCCTTCTAAAAATGGATATCACTTTGGACCCTATACACATGTTGTAAATGTAAGAAAGATACTGGCAATCATACAAAAAACATTCCAAATAAGACTTTGTGAAGACAGTTATTATAATGCGCGCACTAAACCATGCATGCAATATCAAATTAAAAGATGTTCAGGACCGTGTGTGGGACTTATTAGCAAAGAAGAATACACTAAAACAATAGAAAGCGCCCAAATGTTTCTTAAAGGTGAAACAAAATCTCTTTTTAATAAATTAGAAAATGAAATGATACTGGCATCTAATAATAAAAATTTTGAAGTAGCTGCAAAGTATCGAGATAATATAAAGCTTATTCGTGATATCACTAGTCATTATTCTATTTTTCCTGAAGATAAAAATATTGATTTTGTTTTATGTATAAAAACAGAATCTAAAATTTTGGTAGATATTAATATTATAAGAAATGGTGTAAACATGGGGTGTAAAAACTTCACGTTTCAAAAAAGAGATCATATAAATATTGATGAAACTCTAGCTTCTTTCTTTAAACAATACTATTTAACACATGTACCGCCTAATATAATAATATCTAAGGATAAAATCCTGGATAAAAATAACATCGAAACAGTAATAAATAAGAAATTTCGTCAGAATTGTAAAATTTTAAATAGAATTGATAAAAAATATTCAGAATTCTTGAACATATGCTTGATGAACTTACATAATAGATCACTTAAATCTATTAAGCAGGAAGGTAATTCTCTGAACAATATTAATACACAATTAAAAATCACATCAGAATTTATACTATGTTTCGATGTAAGCCATATTAGCGGATCATCTACTGTAGGATCTGCAGTTTACTTTGATAAGGAAGGATTCATAAAATCTAATTATAGAAGATATAATATAAAAAATATCAAAAAGTCTGATGACTATGCTGCATTAAAAATTATGATAAAAAGAAGATTATTAAAAATAGATAATTATGCTACAAAAAATCTATTAATCATTGTTGATGGTGGTAAGGGTCAAATTACTCAGGCAAGAAAAGTTATAAATGAATTAGATGCTAAAAATATATCGATAATAGGTATTCATAAAGGTTTAAATAGACTTACTAAAAACGATAGGATTCTTGATAGCGCAAATAAAGATATTTCTAAAATTATTAATAAAGATGCCATAACTCTTGTGCAGCAAATTAGGGATGAAGCTCATAGATTTGCTATACTTAATCAAAGGAAAAGACATAATAAGTTAATGTTTAATTCCAAGTTGGACGGAATTCCAGGGGTAGGTAATACAAGAAAAAAACTAATTATAAATCATTTTGGCGGCATACAAGGGGTTCTCAAAGCATCTATCAGAGAACTTAAATCTATTAATGGTATCAATGATAAATTAGCAAACGTAATATACACTCACATACATAAATGACATTAAATTTCGCTACATTATTAACCTTATTAAGGATAACTTTCATTCCAATTATAGTTTTTACCTATATTTATAATGACGGTAAATACAGAGATGTTTCTGCATATATTTTCTTAGTAGCCTTAATAACGGATTATTTTGATGGGGTTATAGCTAGAAAATTTAATCAAGTTACTACGTTTGGCATTTTTCTTGACCCTATAGCGGACAAGTTATTAGTTGTAGTTACAGTGATTTTGCTATCAAGCTCAAATGATTCTATTTTATTTTTAATGTCTGCTCTAATTATAGTATCCAGAGAATTCTTAGTGATAGCTATAAGACAAAGGCTAGCTGAAATAAAAAGATCAATGTCTATAAAAGTGAATTTATTAGCTAAAGTAAAAACTGGTTTTCAAATGATATCCTTGTTCTTGCTTCTGCATACTAATATATTTTTCGATGTATTAAATTTACATACACTTGGCTTATTGCTATTATTCATAGCAGCAGTTCTAACAGTAATATCATTCATTTATTATGTAAGAAACTCGTGGAGTGATATAATTAGATGATTTCATGCGGGAATAGCTCAGTTGATAGAGCGCAACCTTGCCAAGGTTGAGGTCGCGGGTTTGAGCCCCGTTTCCCGCTCCATATCTGGCTAAGTGGCAGAGTGGTGATGCAGCGGCCTGCAAAGCCGTCAACGCCGGTTCGATTCCGACCTTAGCCTCCACAAATTATTGCTCGTTTTTTTTACTAAAAGATACTGCCATGATATTTTTATAAAAATGATTAAATTATACTTATATCTTACAGACTTACTTATTCCGATATTGTTTGGAGGCATATATATCTTCCTTATTTCATTACAAGAAAGGTTTATAGACATATACTTTCACAACTTTATATTTTTTAGTTGTACTTTGATAACCATCTCATCTATTCAGAACTACTATACAAATTATTATTCAAAACATTTTTCTGAAAAAATTAAAATAAGCTTTATTACTTTTTTTATTGCTTTTTTTTTACAACTTATACTTCATCTATATCATGAATTACCTTTAGACTTCATATTAGTTATATTATGGACAATTATACCCCTCACAATCTTACTAGTAAGATTTTTAATTAGGAAATTCTGCAAAAGCGTAAATAATATTATTATAAATATAATTGGGACATATTACCAATTTAATGATTATGAAATATTAATGTTAACTAATAAGGGTTTCATACTATTTTTTTATAATTCCTTTCAAGATTTTGAAAAAAATAATAAAAATAAGAATTGTAACGATATGATAAATGTTGTTAATTATCACAACAATAGTTTAGAGGAATTAAAAGATTATGAAACCATTATAATCTCCAATAACTGTCTTCTTATTGATAAGTTTATGGAACTATATTTGAGAAAAATATTTATAGATTATAGAAATATAATTACTCATAAAGATACATATCATTATTCTGATTTTATCTTAAAAAGATTAATTGACTATATCGCTGTTGTTTTATTCATTCCTATTCTTTTTTTGTTTTGTATGCTTATATTTTTTACCAAAGCAATAAAAAATATTAATGATTCTATGTTTTTTGTACAAAAAAGATATGGGTTAAATAAAAGAATATTTAATGTTTATAAAATAAGAACTATGTATACAAATTTAAAAACTCAAAGTAATACTGTAAAAAATGATTCAAGAATATATCCTTTTGCATTGATTATAAGAAAATTAAGAATTGATGAGCTGCCGCAAATATTTAACATCCTATTAGGAGATATGCATCTTGTTGGACCGCGTCCAGAATGGATTAATTTAGCTGATCAATACAGTAACAATATAATCAATTATAATTATAGACATACCGTACGCCCAGGCATTACAGGGTGGGCACAGATTATACATCCGTACGGTGTCAACGAAGAAGATGCTAGACAAAAACTTATGTATGATATGTATTATATTAAACATTGGTCTATATGGTTCGAAATAGAAATATGCATTAAAACATTTATGGTAATATTAGACAAAAGAGGATTTTAGTATAAAATATTCCTTAAATGCAAATACCACAGTCAAACAACATAATTCTGCAAGAAAAAAATCA
>JADHNN010000007.1 GCA_016779485.1 Gammaproteobacteria bacterium
AAATCTAATTACCAAATGTGTTCAATGTAACGTGCTGCTGCTGTATGTTCTTACAGATGAGTTTTGTATTTCTTATACTGTCAAAAATAAATTATAGTTACTAATCATTTTTTTTATTGTATTTCTCAAGGTCTCGAATATGTAAATTGAGCGCGTAGTGTGACTGTTGAGTTTCAATTATAAATAAAATGATAGCTATAGCTAAAATAAAGACTGCGATGCTAAAAAGATTCAATGCTAAGTTCATCAAGTTAATATAACCAAAAAAAATAGTTAATAAATTGAATAAAAATGAAACTCCGCATAAAGATTGCATCCATCTAAGCAGTAATAGTCTTGACGATAATATTTGTATCCTCTCTGCTGATAGATAATTTCCTGAATTGTCATAGGACAAAACGTGCAGTTTCCTAATTAGCATAGCAAGTGCTGTATATTTATTAGTAAAAACAAGAAGCATTATTGGAATTGCAGGAAATAGTAATGCTGGATACCATATAAATAAATCTAAATCTTTCATGTTAATTCCGATGCATAATTCATGCCATAAGTTTAGTTATTATAGTTATTAGTCTGCAAACCTGTGCTAGCCATATGGTGTAATTTATGACTAGCACTCACTACCGAGGAGGAAAAGATAGCTAATCATAAAATTTGATAATTACAATTTAATTAATAATCAGTGAAAGTTCAGTTATAAAACTAACTTAGTTTCTGTTGTAGTTTTTTCATGATGAATTTGTTTTGTGATGCTAGTTCAATTATCTTATTTGCTAGTTCTTCATCACTTAGCTTGTTCATGTGCTCGTGATCGGCAGAGCCGATACTCGCACTAGAATTACTGAAGATATTCTCGAAAACTCAGATATCAATTGCAGTGACGCATCTGCGCGGACATATATTCATAACTTAAAAGATCTTAAATATATAGAATTCATACAATGTAAAAACGATAAAAGGAAAAAAGTTATTGTTGCGACTGATAAGCTTATCAACGCATTCAATATTGATTTATAATATATGCATATAAAACTAATTAATCACAATTTATACTTATGAAAAAAGATATTCCTTATAAGAAAGAAAGAAAAACCTCCAAAGTACATGAACAAAAGAAAAATGATTATGATGAATATGGGGATAAAATGAATGAAAAAATTGACTATGAAAAGGATAAACCTCCTCACTGGTAATATCAACTATTGATATAATTCTAGAAATCTTGAAATTCTCTCAACTACCCTCTTTTTACCTAAAACAAAACATAAGTCATCAATAGAAGGAGCATTTAATCTTCCGGTTGTTGAAAATCTAATGAGAGGACCAACATCTTTAAACTTAAGAGACAAATCTTTACAGGTAGCTTTAACACATGCACTAATGGATGGTTTATCATTAAAGTCTACAATGAAAAGTTTTGCAATTATATCTCTTAGAATTTTGATTGTTTGTTCTTTATCAAACTTTTCAATAATGCTCATGTCATATTCAATTTCATTTTCGTAAAAATATGTAATACTGTTTGCAATATTTTTCATTGAATATTCTCTTTCAATTCCTAGTAACAATATATCTTCAAGATACTTATCATTTTTAGGGACATTTGGTAATTCTAAAGAAGATAAGAAAGGAAGAATCTGTTCTGCAATATTTTCAATTGAATCGTTTTTGATGTAATGCTGATTAAGCCAATTAAGCTTCTCTATATCGAAAGCCGCAGCTGATTTTGTTATTCTATCTAAACTAAATAACTCAATAAGCTCATCTATACTAAATATTTCTTGATCCCCATGAGACCATCCAGTTTTGGCTAAATAATTTAATATTGCATCAACACGATACCCTTCATTTAAAAAGTAATTAATGTCAACTGCTCCATGTCTTTTTGATAACCTCTTGCCATCTGTACCATGAATCATAGGTAAGTGAGAAAAAGCAGGTACAACTGCATTGAATGCTCTGAATAAATTTACTTGAACAGGGAGATTACTGAGATGATCGTCTCCTCTTATTAAATGAGTTATCCCCATATCGATATCATCAACTACAGAAGTTAGATTATAGGTTGGCACGCCATTTGATCTTAGTATCACCACATCAAAAAAGACTTTTGGGTCAAAAGTAATTTCACCGTGGACACTATCATTAATTTTAATACTACTTTCTTTTTGATTTCTAAACCTTATTACATAGCCTTCTTTATTCAATTGATTATTATACTGAATTGATAGATCCGTATCTTTAGTTTTTTCATTAACCTCGACTTCATCGTAGTATGCAAGGTCATTGTCCAAAAGGTATTGAATTTTATCTATGTAGTGTTCAAATCTTTTAGATTGATAAGTGATTTCATCATCATGATTTAATCCAAGTTGATTTAATGCGGATATGATTGAAATTTTATATTCTTCTGTGCTTCTTGTTGTGTCAGTATCATCTATTCTTAAAAAGAATTTGCCATTATTCTTTTTTGCATACAGCCATGAATACAATGCTGTTCTTACTCCGCCAATATGAAGCCATCCTGTTGGGCTTGGTGCAAATCTAGTTTTAATCATCATAAAGTCATCTTAAAGTTGTTTATTATAGCGCCCGGTAACCGTGCACTAGAGGTTGATCTCTCTTCATAAGTTCCTGAGTCGATTAAAAGTTCTCTATTTGCAGTTAGTCCGACTAAATTTTCTCCTAACATACTATATACACTATCATCAAATCTCATAGTATTTATCGGTGCAGTAAGCTTGCCATTCTCAACTAAAAAACATCCAAATCTAGTCAAACCAGTCATCCTTCCATTATTTCTATCTGAAAAGTTTAAGTACCAAAGATTGCTGATATAAATTCCGTTATCAATAGTATTTAATATTTCATCATTATTTATTTTCCCTGCGCTCATATCAATAGAGCATGGATATTCAGAAGATCCCGCGGCATTGTGTGTTGCAGAATATTCCAGAGAAGATCTAGGAGAAGTTAAGGACTCTACAAATTTACCATTAGTAATCATTGCTATCTGTTCAGGCTTTATAAATCCATCTGAATTAAAATTGGCTGAAATACCATCTTTGATATTTTCATCTATTGATACCGAACTATTTAATTCCCTCTCATTTTTACTCAATAAATGCAAAGGGCTAGTCCCAATTTTATTTGATTTATAACTAAATCCACCCCAAGCCATCATATCAATGATTTCATTAAGAGCAGCTGGCTCTAAATATACGCGATATTCACCTGTTCCGATCGTCTTGCCTGGTCTCGATAGTACATCTAATTTTTCTATACCTTTTTGTAGAATAGAATCATAATCTTCATGATTCCACTTCTTCGATGAGTAGTTTAATTTAATTGCATTATTATTCTTGTTATATATTGAGTAATCAAAACTAAATGAATAGTTGCTATGCCAATTAGTTTGACCAAGTGAATTAGCTAAACCGGTGTAGATAGGCCCTGACGAATAAATGCCAACTAGATCAAGATTAGATGAACTCATAAGGATATGATCAAGCATTTCTTTATCATCTATATTTTCTATATTTTCTGAAATTTCAGTTGAATGGACATTAGTCGAAAAGAGCATATAGGGATCTTTTGGCAAATCTGGTAATTCTCTTCTTAAGTAATTAAGAGTTTTAGTAAGTGTATGAATATCTCTGTCGTAGCTTCCATTTAATCTTACGGATGATTTTAAATTTTTTTTATCCTTGTTTGATAAACTCATTGTCATAGAGATTTGTTTTACACTTCCTGCTTGCCTTATCTTAGCCTTATTTAAACGAACAAAATTAGATTCTTCGGCATCAAAATTTACAATTAATAACTCATTGCTTTTGATATTTTTAAATAATTCTCCCGTTATACGTTCGAAATATTCGCGCATTATTCGCCGCCAAAGACATCTATGTCTCTAAATAAACAAGATGGCGTCGCATGACCTACAAAAATTGTCTGGTTAGGTTCGCCTTTTCCACAGTTAGCAGTTCCAAGTATAGAGAAAGATGATTTATCACCAACCATGCTTAGATTATGCCAAAAGTCTTTTGTGATACCGCGGTAATTTGGATTTTTTACCACTCCTTTGAGTTCTCCGTTTTTTATGATGGTTCCTTTTTCACAACCAAATTGGAACTTGTTTCTATAATCATCGATAGACCATGAGTTATTAGTTTCTAGTAGGATGCCATCATCCACAGATGCAATCATATCTGTAATTGAAGAATCACCTGGCTCCATATTAATATTTCCCATTCTATCAATAGGAGGTCTATTCCAACTAGTAGCTCTTGAACATGCCACATAATCTTGACCTGCTCTTTGTGCGGAATAGAAACTACCTATCGGTCTTTTAAGAATCCCATTTTGTATAAGATATTTTTTTTCAGCAGCTGTTCCATCATCATCAAAATTATATGTAGCTAATTCAGTTTCTTGTTCAGGATTAAATGATATGTTTAGTAATTCTGATCCATACTTATAATTTCCAAACATTTCTAGGTTTACAAAACTAGATCCTGCATAGTTTCTCTCATCTCCAAGTATTCTGTCTAATTCAAGTGGATGCCCTATTGATTCATGAATTTGTAATATCATTTGATCAGGGGCTATTAACGCATCAATGCTATCACTAGGACAATTTGGAGCCATAGATAATTCGATAGCATCATTTGCTATAGTTGTTGCTTGATTGATCAAATCAGAATCTTTTAAAAAGTTGTAACCTATTTGTCTAGCATGAGCATGGCCGCCATATGTTCTTGTTTGGATTTGTTTTTTATACTCTGCACATGCGATTAGCTGAGGAAGTATATATGAAATATTTTGTCTAAACTTACTGCCATTAGTATCAGTAAAAAGCGTTTCTATTTTGTTGTACCTAAAACTAGCTCCCCAATTAGAGATAGTTGGCTTTGATTTTAAGTACTTATTTACTTCCATGAGATAATCAACTTTGTCTATGTTCGATTCTCTTGCCCATGTATCTTTTTCATGAGTGAAATATTGACCATTATCTATAGACTCTTGCGGCGGAATAGGTTGATGAATTAATTTACCTTTTGTGAACTCAGACCAACTTTTCGCTTCATTTGTAGCTTTCAAAATCCCCTCTTTAGTAAGATTACTGGTCGCAGAATAACCAAAGCCACCGTCATGTATCACAGTAACCATGAGTCCTTCATCTTCGATAATTTCTATAGGCTCAAGAACATTTCTTGTAACAGAGAGAACATTTGTGTATTTGTTTACAAATCTAAATGAACAATAGTCTACATTGGGTAGGTATGTATTTATTTGTGTTAAAAATTCGTTTTTCATGTTTTTGCAGAAAATACATTGTATCATTTAAGTAAAGTTATGCATAAAATTTATCCTTTAATAAAAGATACTGACTTTCCACAAATCACAAGATTATCTTTAAAGACACTTCAAGTGAATCTTGGCTATAAATGCAATCAAAGCTGTTTACATTGTCATGTTAATGCAAGCCCAAAAAGAACGGAAATGATGAATAAACACACCATAGATGAGGTTATTAGTTTTTCTTATCAGAATAATGTGGGAACTGTTGATCTTACAGGCGGTGCACCAGAAATGAACCAATACTTTGAGTATATGATTAAAAAATTAAGAGAAAAAAATATCCATATTATCGATCGGTGTAACTTAACTATTTTAGAAGAAAAAGGAATGTCTAGAATGATTGATTTTTTAGCTGAACATGAAGTAGAGATAGTAGCTTCACTTCCATGTTATAAAGATATAAACGTAGATGCCCAGAGAGGAAAAGGTGTATTCACTAAAAGTATAAAAGCTCTGCAACGACTAAATAAAAAAGGATATGGTATGAACAAGAAATTAATGTTAAATCTTGTTTACAACCCACAAGGCGCTGAGTTGCCACCCAAACAGACGGAACTTGAACTTGAATACAAATCATATCTTCTTGAGAATTATAATATCTTGTTCAATAACCTTTTTACGATTACTAATATGCCTATAAATAGATTTGGTAGTACGCTAATCAGCAAGAAAATGTTTCATAGTTATATGGATTTGTTAAAATCAACTTTTTCTCAAATAGCAAAAGAAAATGTTATGTGTAGAAATCTACTTAGTATCGACTATGAAGGTTATGTATATGATTGTGATTTTAATCAAATGCTAGGTGTAGATATATCAAATAAAAAAACTCATATTACAGATATCAAAAAAGATGAGTTAGTAAATAAGATTATTGCTACAGGTGATCATTGTTATGGCTGTACTGCTGGTTCTGGAAGTAGTTGTGGTGGCGTAATCTCATAAAAACATGTTTTCTATAATCATTCCCACACTAAATGAAGAACATATTCTATTTGAAAACACTTTATTTTATGAAAAAATAAAAGATAAACTCAATGCAGAGATTATTGTTGTTGATGGGGGAAGCGATGATGCCACAATCCATGTAGCAAAAAAATTTTCTTGTAAAGTAGTAAAGAGCAGTGCCTCAAGATCAAAACAGCAAAATATAGGTGCAAAATATGCCTCTGGAGATTTTTTAATCTTTATGCATGCAGACACTATAATCAGTGATGAAGCAATTAAATATATTAAAAAGCTTACAAACGATTTTATATGGGGATTCTTTAAAGTAAATTTAAATTCAAATAAGACAAAATATAAAGTTCTTTCATATCTAATTAATTTAAGAAGTAAAATATTTAATTATGCAACCGGGGATCAAGTTCTTATAATCCAAAAGGATTTTTTTAATAAAAATAAAGGTTTTAAAAATATATGTTTGATGGAAGATATTGAGTTTACTAATAGAATAAAGAGGATTAAAAAGCCTATACAAATAAATGAACATGCATTTACGTCTGCTAGGAGATGGGAAGAAAAAGGATTTATTAAAACTATCATTATTATGAGACTTTTGAGATTATTTTATTGTTGTGGCGCTAACGATAAATTATTAAATAAACTTTATAAATGAATACAGTAATAAACATCTTATCAAAAAATCCAGATCAAACAAATTGTAAAACAAGACTTAAAACGCTCTTATCTAAAGATGATAGATCTTTTATCTCAAAAGTAATGCTTGAGATGACATGTAAAGCTATTTCCAAGATAGATGTAAAAAAAAGATTATATTTATATCCTAATATCAAAGGAGATTTTATTAAAAATTTGTCAGAAGATTTTAAATTGTCTGTATCTATACAAAAAAATGGATTTTTGAGTGACAAGATTTATTCAGTTTTGAATGTACAAGATAAAACAATATCCAAAAGAATATTAGTTGGATCAGATATCCCGTCTATTAACACAAGTGATTTTGAAGAATGTATTGGTCTCCTTGATAGATATGATGTAGTTTTAGGCCCCTCAAAGGATGGTGGTTTTTATTTTGTAGGTGTAAAAAATAACGCTCATGAAGTCTTTAAATATTTAAAACTAGATCATATTACCCTTAATAAGATGATAGAGGAATGTTTAAGATATAAATTTGATTACGGTCTTACTAGAGTACTCAAAGATATTGACAGTTGTGAGGATTTATTATTTATCTGATGAATCCTTTTTTTTATGTAGTTCATTTAGCTTAGTATATTTAAGATACGTATTAAACATTGTGGTCAGAGCTACTCTAAATCCATTGCTTCCCTGAAACAAACCACCTTTAATGAAAAGTTTTTTGAAAAGAGCAAATAATGATCTGATAATTGGCCTTAGTACGGACGGCATCTTTCCATCTTTAAATAACTGCTGTGCGCTCATACTACTTCTAAAGTTCATTTTGCTAACCCATTCTTCCATTGAGCTATAAGTATTATGAATAATATGGACTTTAGTCTTATATGTTTTGGTGCTATTAACTGCTGCATGGTCTGCCCTGGTATCATAGTTAACAAAATTCTTATTATATAATCTCGTAACAGAATCAGGATAAAATCCAGCTGCTTTTATCCACTCTTCGCCACAAAAGTTTTTTCTTCTAAATGAATAACTATCAAAAGACTTATCGTCAAGATTAATTTTATTCATAAAATCTATCAAATCAGAATCTAAATATTCATCTGCATCTAAACTAAATATCCAGTCATTTTTTGAGAATTTTGAGGCTTCTTTTTTTTGACCACCATCACCTAAAAAAGGTTGAATAAAAACTTTAGCACCAGCTGAGGATGCGATATCTCTTGTTGAATCAGTGCTTTCAGAATCAAGAACTATTATCTCATCACATATTTTACTTAGGCTTTTTATAGCTCTAAGTATATATTTTTCAGCATTGAGAGTTATGATAGTGCCTGTAATCTGATGCATAATTAAATTGAATCGATCATTTTCTCTAATTTATCAAAATGAGCCTCATAAGCATACTGTTTATTAGCATAATCATAACCATTTAAGATGAGTTTATTTCTTAGGTCAGAATCATTTAATAAAATGTTTATTTGTTCTGAGAGATCGTTCGCATTTTTTGTTTCAAATAATAGTCCATTTTCTCTATTAGATATAATCTCTGGGACACCTCCTGCATTACTACCTATAACAGCGACTTTCATTAACATAGCTTCTGCAACAATTAGTCCAAATGTCTCTTCATAAGTTGGAAGAATAATTATGTCGAAACAAGGCATATATGACATAGGTGATTCTACAAAATCAATAAATCTGAGATTATTAGTTAAATTATAATCTGCAGCATCCTTTAATAGTCTATTTTTATATTCATTATCCATTGCATGACCAATGATGCATAATTGAATATTATCAATATATTGATTTATTGCATCTAATACTAAATGTTGACCTTTTTGTTCTTCAATGCGAGAAAAAATGCCTACAGTAGGAATATTTTCATCTAAACTATTTTTGCTAAAAAATGTTTTTTTATCTACAACTTTTGAAAAAGGTGGTATTTCAATTCCATAGGTGAGCTTTTTTATCTTATTTGATGGTACTGGCAGATACTTTTTTGCTTCTGCTTTTAAATTATCTGTAATTACCAAAAACAAATCAATATTTTTATATATAAATTTATGATAAAAATCTTTTTTCGATCTAGACAGTTTCATTTGTCGATAAAAAATAATTTTAATATTTCCAGAAGTAAATATTTTTAATAGAACCGCAAGAAAGATATCTTTAGCCCAACTTACATGTAAAAATTCAATATTTTTAATTAAGATGTATTTGCGAAGTAATATGAAATTTTTAATAAGTCGAAATACACCTTCATTATGACATTCTATTTTATTATCAGTAACACTTTGTGTGATGTAAGATTTTCTTGTACAGCCAACATGTATCTTACGTCCTAACATTTTATAGTACTTTATTAGTTTTATGAAATATAACTCAAGTCCTCCCTGATCTGGAGATAAACAGATTGCTAATATTTTCTCAGTATTCATATGTTGTGGCTATTATAGACTTAATCTGAATGGAGTAACAAAGAATAATTTGTAAGAAATATTATTTACTGTTGTAATACACATATGAAAAAAATTCTTGTGGTTAGAAACGATCGCTTAGGTGACTTGATGCTTATACTTCCTGCTCTGAGAATAATTAAAACATCTATACCAGGTATAACCATAGATTGTCTAGCAAATAAAAACTATCAAGAACTTAAAAATCTTACTCCATATATAGATAATATTATTACAGATGATGAATTAAATATTAAAATATTCGAGGAAAAGTACGAATGTTCTATATCTTTTTTTTCTACTTTTTCAGTCGCGTATAGATTATGCAAAGGAGGCATAAAAAAAAGATATGCGCCTTCAACTAAGCTTGCTCAGATTTTTTACAACAAAAAGATAAAGCAAAGAAGGTCTGAATCCATAAAATCTGAATATGAATATAATAATGATTTAGCATTTTTCTTTTTAAATGATAATGGATACGCCACAGAGATGAGCTCAAATCCTCTGGTAGCTATTGAAAATAATAAGTCAATCCATAGTAAAGGGAAAAAAATTATCTTTATACATCCATATACTGGCGGGTCATCAAAGACTCTCTCTGAGAATGATTTTTTGAAACTTTGTCATTCTTTACAAGAGTTTTGTGATTGTAAATTTATATTACATTGTGATCATAATGATTACGAAAAATGTCGTAACATAGAGAGACAATCTAATTCACTAGATATGGAAACCATAAAGCCAACTAATAATTTGAAAAAAATGTTTAGTAACATTATGCAATGTGATCTATTTATAGCAGGTTCCACGGGTCCACTCCATGTCGCAGCAGCAATGAATAAAAAGACTGTTGGTTTTTATCCATTTAAAAAATCATCTACTGCTAAAAGATGGGAAACTATGAATAGTGATAATCTGAAGTTATTTTTTACAGACACAGGTGAAGGTGATTCAAATCTAACTATAAATATTCCAAAAACTGCAGAAGTAATTTTTAAGAAACTACTCAGTTAATCTAGCTATCGCAGATAGAACCATATCAACTGTTATATAATTAAGACAATTGGTATGTCCTAAAGGACACGATCTTTTAAAACATGGGCTACAATCTAAATCTTTATAAATAATTTCATGTTTACTCTCTTCACATAATGGAGGCGTGTATTTCGGAGAAGAAGATCCATATATTCCGACTATAGGTACATCAACTGCTGAGCTTAAATGCATTAAACCAGAGTCATTTGAAACCACACATTCTGCACTTGATAATACTTCAACCGCATCTTTTAGGCTTGTCTTGCCAATAAGATTAATTATATTATTTGACTCTAAAGTATTTATTTTATTTTTTATGGAGTTATCAAGTCCCACAACTACTACTTGATAATTAGAAATTAAATTCTCTACTAAATTCACCCAATTCTGTGCTGGCCATTTTTTAGCTGGACCATATTCAGCATCAGGACATATAACAATATATTTTTTGTTTATAGAATATTTTTCTTCAAGTTTTTTTTGGTTATCACCAATATTAAATAATGGTTGTAAATCAGTAGTATATTCTCTATCTAGAATATTCAAATATCTGTTTACCATCCCTTTATTTCGATCTATTGTTTTTATAATCCCATTAATCAAGCCGTATCTATATTCACCTAAATAACTTATTCTATCTTTAATGCCTGCAATGAAAGGAATAATTGCTGACTTTAAACTGTTTGTAAGTATGTATGATTTAGAATAGTTATTTTTTCTCAGATTGAAACCCAATTGTAATCTATAAAAAAAAGAAAACTTACCATGAGAAGTTTTTGAAATAATAATATTTGTAATATTTGGTAAAAACATTGCAATGTCTGATAAGTTTTCATTCACCAGTAGATCTATTTGTAAATTACTATCAGATTTTTTCAATGCATTAATAAATGCTGAGCTTATTATTAAATCCCCTATCCAGGCTGGAGCAACAACAAGGACTTTATTATTGGACATATTAAGATTGATTTAGAAAGTCTAAGTAAGAAGTGACTCCATCTTCTAATTCAGTAGATTTTTTAAGATAACCGCATTTCCGTAAGTTGGTCATATCTGCCTCTGTAAATGCTTGATACTGCTTTTCTAATCCTTCAGGAAAATCTATGTATTCTATATGACCGGAATTGAAATAATTTATGACTGTATTTGCAATATCGTTAAATGATCTACTCTTACCTGTTGCTACATTGTAGATGCCTGATACATTATTTTCCATGAACCAAAGTTTTACATCTATAGTATCTTTTACAAATACGAAATCTCTTCTCTGTTCCCCGTCTTTATATCCATGGCTTCCTTTGAAAAGTTTTAACATTCCATATTTTTTAAATTGATTATAAAAATGGTAAACAACACTACTCATTACTTCTTTGTGTTGTTCATATGGCCCATACACATTAAAATATCGCAATCCAACTATTTGAGATTTTATCTTATCAAAGTTAGCTCTTACGAAATTATCAAAAAGAAGTTTTGATTCAGAGTAATGATTTAATGTCGACTCATTCTCAGGACCTTCCTTAAAAACCGTTCCATCACCATAAACAGAAGCAGATGAAGCATATATCATATCGATATTATTATTGGACGCATTCTTTAAAAGTTTTTTTGAATAGTTAAGATTTACATCCATTATATAGTCTCTATCAGGCTCAGTAGTTTTTGAACACGCCCCCAGGTGGAATATTTTTTCTATATCATTTTTATATTTTCCATTTATAAAATCATTTAAAAAAATATTATGATCAATACAATCTAAAATTTTTAATTTATCTAGATTCTTAAATTTTTTTGTATATTTATCTAATTCTTCAACTACCAAAACCTCATTATTAAGTTCCAAAAGAGATTGAACAAGATTTGTGCCAATGAATCCAGCGCCGCCAGTTACAATTATCATACGTGAGATGATACCTTATTTTGATTATAAATATAATAATTGTTGATAAAAGTATTGTTATGAACTTCGTATAACTGTTACAATTGTTTTTTTTTAAAAATGAAAAAATCACAAATACTTGTTGGTATAATAATAGGATCGCAGTCTGATTGGCCAATCATGAAGCATGCGTCAAATACCCTCACAAGTTTATCTATTAAACATGAAAAGAAAGTTGTCTCGGCTCACCGAACTCCTGATTTGCTATTTGAATATGCAGAAGAAGCCTATACTCGAGGGATAGAGGTTATAATTGCAGGTGCTGGAGGTGCGGCACATCTTCCCGGTATGACAGCTGCAAAAACTCATATACCCGTTATAGGTGTCCCGATAAAAACAAAAAGTCTGGAAGGTAAAGATTCATTGCTTTCTATTATTCAAATGCCAGCGGGTATACCTGTTGCTACAGTTGCGATAGGAAAAGCTGGTGCCGTGAATTCAGGTCTGCTTGCAGCTTCTATATTAAGTATAAAATATCCTGAAATAAATAAATCACTTGTAAGTTACAGAAAAAAACAAACGAGGCGGGTGCTTAAATCTAGTAAATTACTCTAATGAAAATAGCTATATTTGGAGCTGGCCAACTTGCAATGATGATGGTGCAAGCTGATACCGAAAAAAAACATAAATACACCGTTATAGATCCTAGTGAATCACCACCAGCCTGCAAATACGCCGAACATATACAAACAGAGTATACAGATATAAATACAATAAAAAAAATATCTAATGACTGTGATTTAGCAACAATAGATTTTGAAAATGTTGATGTATCCGCAATGAAAGAAATTGAAAAAGAAATACCTGTTTATCCATCATCAAGAGCATTGGAGATATGCCAAGATAGAATAAAAGAAAAAGATTTATTCAAACATCTAGAAATATCTACAACAAATTATTGTGAAATTAACTCACTCGAAGATTTAAAAAATAATATAAATAATAAAAAAAGTTACATACTCAAAACAAGGAGATTCGGCTATGATGGTAAAAACCAATATAGAATTTACCCTGGTACTCGTCCTTCAACTAATTTAGTTTCATCACCTTGTATTCTCGAAGAGTTTGTGGAATTTCAAGCCGAGGTATCTTTAATCGCAGTTAGATCAGTAAATGGAACTGTTTTTTTCTACCCTCTAGTCGAGAATCGCCACAAAGACGGCATACTTGATATGAGTATTTATCCCAGTAATTATCAACATTTACAAAAATCAGCTGAAGATATTGGTAGTAAGCTTCTTGACAAGATGAATTATGTGGGTGTTTTGGTTGTTGAGTTTTTTATAGATAAAAATGATTATTTAGTCGCTAATGAAATGGCACCTCGAGTACATAATTCGGGACACTGGACAATTGAAGGCTCAAATATAAGTCAATTTTCTGCTCATATTTCTGCTATTACAAATAGTATAAAATTTGTAAAATTAAAATTAAAGCCATCATTTATGTATAATATTATTTCTAATCATATTGCTGAAGATAAGATTCTACAACTGTCAAATAAATTTGATATGTATTTCCATGATTATCACAAAAGTTCCAGAGACAAAAGAAAGTTGGGCCATATTACCTGCACTGTGGAAGATAAAGATAAGCTTAAAGAAAAAATTAAAGAATTTAAAAGTATAATTTAGTGATTACGTTTACCATCAAAAACACACACAAAATAGCAACCTTTGTTGCCAGCATGAACTCTATGAAAGTCTCCATCCTCAATTAACACAGTATCCCCTTCTGTTACAAAAAAATTTTTTTCATTTATTTCCATCTCACCACTTCCCTTGATGAAAAAATATATCTCTTCTTGACCCGAGTGTTTATGACCAGATGTGCTCTTATTGGGTTTGAGATCAGTACTACTTAATACGAGGTTATTAAGTACAGAATTGTCACAGACTTTATATCTATCATCTTCTTTTGTAATAGTCCCGCCAATATCAGTAATTTTAAATTTATGCATTGTTATAATTCATCAAATATGCCTCTTTGAAATCATATTTTATTAACAAATTTATGCAAATTTAATTTTAATATCTGCATTATCAACTATTTCATTATTAGTGTTTAGATAAAGTATTGTTGGCTTATGGTTATCAATTTCATTTTTTTGTAATTCTATATATGAACATATGATTACTTCATCATGTTTATTTATTTTATGACAACATGCGCCGTTAGCACAAATTTCACCAGAGTCTGCTGGGCCAGCAATCGCATATGTCGTTAGTCTCTCTCCATTGGTGATATTATAAATGTCTATCTTTTCAAAAGGTAAAATCTTGGCGGCATTAAGAATTGATATATCTATTAAGCAGGAACCCTCATAGTTAATATCAGTAGCGGTAATAGTGCCTTTATGAATCTTCGAATTTAGAAAGCTTCTAGTCATTTGTCGTATAATACTATCTTTTTAAATAAAATTTAACTATATTTGGATGTTATCTATCAGTCTAACATTATTGATATAACAGGCAATAAATAGTGATGAATTAGAGATGTCACCTTTTGCTACATCTAAAGAACTATTCATTCTATGTTCAAGATATTCAACACTAATACTTTTAGATTCTAGTTTTTGAATTTCTTCTTCTTTTACTGTGTTGAAATCAGCGCCATCAATAATTTTTTGTCTTATGCTTTTGAGGCTAAAAAAGATGCTTTCTGCTCTTACAAGTGATTTTTTATCTAATCTATTAAGCCTTGAACTTAATGCTATTTTCTCTTTATTTCGTATAGTTTTAACTTCAATTATATCAAGATTAGGGAAATACTTACTTGCCACAAATTTTACTAAAAGGAGTTGTTGGAAATCTTTAAGTCCAAAGCATGCATAATTAGGTTTTATCATGTCAAAAAGATTCCTTATAATTTTATATACACCAATAAAATGTCCGTCTCTAGTCTCTCCGCACAAGCAATTCATGAATTTAGGTAAATGTATATCCTTATATTCATTCAAGCTCTTTGCGAAAGACTCATCAGGCATAAAAACCATATCGACATTATGAACTTGGCACTTTGCTATATCTGAATTAATTGTCTTTGGGTAACAATCATAATCATTTGAATTATTGAATTGAAGTTTGTTGATATAAATACTAACAATCTTAATAGTATTCGCAGGTGCTTTTTCTATTAATTTCAAGTGCCCTTTATGGAGATTCCCCATTGTAGGTATTAAGGTAATTTTTTTATCAGAGTTAAATTCTAAATATTTATATAAATCTTTTATGGAGGAAGTTGATTCCATTTCTATTTTTTATTTATAAAATTTTTTAAAACTTTTATCAGTGAAGAGTCTACAGATGATGTAAGTGATGATATTTGATTAAAGCTAATGCCAAGTAAATCATAGATGACTGCAACTTGTCCATCTAATGCATCGCCAGAGCCGATGCCGATTACAGGAACTGCACACTTTACTGTTATAATCTTTGCTAAAGCCTCGTCAACACATTCAAGTAAAATTAAATCAGTACCAATTTCATTCAACATCAAAGCATTTTTATAGATCAAGGCAGCTTCTTTTTTTGTCTTACCATATTTCCTATACCCTTTTTTATTTTTTATGCTCTGAGGCAATAACCCAATATGCCCACACAATGGTATATTTTTAGATACGAGATAACGAGCTATATCCATATTATCATCACCAAGTTCAATTTTTATTAAATCAGCTTTACATTTATCCATAATTTTGAGTGAATTTTTATATGCTTGCCTCTCATTAAGATATGTATCTTTAGGTAGATCCACCATTAATATAGATTTTTTTATTCCAGCTTTTACACATTTTGAATGGTAAATAATATCATCAAGACTTACTTTATGTGTTGAATTATCTCCTTTTATCACCTGACCAAGTGAATCTCCAACTAAAATTACATCTACACCCAATCTATCGAGAAAACTAGAGAATGTTGCATCATATGCCGTAATACATGAAATATTTTTTCCACTTTCATAAAGCCTCTTCAATCTATTATTTTTTTTCATTATTATCTAGAGACAGGGTTAAAGTATTTTTTTCCTTTTATGTCTGATGATATTTCTTCTATTAGTAAATTATAATCATCTGTATTGTTTATATTCACGTTACTTGTATTGATGATTAATACAGGGGATTGCTTATACTCATGAAAATGTTTCATATATAATTCATTGACTGAATCAATATATTTTTTTTTAATATTTTTTTCTATGATGAGATCTCTTTTTTTAATTCTATTAAGCAATATATCTGTGGAGGCTTGTAAATATATTATCAAATCAGGAATTGGCGGAGAAAATTCTAGCTTAGATTTGATTTTTGTGTACATCTCATATTCAATATCTGATAGATTAAGTTTTGCAAATAGTTCATCTTTTCCAAAATAAAAATCAGATACTAACATATCGCTAGACGTATTTAATAATACTAGCTGATCTATTCTTCTAAGAAGAAAATAAAGTTGAGTTGAAAAAGAATTAATTTGATTATTGTCGTAAAAGTTTTTTAGAAAAGGATTGTCTGAAAAATCTTCAAATAATGTTTGGCACTTCATAGTGTTAGATATGTTTTTAGCTAATGTTGTTTTACCAACACCTATCGCCCCTTCAATTGCTATATATTTATTTTTAATCATCACAAATTTTTTATTAGGTTCATGATCTTCCCATATTTAGGAATTTCATATCCATAACTCGTTATTTCATACAGCGGCAATAGTACAAAATCTCTATATTTCAAGCCTGGATGCGGAATAACTAACTTATCTGTGTTCATTATAAGCTTATTATAAATCAAAATATCAATATCCATGCTTCTTGGGCCCCATCTTTTTGTCTTCTTTCTATTATGTAATTTCTCAAGATGTTGTAATTCATACAGCAATTCCATCGGACTGAGGTTAGTTTTGATTTCAATCACAGAATTTATAAAATCTGGTTGCGCTTGTGGACCAAGAGGCTTAGTCGCATACAAACTTGACCTTTTTATAATACTTGTAGTTTTTATACGATTGATTTGTTTGAGGACGGTATTAATTCGGAAATAAGGATGATTTTTGTTACTACCAATTCCTAAGTATACTTGATTCAATTTGAGAGGTTAATTTAACTTTTCTTTAATCCTAGCAGATTTACCAGATCTTTCTCTTAGATAATATAGCTTAGCTCTTCTTACAGCTCCTTTGCGTTTAACTTTAATGTTATCAATAATAGGACTATGTGTTTGAAATACTCTTTCCACGCCTTCGCCATAAGAGATTTTTCTGACCGTAAACGATGAACTTATACCTCTATTTTTAATCGCTACAACTATCCCCTCAAAGGCTTGGATTCTCTCTCTTTTTCCTTCTTTTACCTTTACAGATACAACTATAGTATCTCCTGAAGAAAAATTTGGTACAGATTTTAGCTGCTTAGATGTAATATTTTCTATTATTTTACTCATTTTCCTCTTGCTTGCTATCCGCTATAAATTCTTGCAGTAGTCTATCATCTTCTTTTGTAAGTTTCACGTTTTTTAATAATTCTGGCCTCCTTAATAAGGTTACTCCTAGTGACTGTTTTCTTCTCCAAGACGCAATGTCCTGATGATTTCCTGACAATAGTACCTTAGGTACAGCTTTATTATCAATTTGTTCTGGCTTGGTATAATGAGGATGATCAAGAATCCCGTTGTAAAATGAATCGTTAATTATTGAATCTATGCTATCTGCTACACCTGGTAATAGTCTAGTAATACCCTCAATAATTGTTGCTGCAGGCATCTCACCTCCAGATAATACATAATCACCAATAGATATCTCCTCATCAACCAAGTTATCAATAATGCGTTGATCTAACCCTTCATATCTTCCGCACAAAAATGTAACAGCTTCTTCTTTTGAAATATCTATAAGTTTTTTTTGAGACAAAGTTTTACCTTGTGGGGATAAGAGATAACACTTACCTATTTTGTTAGCATCAAGGCAATCTCTAACGGGTTGATATTGTACAACCATACCTGGGCCACCGCCATATGTTTTAAAATCTATCCTTTGGTGTTTATCTTTCGTATATAATCTTAAATCTATGACGTTTATTGAAATTGCTCTAATTCCAATAGCCTTTTTTATCAATCCATGTTCAAAAAATGATTCAAAAAATTTTGGATATATAGTTATGATATTAAACTGATTCATCACGTATTATAATTTTATTATTATCTATTTTACATATATTTTCTTTGATAAAAGCTATATAAGAAATAATATTGTTATTTTTAATAGCCAAAATATCATTTGATCCGCTATTAAAAATAAAATCTACAACACCAAGATCCGTATTCTTATTTGTTAATACCTTTAGTCCTATCAAATCTTTCCAATAATACTCATTGCCTTCCAAGTTAGGAATAGACTCATTATCAACGCAAATATTTTTTCCTATAATATTTTCTGAAGTATTAATATCATCAAAGCTTAGGATTTTGATAATAATTTTTTTTGGCATGACCTTAATATCTAAAATCTTTATTTCATGATTTTTATTATCATTTAAAAATGTTTTGTAAGTTTTTAAATTTTCAGGAGGATAAGCATAACAATCAATTGATACCCATCCTTTTATACCATGTGTAGATAAAATTTTACCAATTACTATAGGTGACGAGCTTTTCATTTATAAACATGAAAACTTCTTAGAAAGTTAAGTTTTATTTTTTTCAGAGGTTTCTGCTTCAGCTGTTGTTTCTTCAGCAGGTGCTGCTTCAGCTGTTGTTTCTTCAGCAGGTGCTGCTTCAGCTGTTGTTTCTTCAGCAGGTGCTGCTTCAGCTGTTGTTTCTTCAGCAGGTGCTGCTTCAGCTTCTTTATCTTTTAATTTTTTGTGTTTAATTTTGTCCAATAATGCACTTTTGATTTTTTGTCTTTTTTCTAGATTATTAGGATCGAGACTATATTTTTGGAGCAGTCTAACTCTGTCAGACATCTGTGCGCCAAGGTTTACCCAATGCTCTAACCTATCATGTTTGAGAGATATTCGTTTTTCAGATTCAAGACTAGGGTCATAGCTACCTATTCTCTCTATGCATTTACCGTCTCGTTTAGCTTTTTGATCAACTACAACAATGTGGTAGTATGGTCTTTTTTTTCCGCCGCCTCTTGATAGTCTTACTCTTACCATATATATCTCGTTTTTTAACAACGTGATTATAGCACCTCATTTAAAAAAAACTCAGCTTTTTAGTTAAAAAAAATGAAATTTTAGGCTAAAAGGTATTTTTTTTATATATAATCAACAAAGATGAGTCATATTAAAAAATCTGGAATAAAAACTACAAATATTGAGCCGTATCTTAATAGATAATGGCTTATCTTCCTTATATTATTGGCATAATATATTTTGCTATGTCTGCGTGTCTTTTGAATCTTTATATGGGAAGAGATTGTAAAATACCATTGAGTATCACATACCTAAGGATTATTGGACTATTTCTATTTGGATTGTTTGTTTTTGATTTAGCCTATCCCTTTATGATATTTAATTTCGTCAGCGCTTCTTTCATTACATTATTTATAATAAACCTCTTTTATATAATCCTTAATTATTACAGACCGATAGATTATATAGGTTTGATTCTCAACCCAGTTGTTTTTATTTCTCTTGCATTGTTTTTAACTTTTGGTTTCTCATCTTCAGGAACAGCTGTTGAGAAGAGCTTATACATTCACATTATATTCTCTCTTTCATCATATGGCTTTCTAGTTCTGGCTGGTATGCAGGCTCTAATATTACGGTATCAGATAAATTCCGTTAAAAATATATATTACTCTCCTTTATTGAATTCATTTCCATCTATCGAAGAAATGGGTAATATTATGCATAGGTTAATTATTTCTGGATTTATTATATTAACACTATCTCTTCTGTCTGGATTACCTTACCTATCGAATAACCTTAATGTTGAGTTAGAACAAAAAATAATATTCTCAGTGGTTGCATGGATAACATTTTTGTATCTGATTTTTAAAAAATTATACTATGGTATAAAAGATATTGCTGCAGCGAATATGACAATAGGTGGTTTAGTTTTTTTACTTTTATCATACTTGGGTACTAAATTACTAGTAAGTTAATTTAAAAAAAGAATAATGACTACGCTATCAATCGATAATTTATTTATAATCTTAATTATACTTCTTGTATTATCGGCATTCTTTTCAGGATCTGAAACAGCGCTAATGAGTATCAATAGATATAAGTTGAAGCATCGCGTAAAAAAAAATGAAATAGCAGCCTTGAGGGTTGATTACTTACTGAATAACCCTGACAAAACACTTGGCTTGATTCTATTATTAAATAACTTTGTGAATATATTAGCGTCAGCCATATCAACTATTATAGCGATAGAACTTTATGGTGACAAAGGTGTAGCAATTGCTGCGGGTTTTTTAACGTTCGTAATACTAGTGTTTTCTGAGGTGACACCTAAAACATTCGCATCCCATTATTCAGATAGAATAGCTTATAAGATCTCATTCTTTTTTTATTATGGTCTTGTGATATTTAATCCACTCGTAAAGTTTATTAATTTTTTTTCAAAATTGATATTAACCATATTTGGAGTAGATAAAAGAAAAACACAATATGACGATTTAACAAATGAAGAAATTAAAACTATCATACAAGAATCTTCAAAAAAGATTACTGAAAATTATGAAGAAATGATTATTAATTTACTAGATTTACAAAAGGTAACTGTCGAACATGCTATGATACCAAAAAATGATATTGAAGGTATTGATATTATCCATAGTGATAATTTAATATATTCAAGACTTGTCGATATAAATCATACTCGCCTACCGGTTTATTCAGGCTCATTAAACAATCTCATTGGTTTCATTAACAAAAAGCATGTACCTGCTTTAATAAAAGAAAATAATAAAATTAAAACTGAAGAACTAAAAAAATGCTTATCAGAACCTTATTATATTCCAGAAGATACATCTTTGCTAAGTCAACTAATAATTTTTAAAAAGGAGAAAAGACGTATTGGGTGTGTTGTAGACGAATATGGTGATATCAAAGGCATGCTAACCCTTGATGATATTCTTGAGGAGATTGTTGGAGAATATGCCACAGTTTATGAAAAAGAGAATTTGATTAAAGATGTTGCTATAGATAATATAGAGGTTCACGGTTCTGTGCAGTTAAGAGAAATTAATAAAAAACTATCAATTAATCTAGCTGATAACTCGGTTACAACCATCAATGGGTATATACTAGAATCTTTACAAGAGATACCTCAAGAGGGTATGACATTTAAAAAAGATAATATTATTATAGAAGTGTTAGAAGTTAAAAATAATTTTATTGAAAGAATATTAATTAAAAAAGTATGAATAAAAAAACCACAAAAATTAGTAACTTTGAAGATGACTTAAAAAAACTCCAGAGCATACTTGATGATATCGAATCAGATAAATTAACTCTTGAGGATTCAATACAAAAATATAAAGAAGGTATGGAGTTATCAAAGAAGTGTCAAGAAGCTCTAGATGAAGCTAAACAAGTTATAAAGTTACTTGAAGATGAAAAATAAATTTTACTCCATTCTTGATAAGGTAAATTATCCTGAAGATCTTAAAAACTTAAATACAAATGAATTACACACTCTAGCCAGTGATATTAGAGAGTATATTTTAGATGTGATATCAAAAACTGGTGGGCACTTAGCCGCTGGACTAGGCACCGTTGAGCTATCAATTGCTCTTCATTATGTTTTTAATACGCCTATAGATAAAATCATTTGGGATGTGGGGCATCAGTGCTATCCACACAAAGTATTAACTGGAAGAAAAAATAAATTAAGCTCTATTCGAAAGCATGGTGGTTTGTCTGGGTTTTTAAAAATTAATGAGAGCAGATATGATGTTTTCGGTGCGGGTCACTCCAGTACATCTATAAGTGCAGCACTAGGAATCTGTATTGCTAGAGATATTAAAAATGAAAATTATAAAGTAGTTTCAGTTATAGGTGATGGGGGAATGACTGCTGGTATGTCTTATGAGGCAATGTGTCATGCAGGATATTTGAAAAAAGATATGTTAGTAATTTTAAATGATAATGAAATGTCTATCTCTCCTAATGTGGGTGCACTTAATAAATATTTGACAAGAATTCTCTCAAACAAAACCTTATCGGACATTAAAGCAAAGGGTGGAAAGTTTTTAAATGAAAAAAATCCTTTAAAAAAGCTAGCAAGAAAGATAAAAGAAAATGCACAAAATATTCTATCCCCTGGACAGCTGTTTGAAGAATTGGGTTTTAGTTATTATGGTCCAACAGATGGGCATGATATCCATTCATTAAAAACTGTTTTAAAGAATTTGAAGGAAAGGAAAGGACCAATACTCTTACATGTTATAACAAAAAAAGGCAAAGGCTATAAAATAGCTGAAAACAATCCTATCAAATACCATGGAGTATCACCTTTTAACATAAAGACTGGAACTGCGGATAAGCCCAAGTTAAGTAATACGCTTACATATACAAATATATTTTCTAAATGGATAAATCATAATGCTAAATATGATGACAATTTTGTTGCAATCACACCTGCTATGCGAGAAGGTTCAGGACTTGTTGAATTTGAAGAAAATTATCCAAAAAGATTTTTCGATGTAGGAATTGCGGAACAGCATGCTGTTACACTAGCAGCGGGTTTAGCAGTAGGCAAAATTAAACCGATTGTTGCAATCTATTCAACTTTCCTTCAGAGAGCATATGATCAATTAATACATGATGTAAATCTTCAGAATCTAAATGTAATGTTTGCAATTGACAGAGCAGGTTTAGTTGGAGCTGATGGTGAAACTCATCATGGAATATATGATATCTCATTTATGAGAATTCTTCCTAACATTGTTTTAATGTCACCTTCAAGCGAGAATGAGATGTGGAAAATGTTAAATACCGCTTTGTTATATAATGGGCCTGTTGCAGTAAGGTACCCTAGAGGAAATACATGTGGCAATGAAATATTAGTAACTGATGAGGTAATTGAGATTGGCGAGTCATTGACAATTTACAAAGGCAAAAGAATAGCATTACTCGTATTTGGACATCTAATAAATAATCTTTTTGAAATTTCGATGAAGTTGTCACTTACTCTAGTAGACATGAGATTTGTAAAACCTCTAGATACAAATAAAATAGATGTTCTAGCAAAAGATCATGAATGTATCATAACCGTTGAGGATAATGTGGTTATTGGCGGTGCAGGTTCTTCTATAAATGAATATATTAATAAAAAGGGCTTGAAGATAAACACTATTAATTTAGGCGTGCCTGATAAAGTGATTTCTCACGGAAGTCAAGAAGACCTATATAGACAAATAGGATTAGACAAGAAATCATTAGAAATAAAAATAAATGAGATATACAATCAATTGACCCCAAATAAAAAAATAGTTGATTAGAATATGTTTAAATTGATAGTAAAAAAAGAATTCTCGTCTGCACATATTCTTCATGGACACCCAGGCGATTGCAAAAGGATGCATGGACATAACTGGCTTGTTGAGGCTGAAGTAAGAGGTAGTAATATCAATGAAATTGGTATGGTAATAGATTTCAAAGATATAAAAAATAATTTACAGGGTATTATCGACAAATTAGATCATCAATACCTCAATGATATTGAGCCATTTATAAATGAAAACCCTACTGCAGAAAATATTTCCAAATATATTTATAAAGAACTATCAAAAAATATTAATACTGATAATATTAAGGTCAGTGAAATTAAACTTTGGGAAACAAGCAACTCTGCAGTAACATACACCGAGTAATTATATGTCAACTTCAAAATCAAAATTAGAGATAACAAACTTACCAGATACACAAGGGCAAGCAGATACAAGAAATATGCCAATTAATAAGGTGGGTATAAAAGATATTATACACCCTATGGTAATTAAACAAAGATCTGGCAAGCAACAGTCAACAGTTGCAAATTTTAATATGTATGTAAATTTACCTCATGATTTCAAAGGTACTCATATGTCGAGATTCGTACATATACTAAATAATCATGAAGAGCAAATTACTGTTGATTCTTTCAAGAAAATGATTGATGAAATGTTATTACTATTAGAAGCTGAATCCGGTCATATTGAAATGAGATTTCCATACTTCATCAATAAAACAGCTCCAGTTTCAAAAGTACAGAGTCTGCTAGATTATACTGTTTCTCTAATTGGAGAAATAGAAGACGGTAAAACTAAATTGAAAGTAAAAGTCATGGTACCAGTAACAAGCTTATGCCCATGCTCAAAAAAGATATCTGACTATGGCGCTCATAATCAGAGATCTCATGTTACAATCACTGCCACTATAAAAGATTTTATTTGGATTGAAGAAATTATTGATATTGTTGAGAGTGAAGCCTCGTCTGAACTTTATGGTTTACTAAAAAGACCTGATGAAAAGTTTGTTACTGAGAGAGCTTATGATCATCCTAAATTTGTTGAAGATATGGTGAGGGATATAGCTGTCCACTTCAATAATGATGAAAGGGTAACAGAATATGTAGTAGAGTCAGAAAATTTTGAATCAATACATAATCACTCAGCATATGCGCAGATTCATAAAATCAAAGATTAATTCTTTATCTCAGCTTAACGTATAAGCCTCTTAAAATTTCCTCAGATGCAGGGCTATCCATTTGGACAAACGAATTATTTTCAATTGTAATGAGCGTGGCTGAATTATTTTCTCCACCTAGATCAAGTTTTATAAATAATATTTCAGAAGATGATTTATTGAATATATTTGAAAAAAATCCATCATCGCGATTCTCTTTATCATTAAGAGAGATTTTAATATAGCCATCTGATTGCTTTTGATCAATGATATTTATTCCTAAGATATCTAGCGCAGTCACTACTGCAGGATATGTTCTTTCATAGATATCAGGCACATAAAGAGTTTGTAGATTATTGTCATCTGAATATATAGAAACTTGATTTCTTATACCTGTTGATTTTGCTACAATATATCCTGTCTCCCTAGCTTCATTACCTCCAAGATAAATGTACATTCGGCTTATCATTTCATTTTCAAATTCAGGATCTCTTGCCCTATTCTGCCATCTGAAGTCAGAATCACCATCAGACATAAATTCTTTCCCATAATGAGTGATTAAAATATCGTAACCATCATCTTTTTTAATTAATCTCGTCTTGTAGCTATCCCTGGTCTCAGGTGAGACTAAAAGCGGGACATATCTTCCAACTACTCTTTGAATAGCTCCTAACTGAACTTCACTCAAATTCTCAAGATAATTTGTTCTCATAGAAGAGACGGTTAAATCTGAATTTACTAATAAGAACCCTTCTTGCCTCCAAAAAGTTTTTATTTTTTCCCATAAAGAAATTTTGTCTTGTGTTTTTACAGAGAGAAACATACTAGTGCCTTGTTTATATACTTTAATCCCCTCTAGCTTTGTATCTATAGTAAATAATTTTTCAGTATTATTTTCAACTATCTCAGGAAGTGACAAAGAATTTTTTGTATCAGGATTATTTAGATTAGGAGGTAATATTAAATCAATTTGGCCAGAAGAATAATCTTCATTAGTTTTGTAAACTAATTTTTCATTTCTTGGGTCAGAAATAATATTTTTAGCATAGTCTGCCATGGTAGAACAGCCAGTTATTAGAAATGATATTAAAATAAAGACATATATATTTTTATTCATTTACTGCTCCGGAACCTAATAATGCCTGATTGAGTTGCTCATGATATTTTTCATCGAGCCATGTCAATGGGAGGCGTATCCCTTTCTTTATCAAACCCATTCTGTTAAGACACCATTTAACAGGTATTGGATTTGATTCACAAAATAATACATCATGTAATACATCTATTTGATCATTTAATTCAGAAGCCTTCTCTATATCTCCTTCCATAGCATACTTGCACATCATGTGCATTTGTTTTGGTACAACATTTGCTGTTACTGATATATTCCCTGAAAATCCATCGAGAAGATCACCTAGTGATGTTTTATCGTCACCTGTAAATATTTGCATGTTATCTGAACATAAACTTAGCAGTTCTTTTGAACGTTGTTTGTCTCCAGAAGCTTCCTTGATACCAACTATATTACTATGCGAGGATAAGCGATAAACAGTTTTTGGTTCCATGTCTACAGATGTTCTACCTGGGACGTTATATAATATTTGTGGTATGGAAACCTGATCCGCTATTTTCTTATAGTGTTGATACAGACCCTCTTGGGTGGGTTTATTATAATAAGGTGTCACTAGCAAACAGCCATCAGCTCCATTTTTTTTAGCACTTACAGTTAACTCTATAGCTTCTGATGTTGAATTTGCGCCCGTACCTGCAATAACAGGTATCCTTCCGTTTACCAGGTCGATAGTTGTTTTTATTACTTTGGAATGTTCATTAAAATCTAATGTTGCAGATTCTCCAGTTGTACCAACGGAGATAATTACATCAGTTAAATTATCTACATGAAATTCTATAAGTTTTTCCAGTGACTCAAAGTCTAGCGACCCATCTTCATTCATTGGAGTTGCTATCGCAACCATGCTTCCTTTAAAAATACTCATATTTAACCTGTTGCCGGCCTTTCAGGCCAAACATTCAAAATTGTATTTATTAACACTGCTAGAGGTATAGCAAAGAAAACTCCCCATATGCCCCAAACAGACCCAAAAAATAATATAGACAATAGTATAGCAAATGGATGTATGTTTACAGCGTCGGAAAACAAAATAGGAACAACTACATTTCCGTCCACAGCCTGAATTAGTAAATGTCCTATAATCACATACCAGAATTCAGAACCAAGTGCCCACTGAAAGTAAGCTACAAGAATAATAGGTATAGTCACAGCTATCATTCCAACGTATGGAATTATAACAGACAATCCACACAAAAAGCTTAGTAGTAACGAATAGTTCAAACCTAGTGCGAAAAATAAAATAAATGATAATATCCAAACAATCATAATTTCAATGAACTTACACCTTATGTAATTGCCTATTTTCAAATTTAATTCTGAATATGCCTTTCTGGTTAATTCAAGTTTCTTAGGGAAGAATCTAGCAACCCAACAGTATATTGTTTCCTTATCAAACAACATGAAAAATATCAAAATTGGAACTAGTATTGCGTACACAATTATAGCGAATAAGCCACCCGCTGAAGTTAATGAAAATGTGAAGATTGAGTTACCTACTTTTGATGTTTCTCCTTGTAAGCCAAGAAATATATTATCTATATAATCTTTTGGTATATATTCGTTTTCATCGTAAAGTCCTAAAATTAATTGTTTGCTCTTATTAAAAATTTCAGGAAGAGACTTAACAAGTAACGTGAGTTGATCAAGAAGAAGTGGTAACAGCATAAAAAGAGTTAAAATACTTATGATTAAAAATAGGAAAAAAACAACTATTACAGAAAAGTGTCTAGTTGCTGTAGTAATTTTCATTAGATGCTGAACCAAACCTTCTAACATATATGCTAAAACAATAGCCACTAAAATGGGTGCGATAGTTTGGACTATTATGTACGTCAGTATGATAGAAAATATTAATACAAGCACCAGTGAGACTTGATTAGGATCAGTAAAGTTGTCTGTGTACCAATCTTTTATTAATTTTATCATTGATTTAGTTTAACTTAATTATTGATACATATGATACATATAATCATGGTAAACTTAAATACAAAAAAAATGGTAGTTCCAAAATGAAAGCATCATCATATCCTTTGTTTACTCAAAAAAATGACCCTTCAGATGCTGAAATAATCAGTCACAAACTAATGCTTAAAGCAGGACTTATAAGACAACAGTCGACAGGACAATACAGTTTTCTACCTATAGGTTACCGTGTGTTAAAAAAAATAGAAAATATAATTAGAGATGAAATGGATTCTATCGGTTCAGCTGAAATACTCATGCCGTCAGTACAACCTTCTGAGCTCTGGCAAGAATCTGGTAGATGGGGAACTTATGGATTAGAGCTATTAAGATTAAATGATAGACATGATAGAAAATACTGTCTAGGCCCAACGTTTGAAGAAGTTATAACTGATTTGGTCAGAAAAGATTTAAATAGCTATAAACAACTACCATTAAACATGTACCAAATATCAACAAAGTTTAGAGATGAAATTAGACCAAGATTCGGCATTATGCGTGCGAGAGAATTTATCATGAAAGACGCATATTCATTTCATATTAATGAGAAATGTCTAGATAATTGGTACCAAAATTACAAGGATGCTTACAATAATATTTTTAAAAGATTACAGCTAGATTACACGATGGTGGATGCTGATAGTGGAAATATAGGTGGCAGTAAGTCAAATGAGTTTCATGTACTTGCTGAAGCAGGTGAAGATGACCTTCTAATCGATGAGAAAGGTATAGGGACTAATTTTGAAATTGCCAAAGCTAAGTATGGATCTAATGATATAGAAAAAATAGTGAATGAAAATAATTTGATACATAAAAAAGGTATTGAAGTCGGGCATATATTTAAACTTGGAGACAAATATAGTAAATCAATGGGATTATCAATTGCTGATGCTGACTTAAATGTTAATCATCTGCAAATGGGTTGTTATGGTATCGGTGTTTCAAGAATCGTAGCTGCAGCTATTGAACAAAATTACGATGAAAAAGGTATTATATGGCCAAAAAGCATAAGCCCTTTCCAATTCGCATTAATTGAAATAGACGGACATAAAAATGAATCTGTAAGATCATTTTCTAATGAGATATATCAAACTATGAAAAGGAATAGTGTTGAAATAATACTAGATGATAGAAATGCAAAACTTGGCAATAAGCTTCATGATTGGGAATTAATGGGTGTGCCCAACATTGCTATTATTGGAAAAAAAGAAGCGCAGAATAATATAGTTACTTTCAAGAAACGTAGCGGTTCAGAAAAAGAGAGTTTAAGTGCTGATCAGTTAATATCAAAATTAGATACAGATTAATCTAGAAACCTATAGTTGTCTTTTTGTTTCTCATATTGCTCTAAAGCCATATTTGCTTCATTAAGTGCTTTTTTTGCTAGAGTGATTGATTTTTTAAAATCTCTCTTTTTATGAGCTTCTTTTGCACTTTTAATTATCTTCTTTGTATCTCTCCAAGGGTTTTTTACTTTAACTACTTTTTTATAATTAGTTTCAGCCTGCTTTATGTACTTTGATGATGTGGGTTCATCATAAACATCTGCACTATAACTTACCACTGGAGTCATCATAATCAGGACAAGAAATATAAAGAGTGCTTTCATTGGTTAATCTCCAAAAATTTAATATCTAATTCTTCTCTGTAGCCAACTACCCATAAACCTCTGCTACGTGCGTGACTCTCAGCTTTCCTTTTGGAGTCGAGAGAAATATTGCTATATATTATGATACTTTGTCCAGGCAAAATCAAATCAGCATCATAAATTCTATCAGCATTATTTTTAAATATATTTGGCCAATAATAGGGATTACTATAATATTTTTGTGATAATGACCACAATGTGTCACCAAATTTGACATTATGATATATGTATTTTGTTTTATCTACTTGTATAGATGAGAATTTTGATGTGCCCGATATTTCTGCAACATGCGATGAGCAAGCAACTAATGTTAAAAGACAGATTATCGAAAAAATTTTAAAACTATTCTTTTTAGTGCTCATTACGGGTATTCTATTTATATGAAAGATATTCTAATTCTATATTACTCAAAAAATGATTCAACTAAAAGATTGGCACGCGTTATTGCGAGAGGCATAGAATCGGTCGCAGATACATCTGCAGTAATCAGGACTGTGAAATCATATCATTACAAGGATAATGATGATCTTCTTGTATCAAAACAAGATTTAAAATCTTGCTCAGGAATGATTTTAGGTAGTCCAACTCACTTTGGTAACATGGCAGCACCATTAAAAGAATTTCTAGATAGCACAACAGAAGAGTGGCTAAATAATACTCTAGAAAATAAACTAGGCGGAGTATTCACATCAACTTCAAGCCTTCATGGTGGCCAAGAAACTACTCTTCTGAGCATGATGTTACCTTTGTTGCATCATGGTATGATTTTAGCTGGTGTTCCTTATAGCGAAAAAGCATTGACTTCTACAACATCTGGCGGAACACCTTATGGTCCATCACATGTATCTCATAATCAAAAAAGCGAACTGAGCGAAGATGAAAAACAAATATGTCTTACGTATGGTAAAAGATTTGCAAATATTATAAAAAATATGAATTCTTAGTTTGCATGTAAACTAATAGCTTTTTTAATAAAAGGTATTGTTACTCTTCTCTTCATCGATAATGAGACATGGTCAAGAGTCTTTATAAATGCACATAAAAAATATAAGTCTCTGCTACAATTGTTGATAATATAATTAAGAACTTTTTCTGATACTTCAAGCCCTCTATCAGAGCAGTAGGACATCATAATTTCTATTTTTTCCTCATCATTGAGATCTTTAATATTGAAAATCTTATCTGAAATTAGTCGAGATGATAAATCATTAAGTTTTAAATTACATTTATCAATGTCTTTTGTGGAGGTTACTACAGCTGAAGTATTATTTAATATCTGGTTATTGATAAGTGAAAATATTTTTTCTTCACAATCATTTTTCAGTATTATCTTATCTAAATTATCAATAATTATGAGGTCATATTCAGCATGACAATCTATGTTGTCTAATTGAGTATTTTCATTGATATTTAAGTAATGGCCTAAATCTGAATGAGTTAAGGCTTCGCAAATATGAGACTTACCAGATGATTTCTCTCCATATATAAGTATTAGCTGTTTATCTTTGTTTATATTTAAAAGGGAAGTATATAAATCAAGATTATTGCCCACTATAAAATTAGAAAATGTTTTCTTTGTGTAGAATCCAAAACTTATTGGTATTTGATCATATACAAGGTCTTGAGTCATTTCAGTATCTATAGTAATTTCTTTGAGATATAATTATAACCTATCTGATGCTATGAATAATAAGCAAATACATAAAATTAATTATAAGGACTCTGGAGTAAATATCGAAAAGGCAGATAAACTCATAGACTCCATTAAAACTTCACATAAAAAAAACAATAAGAATATACTGTCAGGTATTGGGGGTTTTTCAAGCCTCTATAAGATTGATGAGAAGATAAAAAATCCAGTTATAGTTTCTGGTACCGATGGAGTCGGGACTAAGTTAAAAATTGCAAATAAATTAAACATCCATAAATATATTGGACAAGACCTTGTAGCAATGTGCGTAAATGATGTGATAACCAGTGGTGCTCAGCCATTGTTCTTCCTAGATTATCTAGCAACAAGCAAAATAGATCTAAGTATTCATAAGACTGTACTAAAAAGCATAAAGAAAGCTTGTGAGGACTGTGAAATGACACTAATAGGTGGCGAAACTGCTGAGATGCCAGGAATGTATAATAATAAAGAATATGATTTGGCTGGATTCTGTGTTGGTATTGTTTCAGAAAAAAAAATAATCAATAACAAAAAAGTTAAAGAAGGAGATTTGATATTAGGTATAAAATCAAGTGGATTTCATTCTAACGGCTATTCACTTATAAATAAATTAATTGAAAAGGGCAGATTAAAGTTAAAAGATAGTTTAAATAATACTAAAATAAGTTCTCTTTTAATCAAACCAACGAGATTATATGTAAATATAATTAAAGAATTGATGAAAAAAATTGAAATAAACGCTTTAGCTCATATCACAGGAGGAGGTATAACTGATAATGTACCTAGGGTCATACCCGATGAACTTGCGGCTTGCATAAATCTTCATTCTCTCAAAATTCCTAAATCATTTAGATATATTCAAGAGTTATCAAAAATAAGTGATGAAGAAATACTAAAAACATTTAACTGTGGTATTGGGATGGTTGTAATTATCAATAAAAAATATCTATCAACAGCTCATAACTTATTAAATATAAATAAAGAAAAATATAAAGTTTTAGGTCAGATTATAAAAAAACCAGAAAATTCTAAAATAATATATGTCGATTAAAAAATGTGTAGTGCTCTTCTCCGGTGCCGGTTCCAATTTAGAGAATCTTTTAAATCAACAGAACGCATTAAAACATAAACTTAAATATATACATGCATTTACTGACAACTGTAATGCGGGCGGTATTAATGTGTGTAAAAAATTTAAGCTTCCAGTGTCAATTGGTAAAAAAGAGAATATAAATAAAGATCTTCAAAGCTTCCTCTTTAATATCAAGCCGGATTTAATAATATTATCAGGTTATATGAAAATTATACCACCACATATTGTGGATAATTACGTTGGGAAGATTATTAATTTACATCCTTCATTATTGCCTAAATATCCAGGACTTAATACATATGAGAAAGTAATTTCAAATAATGATAAATATCATGGTGCAACAGTTCATTTTGTTACAAAAGCACTAGATCAAGGACCCATTATCTTGCAAGGTAAGTTTTCAGTTAATGAACAAATGACAAGGCAAGACTTGGAAAGGTTAACACACAAAGCAGAGTATTCTATCTTTCCAGTAGCAGTTGAATGGTTTGCTAATGATTTGCTCAAATATAATGGTAATAATATAATTTTAAAAGATGAGGACATTCATTCACCAATCACTTATATGATAAACCTCAATGATTGATAATTTTTTTTCCAAATGTTTTAAGTGTTTGATAGTAAGCATTTTATTTACAGAAATATCTATTTCTGCACCAAAAGTATATAGTGCTATATATAGCCTTAAAAAAGGTGGCATAGAATTTGCTCGTTCAAAACATGATCTTAGCTATAACTCTAATTCGGATGAGTGGTGCATAACTTCCTTTAGTTATACAGTTGGTATTTTTAGCATTAAAAAAGATGACAGAAATGAAACTAGTTGTTTTAAATACAATAAAAATAACCATCTTGATGCAATAAATAGTAATTTTAGTTCTAATGATTTTGTAAGAACAAATGCCTACACGTATAATAGAACCATAGGTACAAAGAGCCATACTGTTGAGGTAAAAAGAATTGATGATAGTTTAGTTACAATAATAGATGGCACGCCTTCAATGAAAAAGAGTTATGCAAGCATTGATAGATTGGTAGCGCAGCTATTTGGCTATACTTTCAAAAAGATTAAAGTAAACGACAAAGGAAGAGAGCGGCAATATGATTTTAAAATAATTAGAAAAGAAACTATATCAACAATTTTTGGAAACACAGAATCGATAGTAGTTAGTAAAAATATTAATGAGAGTAAAAGAAGTACCCTGACATGGTATTCAATAAATAACGATTATATTCCCGTAGTAGTAGAGCAATATAGAATTAATGAACATAAATTTACTGCTACCTTAATAGAGTTTCAAGACTAATTATTTTTTTCGTGTTTTAAGTCTTAATGAATTAATTTTTATAAAGCCTTCGGCATCTCTTTGGTCATAAGCGCCTGAATCATTTTCAAATGTAGACAAGTCCTCTGAATATAATGAATTTGGGGATCTTCTGCCTTCGATTATAACGTTTCCTCTGAATAGTTTAACTTTTACGTCGCCTGAAACTTTGTTTTGAGATTTATCTATCAAACCTTGTAATGATTCTCTTTCTGGACTGAACCAATAGCCGTTATATATGAGTCTTGAATATCTATTAGTTAAATCCTCTTTTAAATGTAACATTTCTCTATCAAGGGTGATTGATTCCATTGCTTTATGAGCTTTAAAATAAATAGTTCCGCCAGGTGTCTCATAACAGCCTCTGGATTTAATTCCAACGTATCTGTTCTCAACAATATCGTCTCTGCCTATTCCATGATTACCTGCTAGTACATTAAGTTCATTTAATATTTTGGAAGGATTCATTTTTTTTCCATTAATAGCAGAAACATCCCCTTTATCAAAAGATAATGTAATTGTTTGAGGTTTTGACTTACTCTTTTCGATAGATTTTGTTCTCAACCACATTGACTCCTCTGGTTTTTTCCAAGGATCTTCAAGAATGCCACCTTCATAAGAGGTATGTAAAATATTAGCATCCATCGAATAAGGACTTTTTTTACCTTTATCAAAATCAACAGCAATTTTATGCTTCTTTGCATAAGCCATCAAATCAGATCTAGATACAAAATTCCATTCTCGCCAAGGAGCAATGACTTTTATTTTTGGGTTAAGCGCATATGCAGCCAATTCAAATCTTACTTGATCGTTCCCTTTTCCTGTCGCGCCATGGCATATATATTCCGCTTTTTCTTTTTTGGCTATTTCAATAAGTCTTTTGCTTATTAATGGACGTGCAATTGATGTCCCTAGAAAGTACTCTCCTTCATAAATAGCATTTGCTCTAAACATAGGATAGACATAGTTTGTTACAAAATCTTCTCTTAAATCCTCTATGTATATTTTTTTTATTCCAAGTTTTTTAGCTTTAGCTTTAGCATCTCGAGTTTCCTCGCCTTGACCAATATCAGCAGTAAATGTGATAACTTCAAGATCATAATGTTCCATTAGCCATTTAGCTATGACAGATGTATCTAAACCACCTGAGTATGCGAGAACAACTTTTTTAGACTTCACTGTTATTATCTGTTTGGTTAGTCTCAGGTTCTACCCATCTAAAACCTTTATCTGTAGATTCTTTTTTCCAAAAAGGCGCTTCAGATTTTAATGATTCCATGATTTGTCTTGTTGCCTCAAATGCTTCATCTCTGTGCTCAGACCATGTTGCAACTAAAACTATAGGATCTGATGGAGTCACTAGACCCACTCTATGTAAAACTATTGAATCAATAATTTTAAATTTTTTAGTAGAACTATCAATAATTTTCTCAAGATATGATTCAGTCATATCAGGGTAATGTTGTAGTTCCATAGATTTAATGGTATCTCCAGAATTGATATCTCTCATAGTTCCTAAAAATACGCTACATGCCCCTATGTTTGTTCTCTCTTTTAATTGTGACCTTTTATATTCGACTAGCTTTTGCCATGGATCAAACTCTTCATTTATAATTTCAATATACATTTTTAACCACCTGTTACTGGGGGGAAGAATGCAATTTCATCATGATCTTGAAGAAGATAATTCATATCTACGTATTCATGATTTACTGCAACCATCACTTTTCCAGTGTATTTTATATCTTTTGAAACATCTGACCAAACATCATCAGCAGTAACTCCTGGCTGAATATTTATTTTTTCAGAGGCTTTTCCTATCGCATCACTGATACTTGCAAAGTATTTTACTACAATTACCATTATTATCAGTGAATGATACATTTATGTCACATTAAACTCAAATTTAAATATTTTCTATCTCTGAGATTTGCGAGCTTTATTACCTAAGATTACCCCAAAAAGAATACTTGTATAACATATTAATAGATATAGCCATTCCCCATCATTAATAAGAGGGTATATTGGAATAAGCGGAAAGAACATTGCTGTACCAATCAAACCAATAGTGATGTGAAAAATGCCATAATCTGGAAATGTTTGTGAGAGTATTTGAAAACTTATAAGTAATGAAATAACCATTGCTATCGCATAAAAGATATATGAAAGTATTTTTAGCAAATTAACCCCCGATATAAGACATTTCGACTTTAGGTGAATCTTTTTTTTGCATAAATCTTACCTCTGAATATCTGTCTGACCTTTTTGACCATAAATTATAAAAATAATCTAAAATAGCTTGATCACTCTGATTCTTTCTAATTATTTTTTTTATATCATGACCTTCTGTTGCAAATAGGCAAGTATACATTTTACCATCCACAGATAGTCTCGCCCTGTTACAGTCATTGCAAAATGGTTCTGTAATTGAAGAGATAAATCCAACAGATGAACTTGTATTTTTCAATGCCCATTTTTTGGATGTCGATGATTTATCAGTTTTTATAGCTGACAATTCATATTTAGAATTGATGAGTTCATATAATTCTTGAGATGGAATGATTTTACTAAAATTCCAGTCGTTCGATTCACCCACATCCATGTATTCAATAAATCTAATTTCAGATCTTAAAGTACTTATCTTGTTTACAATATCAAGAACTTCATTATCATTTATATCTTTAATTACAACAGTATTGGTTTTAACAGTAGTAAAGTATTTTTCTATTCCAGTTAAAACCATATCAAGATCAAAATGTTTTTTTGTTCCATTAATCTTAGTAGTCTTTTTGGGATCTAAGGTATCAAGACTAAGAGTGATAGAATCTAAACCTGAAGATTTTAACTGTTTAAGTTTGCTATCCGTAAGTAAAGATCCATTAGTAGTCATACTAACATTATCAATTCCTGATTCAGTCTTTAGTTTATAGACTAATTTATCAATGTTTTTTCTCAGTAAAGGCTCGCCTCCTGTAATTCTTAATTTTCTTAGACCTATTGTTTTAAGAATGGAACAGAGATGTATTATCTCCTCATATGAAAGTATTTTATTTTGTGCTATGTAACTGTAGTTATTATTAAAAACCTCCGAGGGCATGCAATAACTGCATCTGTAATTACAACGATCAGTTACTGATATTCTGAGATATTCAAATTTTCGAGATAACATGTCACTAAAGGTCTTTTTATTCACAATGGACACACTTTTTGTCTTTGTTAATTTTTATAGTCTTGAAATCATTATTTTTTAAATCTATTAAAAAGAGTTTACTGTCAAAATTATTACCAAAATTACAAATGAACTTTATGCATTCATTAGCTAAAACTGTTCCCACAAACCCAGCTACACTTCCAAGGATACCTGTATCTACACATGATCCTGAAGTTGCAGGTAAATCAGGATATAAGCAGCGATAACAAGGAGCTGTGTCTAAATCATTTCTAAATAGTGCAACTTGTCCTTCAAATTTAAGCGCCGCCCCTGTAATTAGGGGAATCTTATTTAATAACGCTATTTGATTGATAATAGTTCTCGTTTCAAAGTTGTCAGTGCAGTCTATGATGATGTCATATGTTTTTATAAATCTATCATTAAAATCTTTGTCAATTTTAATATATTTTGTGTTGACAGATACTTCAGAATTAAACTTCAAAAGTCTTTGTTTCGCTGCATCAACTTTTCTTTTATCTATATCAGTTTCTGTAAATAATGTTTGCCTATTTAGATTAGACAGTGAGACATCATCGTGATCTACGAGTAGCATAGTGCCAATACCAGATGACACTAGATAAGTTGCAGCGGGACATCCCAAGCCACCTAAACCAATTATTGCAATTTTTGCGTTACTAAGAAGATTTTGTCCATTAATGTCAATTTCAGGGAGTACAATTTGTCTGTTGTATCTGAGTAATTGATTGTCAGTTAGATCAGCCTTTGTTTTTTTGGCTTGCATTAAATTTATCCAATTGTTCTTTGGTGGCCTCTTTTTGAAATTTCTCTTTATACTCTTTGTAAGGCATACCATACACTAAAGCTCTAGCATCATCATAAGATAATTCATTTCCTAGTGCAGATGACTCAGATACGTACCATTTTGATATACAATTTCTACAAAAGTTTGCTAGGTTCATTAGGTCTATGTTTTGTACATCAGGATTATCCTGCAAATGCTTTATAATCCTTCTGAACGTTGCTGCTTCAATTTCAGTTTTTTTATCCATAATCTTATTCTACTATATATAGTGCTATCTATAAATAATTTAACGGGTTGAATTAGCTAATTTTATGCCAGATAAAATTATTAATAGGCCGAAAATATAGTTCCAACTAAAATCATCATTAAGTATTAAAATACCAAAGAGTATTGCCCATAGAGGTATTAAAAAATTCATAATTGATAGAAATGAAGCTCCAGCTGTCTGCAATATTTGAAAATATATTATCGTTGCAATAGCAGTACAAAGAATACCTAATAGCAAAATATTATAATTTACAAGGAGCATAGGAATACTAACATTACTTTCATCAATGAATATGAGGTAAATTAACATAAAGAAGGTAGCAAATAGAATTGTACCTGTAGATGCGCTCACTGGATCTGTCATTTTATACTTCTTTCCATATATTGCTGCAATAGAATAAAGTGTAGATCCCAACATAACTTGAAGCTGAGATATCAAAGTTTTACTAAAAGAATTATTTATGAATAAGTCTTCTCTATAAATTAAAATGAATACTCCAAAAAAAGAAATCAAAAATCCAATAAATTTTTGTTGATTTATTTTCTCATCTACTAGAAAAAAATGGGACAAAAGTATAGTTGTTATTGGCATAGTTGCCATAAGTATACCTGCCATAGCACTGTCAATATTTCTCTGTCCATTTATTATTGCAATAAACGGTATCACTATACCTACAAGACTCATGAACAGGTAATAATTAAGTTGCGATAAATTAAATGAGAATCTTTTATAGATGAAATAAATAAGAACAATTAGAAAAGCTGAACCAACAATCAGACGCCCTGCCACAATCACCTCTGGTATATATATATCAAGAGCTATTTTGTTTAGCGTGAAAGCCCCGCCCCATATTGCAGAGAGTAAAATCAGAAGGAACCAGTTAGTTTTAAATAAATTCATGTTAATATCAGTAGAATAAGCGTATGAAAATTCTATCTATAAATGTTTCTGAACCACAAAAGGTTATTTTTAATGGTAAAGAGCTTATCACAAGTATTTATAAAAAACCTGTAAGTAACTTAGTTCATGTGTCATCTCAAGGTATAGATGGTGATAGACAAACTGATTTAACAGTACATGGTGGTTATGATAAAGCAGTTTATGCCTACTCCCATGCGCACTATAAAACATGGGCAACTGAAATGAAAAAAGAATTTAATGAATATGGCCTCGTTGGCGAAAACCTCACAATAGATGACTTTAATGAGAGTGAGATTAATATCGGCGACCAATTCAAAATTAATGAATGTATACTTCAAGTTAGTCAGCCACGTATACCATGTTATAAAATTGGAATTAAGATGAATAGTAGAGATTTTCCAAAAATGTTCTCACAATCTGGCTTACTTGGCAGTTACCTTCGAGTTATTAAAGATGGAGATATTACTGCGGGTGATGAAATACAAAAAATACATGATGAAGAAAATTCAATGTCACTAAAAGATATTGCAAACATTCTTTTTGTTGATATAAAAAATATAGAGCTTATGAAAAAAGCATTAAACATCGATACTCTTACTGAAGAAATTAAGGAGAAGTTTAGAGAAAGATTAATGAAGTTAGGAGATTTTTCATCTTTGTAAATAATGATTAAACGTCAAAATTTAAAAATACTAAAAAATCATGAAACATCTATATCATGTGATGGAGATAGTGTTAGCGGAAGGCATCCAAAAATTTTCCTTACATTGAAAGATGGGAGTGCAGAATGCTATTACTGTGGTAAACTATTTGTCACTGAAGATACTCATGAAAAGTATCTCAACAAAGCTAGGAAAAACTTTAAGAAAAATAAAAAAAATGTTTAAAAAAAGAGAAACTATTAAGCAAGTTGAAGAAGGTAATGATTTAGCACCTAAGTTTGATGCAAATGGGTTTATTCCCGTTGTTACTACAGATGTTGATTCAGGAATTGTTCTGATGCACGCATATATGAATAATGAAGCATTGAAAAAGACAATCACAACAAAAGAGGCTCATTATTATAGTAGAAGTAGAAAATGTCTGTGGCATAAAGGAGCAACAAGCGGTTTAATCCAAGATGTAAAAAATATATATATAGATGATGATCAAGATTGTATTTGGCTTAATGTGGTTGTTAGAGGTAAGGCAAGTTGCCATGTCGGATATAAATCATGTTTTTATCGAGAAATAAATCTAGAATCCGAACAGCTTGAACTAAAGTTTATAGAAGACGAAAAAATATTTGATCCTGATGAAGTCTATGGAGACGCTCCCAATCCAACAATTTTATAAGTTCAAGTTTCTTATAAAAAAGTTTGCCAGCATTCCAGTTATGTACAACGTGATAGCTAAATAAACCACACCAAATGACATTGAAGAGAAAAAGTATAAGATAGATGGAATTGGGCTATACTGAGAAAAGTATCCATGTGTGAAATGGATAAATATTAATAGCGGAACTGAAATTAAAGCCCCATGAAGAACATTATTGATTATATTTTTTAAATAACTCATAAACTATTTATTATGCCTAAAATCAGTATAACAAAAAAAACAGCTTGGTCACTTATTTTAAAAATTAATAAAGATACTCCGCGTGTCATAAAGAATATATTAACTATTAATGAAAAGATTGATAAAAATAATATTTTTATATCCTATGATCTTAAAAAGAATTTAATTAAAGAATCAAACGTTCTTATAAATAAGTATGCAGAAAACTTATTTAAAATTTTTTTACCAATTATATCTAATCACAAAAAAAACCAATATATAGCTCATATTGCTCAATCTCTTGATGGGTACATTGCAACTCAAAGCGGAGAATCCAAATATATAAGTGGTAAGGAAAATCTTCAACATATACATATGCTCAGAGCTATATCAGATTTTATAATAGTGGGAGCAAACACTTACATTGAGGACAAACCTAAACTTACAACAAGATTAGTTAAAGGGAATAGTCCAAAGATTTTTGTATTTGATCCTAAGGGAATTATTAAGAAAAAAGATTTGAAGTCCAATATAACTCATCTATCAGGTGATCTTAAGTTAATGACTCAATTATTGAAATCGAGAAAAAGAACGCTAGTCTATATAGAAGGTGGAGGTAAAACGATATCTTATTTTATCAAAAAGAATCTACTTGATAAGCTGCATGTATGTTTATGCCCAATCATATTAGGAGGTGGGAGACCTTCTTTTATTGAAGATAGATATATTAAGTTATCAGCTGTAAAATCTTATAAACCAGATCATTACCGCATGGGTGAGGATATATTATTTGATATAAATATTAATTAGATTTCTTATTAATTAGAAAATACAGTCCAGGGACAGAACATATTAAATTAGTCAAACCATAGACAATAGCTACTGTAACACTTGCAGATACTGATAATCCAAGAAGAAATGAAACAGCTAAAGCTGCTGTTTCCCTTACTCCCCATCCACCAATACTAACAGGCAAAGTCATAGAAAATAAAACTAGCGGGGCAAAAACAAAGAAGCTTACAATATCAATATTTAGTTCTAATGCCAGAGCACAAATAATATATGTAGTTATATAGGTGATAACAATTATTAATGATAAAAAGAAATGTTTATAAAATAGTTTACCGCTAAAAATATACTTAAAGTTATTTATATACTTGCTTTTTAAATTAAATTTAAAAAATAGGTTTATTAATAATATTAATATTATGATTAAAGTTAGAGTATAGAAAAATGCTTCATATTTTTTATTAATAAAAAAAAGAAATGCCAAGGATAGAATAAAAGTAACTAATAATGAGACTTGTCCTGATAGGCGCTCAAAGATAACTGATTGAAATGATTTTAAGAAGTCTCCTTTTTCATCGTTTACTTTTATATTCATCGTTCGATAAATATCTCCAAGAATCCCTGTGGGAAGTATGTTATTTAAAAAACCTGAAATGTAATAAAACTTGATTGCGTCTAGATAATCAATTTTAGATTTTGTATTTGAAGCTATAAAGTGCCACCTCCATGCAGAGAGTAAGTATTGAAAAATACTAAGAAGAATAACTAGAGGTAAATAAATTAAGTTGATATTTTTTATTATTAGCTGAATTTCACTGCCATAGCTAAATAATACATATGACATTAAAAATATAGATATAATGTATTTGGTCAGCCTCTTCACTTTTGTTGTATCAAAATATCATTATGTCCAACATATAAACTGATTTTTTTATTTTCTATCTCATACTTTTTTTGTTCATGCCATAACTTCAATATGTTTCTATCTATTCCTTCCATATGAAACAGAGATTTCTTAGTATCTAAGATATATCTTTTCATGAATATTTTATCTTTCTCTGAAAGATTTTTAATTACCCAAGGCGCGTTTTTAATTGTAACTGTGAGATCTGCTTTGTTTGCTTTGTTTGAAATGTATTCTATTGATTTAGAGCCTAATGCTAATCCAAACCCCTTATCTGATCTTTGATGATTATTAAAAAATGATAAGATATATTTATCCATTGTATTAGAGGGAGTCCACTTAACTTTACCATTGAAACAAAGAGATAAATATAAGGGGCAATCACTTTGTACTTTCTTTAATAGATTATTAATTGTTGATTTTGACATAAGATCTAAAACTGCTGAAAAACTTATTAAGTGATACTTATCATTGTTATGTTTATATTTATTACAATCATTTTTTTTTATTTCTACTTTTGATACTGTATCTTCATTTTTTTTAATTATTAGATCAAGATTGTTCGTATTAGATCTAATTTTATGTGATGGCTTTATAACAGACCTGATATTTTTTTTTATCTTTTTGAGAAGTTTAGTGTCATAATCGACCAGTACATATTTTTTATAATTAATATTATTTTTAATCAACCAGGCTAAAAAACTTCCAGATCCGCAATATAAATCTAGAAGATTGATTTTCTGAGTTTTAGAAACTGTACTTAGGTATTCAATTAACAGACCACTGCGAGCTTGCATATCATATGCTTGTCTCATTTCTATCCACGATGGGCTAAATTTATTATCCATATAATACCTTCTTAAAAGAATGACCAACATCTTTCCATGTCTTGAATTTAGTTCTTTTTTTTGTATAAGAGGATTCAGTAATAGCAGAAACAATAGATTTTATATTATTCAGGTTTACATATTTCCTATTCAAACCAACTAAGTTTTCTCTAAAAACAGGTATGTCAGAAACAACTAGCGGTAAACCCAAAGCTGAACTTTCAATATTTGCCATACCATATCCCTCATACCTACTAAGGCACAGATACACATTAGCTTTTTTAAGATAATCAATTAAAATATTTATATCTTGAATACATTCAATAAACTTAATCCTGCTATTGAGTCCATACTTATCTATCAGAGAAGTGAGATATAAAAAATAAGAACTTTTTTGATCATTTTTACCTATAATCGTAAGAGTCCATTTATCATCCATATACTTTAATGCTTCAATAGAAGTTTCTAGATTTTTTCTAGGAATGACCGATCCAGTAGTAATGATATTATATTTTTGTTGTGTTGGAATACTCTCATCATTATTATAAAAAATATTATCAACACCTGGACTAATAACCTTTATATCTATATTTTTATTTAATATTTTCTTTATTACCCGTTTCATAGTTTTACTAACCGTAATGATTTTGCTAGCAGCGGAGAATATTTGCTTCTCTTTCAATTTAATAAAAATATCTCCATATTGATTATTTTCATACGATACTGGATGATGGATAAGTAAAATTACTTTAAATTTCTTGGATAATATTTTTGACAGATGATTAATGTGAGATGCAATCAAACCGTCTATTATTATGGTGGACTTATTGGGTATTATATTTAGATTAAAGAATATTTTCTCTAATCTCATTCTAGTTTGTGTTACAGGAATATTTATAAGTTTACATCTATGTGAGTTGAGGTACTGAAGGACTTTTAAATCATATTTGTTACCGCCAGAAATGGTTGTAAGATCAGGAGTAATAAAATAATTCACTTTAAATTTTTTTTAAAAATGAAGCTGATGCTAAATGATTTTCTTTTAAATTAATTTTTATAGAATGAATTTTATGTAATGGATAATCAATTTTATCTAACTCTGCATAGATATCATCCGCAAATTGTTTAGCCATATATTCTGTAGTAGTAATCTCACCATTAAATTTATCTAAATCATCTAGATTCTTATAATTATATTGCTCGATAACTTGTTTGAGAATTTTAGTAATAAGTCCAATATCGATAATCACATTTTTTTCAATAAGCGTAAATGATGAAATAGTAAGTTCAATAACATAGGTGACTCCATGAAGATTTTTTGCAGGACCAAAAAATTCATCATTTAAACTATGCGCAATAAAACAATAATCTTTGATTTTTAATTCATACATTTAATATTTCACAACTTTACATAAGCCTTTTGGATTTCCTTTTTTAAAAAATACAGGAAGATCACTTAAGGACAATTCATTATTATCAATTAGAATATCTAACTTATCATCCTTTAACATTTTTAATGCTAAAAGTCTTCTATCAAGATTATTCCATTTTTTTGATTTATAAGATGTGATATTGCCAACTTGAGAAAATATTAACTCCAGTCTTCTAGAAAAACAATTTTCTCCCATTTTAATCTTGGCTTGCTGTTTACCATACCAACTCAAAATACAAATCTTCGTCTCAAGAGGTGAATTGTTAATTATCTCGTCTAGAACATCGACAGAACCTGAACATTCATAGACGATATCTGGATCTTTGATATGATCTAGGTTTTTTTTATAAGTAATACCAAATGCACTACAAAGCTTCTTCTTTTTAGTATCTCTATCGATTACAGTTACATCTATACCGAAAGTATTTTTTAATACATAAGCCATTAAAAGCCCAACTATGCCTGCTCCTATCACAAAAGTTTTATCACCTATCGAAGGTTTTGAATCCCACATTGCGTTAATAGCAGTTTCCATATTAGCTGTAAGTAATGCTCTCTTAATTGGTATTTCATTAGGTATGAGCGTTATCAAAGATGAACTAATTTTATAAATAGATTGATGCGGAAACATAGTGTAGACATTTTTATCAATAAGTTTTTTTGGCCCCTCAATAATCTTTCCTACACTTAAGTAACCATATTTGACAGAACCATTAAATTCACCAACTTGATGCGGTGCTTTCATAAAATTATATTGATTCCTGGGTACTTGTGAATCAAAAACTATTTTTTCAGTACCATAACTTACTCCTGAATATATAGCTTGAACTACGACATCATTATCTGCAAGTTCGGAATCAATTATCTCTTTTCTTATTGTCCCTTTTTTATTAGATACCCAAAATGATTGTGATGTATACTGTTTCATGGATGAATTATAGCAAATTTACATTATCTACGTATACATACATTCAGCTAATTATAATTAATTTAGCATTGTTACTTATTTTGATAATTTCTTTGACAAAAGAAGATCTATTATTATCTATAATTTATAAATCAGTAGTAATATATTCAATTATATTTAGTTTATTTATTTTCTTTTTTAGAAAAATGAATATTTTTATAAATATACCAAATTTAACTACCAACTATAGGTTGATTATTAATAGTTTCATTTTAGTGATTGTGGTTAATTTAGTGCACTATGATCTTAATTTACTTCTAACGCTTTGCTTGATCAGTTTATTTCTTGATGGTATGGATGGATTGATATCAAGATATTTAAATCAAAGTACAAAGTTTGGTGAAATTTTTGACCAAGAAGTTGATAATCTTTTGATACTGATTCTCAGCTTCTCGCTAGTGTATAATTATAATTATAACTTATTAATCTTGATTATACCTTTTTATAGATACATATTCTTAATTTTGATGAGATATAATTATATAGGTAAGCAAAAGCTTCTAGAATCTTTTTTTCGAAAAATGACATGCGTTTTAGTTATAATTGCTCTATTGCTTTGTAATTATTTTTATACTAATAATTTAATTATAAATTTATATTATATAAGTATACTATTGATTACATACTCTTTTTCTAGAGATATGGTCTGGTTATATAGGAGGAAAAATGTTTAAAAAAATTATCATATTATTATTGATACCGATAATTGTATTTGGATCAGAGGATAAATATGTTATCGATAAAACGCACTTTTCTGTTGGATTTCTTGTTGAACATGTAGGATACGCGAAAACGCTTGGTATGTTTAGAGAAATAGATGGTAGTTATACCCATGACTTAGAAAATAATAAAATCAATGATATAAAAATTGTTATCAATACAAACAGTGTATTTACAAATCATGACAAAAGAGATAAACATCTGATAAGCCCTGATTTTTTAGATGTTGAAAAACATCCAGAGATGATATTTGTGGCAAATAATATCAATATTAATAAAAATGAAACGCTGATAAATGGCTCATTGACTTTATTAGGTGTGACTAAACCTCTGACGCTCAAAGGAAAAATTAATAAAATTGGAAAATATCCTTTTGGCGGTCTTATAAAGCCCTACGTCATGGGTATCTCAGCTAGAGGGATTATAAAAAGATCAGATTATGGAATGATGTATGCCCTTAAAGATAATCTTGTAGGTGATGATATAGAATTAATTATTGAGTTTGAAGCAAGAAGACAATAATGTCTTTAGAATCTCCTATCATTTCGCAGCAATTAAAGAATTACATTAATTCGGTTGGCTACAATGAATCAGAACTTCTTAAAAAGAATCGTGAAGAAACAAAAAAGTTTGGTGCATTATCAATAATGCAAATCGGAGCAGCTCAAGGTGCTCTTTTATCCATAATTTGTAAATTATCTAAGTTTAAAAATTGTTTAGAGATAGGAGTATTTACTGGTTATAGTTCGTTGTGTATAGGCACATCAATACCTGATAAATCTAAACTAACATGTATAGATAACAATGAAGAATATACAAACATTGCAAAACGGTACTGGGATGAGGCAAAAATTGAACATAAAATAAACTTATTTACCGGCAGTGCAATTGCTGTTCTTGATAAATTGATTGAAGATAATAACGAAAAGTTTGATTTTGCTTTTATCGATGCAGATAAATCAAATTATGTCTCATATTACGAAAAAGTTATGGGAATGATGGAATCAGGAGGAGTAGTTATTATTGATAATACACTATGGAAAGGAAAGGTTTTTGATAAAGATGTAACCAATAAAAGTACACAAACTATAAGAGATATAAATAAATTAATTAAAGATGACAAAAGAGTTGAACACTCATTACTAACTATTTATGATGGCATGACAATTTGCTATGTTAAATAATGAAGGTATATAGTTTTTATAAATTTATCCATCTTAATGATTTGCCCAAGCTGAAGCGTGATATTTTATCATGCCTAAGTAATAACAATATAAAAGGAACAGTACTGCTATCTTCTGAAGGCATTAATGCGAATATCAGTCAGGAAAGCAGTATACTAGAAAAAGCTATTGATAATATAGGAAAATATGTAGATTTAACTAACATTTTTATTAATAAATCTAAAAGTAAAGGTATAGCTTTTCAGAAATTAAAAGTAAAAATAAAAAAAGAAATTATTAAATTTAATGGTCCTATTGGTGATAGCAAAACTAACTCAAAGCATCTTACATCACTAAAACCGAGTCAATGGGAACAACTTCTTAACCAAGATATTCAATTAGTTGATATGAGAAATAGCTTTGAATATTCGCTTGGAACATTTAAGGGTGCTATAGATTTAGGTTTAAAGAATTTCACTGATTTAAAACAGAAATCAAAAGAACTAAATTCACTTGATAAAAATAAAAAAACAGCAATTTTTTGTACAGGTGGAATTAGATGTGAAAAAGCAGGATTATTTCTCAATGAGCTTGGTTTCGATCAAGTGTATCAATTAGATGGAGGAATCATTAATTACTTAAACTCAAATAAAACAAATGATAAATGGAAAGGTGACTGTTTTGTATTTGATGATAGGATTCTTATTAAAAGTTAATCTTTAAGATGTCATTCTTAATAGACTGATAATTCTTTATCTCTTTTTTATATACTTCGATAGGTTTATTATCTTGAGAAAAACTCTCCGCAGCTGAATGTTTAATTATAAAGTCAAATTGGTTTGGAATGCTTGAGTTACTTTTAATCATAAAGTCATTATTAGTTATTTTTATATTATAACTACTCTTGTTGGCTTCAATTCTTTTTATTGCAAATGGCTGATTAATATTTTTTTGTTTTAATATAATGAAGAAAAAACCAGGGTAATTCCCTTTGACCATAATATTTATATCTAGAATATTTTGAGTTGGTGATCTGTTATTTATTAACTGAGTGAGTAAGTTTTTATACTGATCTTTATTCACTATTTCTGGATGTTTTATCAAATTATTTAGAGCTGATTCAGCCAATAGATTATCATTGATTGAAAAAGCAAAGCTTAGTTGATCTATTAAACCCTGAGCATCATTAGTTTGTGCAAGGTATATTTTAAAATACTTTTTAATTATTTCTTTATTTATGTTTTCACTATCACTTCTTAAAACAAGTATATATTCTTTAATTATATCCATATTATTAGGTCTCAGATTGATAGCAACTTGATAGGCTCTTAAGGCTTTTTGATAATCGCTTAATATAGAATATGATTTGCCTAGCATAAGCCATCCGTTGAAATCATCCGGACTATTTAATAGTCTTGACTCAAGAAGAGGTATATTCTCTTTAATTGTTTTTATATTTTTCCTTACTGACACATTTTTGTCATGTATTTTTTTATACTCATGAGTATCTGATAAGTCATATGATAATGAAAATATGAATAGTATAAGGGATGAAAATAATATCGATATCAATGCAATTTTATTTCCATTACTCGTCTCCTCTTTACTATGTTTTTTTCTATTGAGAAAAAAGATGTAAGTTAATATCAAAAGAACTAAAAGAATATAAATCATTTTATATAACGCCTAAGTAATACAAAGCTTAATACTATAATAAAAATAAAAGGTGCAAACCAAAGAATGAAATTTTGTTTGTTAATTGGCGGTTCATACAGAATATATGAGCTATATCGCTCTGAAAGAAATTGTTTTATTTCATTCTTATCTTTACCTGCTTCCAACATTTCTCTTATCTTTTGTTTCATATCTACAGCAAGTGGAGCTTCTGATTCTGCAAGATTCTGATTTTGACACACCATACATCTTAACTCTTCAATAAGTTCTTTATATTGGTTGTCTGTATCTGAAGAGTAGGCATTCAAAGGTGAGATTAAAAACAATAATAAAATGACGTTCTTCATTTATTTTTTACCAATAAAGGCATCATATCATTCTCTATAATGGTGTTATTAATTGGTCCTATATGTTTAAAAAGTATAGTTTGATTTTCATCGATAATGTATGTTTCTGGCACTCCATACACGCCTAAGTCTAATGCTAAGTCTCCAGATTGGTCTGAAATGATTATACGGTATGGGTTTCCTCTCATGCCTAACCACCCTATTGCATCATCTTTTTGATCCTTATAATTAATACCGACCAAATCAAAATCATCATTTCTAGATAATTTAACCAAATGAGAATGTTCTCTTTCGCATTCGAGACACCAACTTGCCCAGACATTTACAATTGTTTTCTTATCAATGAAGCTTGTATTATCAAGCGGTATCTCAAGATATAAATCATTTAATTTAAATTGTGGGAATTGCTTACCAATTAAAGGTGATTGAATTTTTTTAGGGTCATTATAAAGACCCTTAAATAAAAATAAGCACATTAATCCAACAATAGCAGTAAGAATAAATGTATTTTTATTCATTAAATTTCTTTCTAAGACGAATACTTAATATTGAGCCTATAATCATAAATATTGTTCCTATCCAAATAAATCTTATAAATGGCTTATCATATACACGAAGTGACCATTTATTATCGTCAATCATATTGCCTAATGACACATAAAGATCTCTGTCCAGCTTTGCAAAAATTCCAGCTTCAGTCATAGCAGACTCACTTGAATGATAAAGCCTTTTTTCAGGTTTAATTTCTGCAACAAATGAATCATTTTTACTTACAAGTACGGAAGCTATTATTGCATCATAATTTACTGATTTTTGTTCTTCTAGCTTATTGAGTGTATAGTCAAATGATCCAATGCTGGTCGTTTCACCTATGCTAAGAACAAGTTCTTTTTCAATTTTAGTATTTTCTGAAATACTTGCTCCTAAAATAAATATTGCTAATCCAAAGTGTGCGAAATACATGCCCATTCTTGACTTGAGTCTTACTAAGTTTTTAGTATACAAAAATAAATCAAAGAAAATATTCATTATAATCCACACAGCTGAAAAGAAACCAATGAAATATAATATAGAATTAATCGAAAAGAGTAATGATAAAACTAGACTCGTTAAAAAGATTATTAGTAATTGAAACATTTGTTTATTTTTCGAAATTCGTGATAACAAAATAGGTACATAGCCTACCAGTAATATCAAAGGTATCATTAAAGGTATAAAGACAGCATTATAATATGGGACTCCCACAGATATTTTTTCTAATCCTAAGATATCCAAAATTAGAGGATACATAGTCCCTAATAGAATTGTAAATGTTGCAGTAACCAAAAGAATATTATTCAATAAGAAGAAACCTTCTTTAGAAAAAATTTTTACTTCGTTATCATCTATAAATTTTTTTGAATTCATTGTATAGGCAGCTAAACCGCCACCTATGAGCATCAACAACATAAGAAGTATAAAGATACCTCGTGACGGGTCGCTTGCAAAAGAGTGGACAGATATCAAAATGCCAGATCTAACTAAGAATGTACCTAATAAACTCAGGGAGAATGTGAAAATAGATAAAAGTATTGTCCAGCTTTTGAACATACCTTTTTCTCCTGACGCTATGACAGAATGAATTAATGCAGTAGCCATAAGCCAAGGCATAAACGATGCATTTTCTACGGGATCCCAGAACCACCAACCACCCCATCCTAATTCATAGTAGGCCCACCAACTGCCGAGAGATATACCTAATGTTAAAAATGCCCAAGATGCTAAAACCCATGGTCTAAGCCATTGCGCCCATTCTTTTTTAAATTCTTTTTCAAAACAACATGCCACTGCAAAAGAAAAGACGACTGACAGACCAACATATCCCATGTACAGCATGGGCGGGTGAATGATTAATCCAAAATCTTGGAGTAAGGGATTGAGGTCTCCTCCATCAATAGGAACTGATAAATTCCTAGCAAAAGGGTTAGAGGTTGCAACAACAAAAAGCAAGAATCCTAAATTTAATACTCCCATAATTGTAAGAAAATTTGTGCGAAGTGTTTCTGGTAAATCGCTACTATATTTACTTGCTAAAAGCATCCAAAAACTTGACACCACACACCATAACAACATAGAACCCTCATGACCTGCCCAAGCAGCAGAAATTTTATATATAAGAGGCAAGTTCGAATTTGAATTTTTTGCAACATAATCTAGAGAATAGTCTTCTCCTATGAATGTAATAACGAGACAGATAAACGAAATAAATAAAATAGGAAAATGAAGCCTACTTGCCGAGAGTAATATACTATTTGAGATATTTAAGCCAGTTACAAATTTTGGAGTTAGTAAAAACAAACAATTCATCAAGCCTAATAACAGAAGAAAGTAACCTATGAATCCTATATCTATAATCATTGTTGAATGCTTTCAATTGTTTTATTTTTACTTTTATCACTTATACCAAGGGATTCTTGAACCTCTGGGGGCATATATGTTTCATCATGTTTTGCTAGAACTTCCTCAGCAACAAAGTAACTATTTTCCACGTGGCCTCTTATAACTACGCCTTGTCCTTCTCGAAATAAATCTGGCAAGATACCATCATATTTAATTAACATTTTATTATCGAAATCTGTAACAAAGAACTCAACTTTCTTGGTTCCTTTTATTCTTATTAGCGAACCCTCTTCCACCATACCACCAATCCTAAAAATATAGTTTTCTGGGAAGTTTCCGTTAACTAGTTGAGTAGGGCTACGATAATATAAAAGATTGTCATTGAATGTCTTTAAAAACAAAAATAATACAAAGCCAAGAATAACTAGCAAGAATGAGACATAATAGATTCTGATAGATCTTTTTTTCATATGAGCTACTTTAATTTACGAATGATATTTCTGATCTCTTTTCCTTTTTGGTGCAATATAATCACAACTATTAGCATAGGTACAAGTACCAAAAAATAAGACCAAAATATATATTCTGCATAGTCAAGCATAGTAAAAATATACCTTAAATTATAATTAATAAAAACATTAAGATTCTAACAGGAACTAGGGGTGTTTACTTCAAATATAGTCACTTTAGAAGGTATATTTAGTATTAATTTGTAACTCATTATTGTCTTTTGAGTGATTATTGAGCTTACTTTCAAAATGAACCTTAATATCAATATTATTAAATATTTTTTTTGAAAAACCAGCTCTTAAATATTCATAGGATGAGCCTGAACCAAGGGCTGTTCCGTTATTCAAATCTTCACCAAAGCCAAGTTCACCAAATGCTCTGAACTCAGAAATTACAACTGTTTTCCCTATTTTAATGTGATGTAAGCTTTAACATAACTAGAGTCAGACATTTTCATTTCATGTTGAGTAGCGATGTATGTCTCTGCTAAAACATATGGAGTTAAGATTAGTAGGAATAAGAAAGAATAAATTTTAAATTGTATGATATTTTCCGATAGTGAATTATTGGATGGATAATATCATTGAAGTGAGCTGGGGAAAAGAAGGATAGATTAAGACTGAATAAGTTTGGGAAATAGTTGTTTAAAACGGCCGAAGCTTGTCTAGGATGAATTCGCGGGATTGATTCTTATGATTTTTATGATGAAGAATTTCATCGACAGAGTGCTCTGTCGTGTGTTGAGCATTTATGTACATATCCGTAATAAATATCCTCATACATTAAACATACACCTAAAATAAACTAAGTATTAAAAAAAAATAAATTATTATTATTGACATATTTGTGTATAAGGATTCATTGAATTACATTAAATAAATCACTCATAATTATTAAATAGAAACAAGATGGTCATTGATGAAAATATTTATTATAATATTGCCTATTCTAAATATTTGATGAAAATCTCCAAATAATCATGAATCAAATAACTCTTATTACACTTTTATCAGCTGCAATAGTCTTTTTTATCTTACGACCTATATACATGAAAGATATTGTCGATTACAAATTCAAAACACTTGCAGATATACTAGCTTTTCTATTTTTATCTTGGGTTGTTGGAACAGTCCTTGGTTTATTATTAGCAATGAATTTAGCGCCGTAAGAGTTTCCTATCACTCTTTTATAGTTAAAATAAATTTATTTAAATAAATATCTCGACAACATTGTGCATAAAAGTTAATATATAATTAGGTAGTTACATTAGTCTTTTTAGCTACACGAATCCAAATAATGAAATCCAAAAAAACTTGCTCTATATGTTCGACTTCGGCAAATGCGTTATTCAGATGTAGATACAATTATAAAAAAGAATGGGGATTCTTATGTCAACAATGCCTCGCTATAGTCAAAGCTAAATATTCTAAAAGCTATCAATATGGTGGTACAAAGAAAATTAAATAAACTACTTGATTAAAATAGAATTACAAAGATCCTTATATTCACTCTCAATTTTCATGTTTGCAAAACGCTGTCCTTTTTCTTGGGCTATATATGACCATGACTCTATAACGCTTGTCGCTGATAAGATGAATCCCGCCTGAGAAGAATTAGGGCTTATACTTAAGAACTTCTTATTAAGAGTATCAAAATATTTTCCATGGTATTCATATTTTTCTTTATTAGAATATTGATTATTTAATTTAGCTTTCAAATGGTATGCAGAACATTTTATAATATTATTCCTCTCACTTTTCAAATCTGCCTCATTTGATGAAACTAGTCCAGGTATAATTATTAAGATAATGAAAAATATTTTAATTAAATTTGACATTGGTGATTTAGTATAGGCATATTAGAATTAACTTACAAACATATTTAAATTTATGATTCTTTTAAAAAATAATGACTAAAAATACCAAATCAATAATATTAATAATTTTTAGCGCTGTCGCTTTCTATGTTTATCAGTTTGTAGTTGGTATTTTAGTTCTTGCTTTAGCTATACATACATTTTTTAGAGAATAATAAATTTATAGTTGAATTATAAGGCTAGTAGTATCAATGCTGAACTGGAAATTATTATTACAGCAATAACCAGTAACTTAAGCACCTCTAAAAGTATTTTATTTATTGATTTGTCTTTTTCAGCCATAGATAAAAAAAATCATTAAATAATTATCCAAATATGAAGAACCAGATGATGATTAGAACTAATGGAAATACAACACTACCAAATGGATTAGCTTTTAATAATTCAAAGGACATCCTTGGGCTACTAAACCAAGTATTAAGAAATCTATACAAGTCAAAAGCAATGAAAACTGCTATTACACCAATAATTATATAGGTAAGTATGTCGATAATCATAAATTTAATATAGCATACACAACGCTAAGACTATCTATACCGAGAAAATTATTCACGGTATAGATAAGTTAAATTATAAGTATTTAGAACTTATAATCGACCGATATATCAAATCCAAAGCTTGCCCCAGGTAACGGAACGTGTGCTTTTACGAATGATGCATGATTTCTTCTAGTTTGATCAAGTAAATTACTTGCAAAAAGATTTATGTTTAAATCGTATAGATTACTTAACGTAATTTTATCTGAATACTTAATCGATAAATCTAAATGAGAATTTGTTTTAGTCTCGATAGATGAGAAATCATTTTGCTTTTCAAAGTGGATAAGGTTTAATGAATATCTTTTATTCTTTTCACCAAAAACTGTAATATCAATCATATTACTTGCACTTGGTATTCTAGGAACATAAGTATTGTCATCAAATGTTGCAGAAATGTCATCTCGACTTATCATAAGAAGTGCATCCATACCTCCAATAAGAAAAGATTTTTCTAGTGAAATTTCATACCCTTCAATAACACCATCTTTTTGAGACCAATTGGCATCTTGATGGTCGCCATCATAATTTGTGGTCCCTAAGTCTCTTAAGTAAATATAGTTATTGATATTATTCCTATAAAGATCAAAAGATATATAAGTATTATTTAATTTATAATCTATCCCAAGGTCAATATTTCTTGATATCTCTCTTTTAAGATTACTATCACCTTTTTCATATCTGTTTGTAGGCCCGTGTTTTCCATCAGCAAATAATTCAGCCGTATTTGGACTTCTTGATACGTGGGAATATCCAACTGAATATTTCATATTATCTGTAATAGAAAAAATAGAGTTCGCAGAAAAACTTATAGCTGAATCTTCATAGTTTTTACCAGCAGTCAGTCTCTCATTGTTGTCATATCTTATTGCAACATCAATATCATGTCCTAGATAGCCACTGTTCATGAAATAAGCAACAGATTTATCATAAGAATCTGATGTAGGGATATAGGCACCTGATGACATAGGTGACTTTGCATGACTATATGCAACTAATAATCTTCGATTCATATATTCATTATCTAAATTAAATTTTAAATTCAAAGCTGATGAATTGTTGTTTAATACTTTAAAGCTTCCATTTTCTTCATGTTCTTTAATAGAAGAATTAGAATTAGTAAATGAAAAATCAACAGAATTAGCTATAGCAAGATTATCAAACCTGCCTTTAACTTTGTAATTATCTGTTTTATGAGTACTGTATATTCTGTGCTCACCCTCTTCTTCCTCCTCTTCCTCTTCCTCTTCAGCATGATATGGAATCCCATAGGTTCCTTTATTGTCTTCAACTGAAAATCCAATGAACCCCCAATCTTTAATTAAAGACAGTCCAGCAGTTAAATTTTTATCAGCAAAGTCTGAGTTAGCTAATGTATGTTTCTCTGTACCCTCTTCATATAAAGATCCCTCTGACATGTCATAGTTAAAATGATCTCTTTTATTATGAGAGAAATACATACTGAGGTCTCCTATATTTCTTTTCATAAGAATATTATTTGAAAAGCCTTCACTTACAGTATCATAAGTCCTGCCTAGACGAATCATTTGGTCAGAATAAGCTTGATCCGTTATAGAGCCTATAATGACATTGACTATACCACCAGTTGTTCCACCATAGTTAAATATAGATGCGGGTCCTTTGATTACTTCGATATGAGATGCATTACTGGTATTAACCATATTTGGATGATCTGCACTTATATGACTTAAGTCATTTACATTATCATTATCTGATAACACTTTGACTCTGTTGCCACCTAAACCACGAATTACTGGTTGGCCCACTGCCGCACCATAATCAGAGTTCGATATGCCCGGTATTCTTTTAATAATTGTTCCAATACTCTGTGTTGAGTTAATATCTGTGCTTCCAATTACTGCAAGTGGGTATTTACTATCCCTTACTGTATTTGATAAAAGTGATGACTCCACTTCAAGAGGTGTTAAATCATCCGCTTGTACAAAAGTTGCACTCGTAATTATCAAAACGTAAAATAAACGTTTTAAAAACATTTTTTTCTCCTAAATTTATTTTTTACTATTCAAATAAAATTAGAAGCTGGTGGTCCACGAGTATGAAAGTTAGTGACTAAATATTCTTCAAAATCTTTAGATGGAATATTGAACAAGGTCTGACAAACACAATAGTGATTTTCGATGAAATACTTGGAATGCAACTTACCGCATTGTCCACAAACTTGATCATGGTCATGATTATGGTCATGGTCATGGTCATGATGACAAATATGTTCTTGGTGACTTTGCACAGATTGATTATATTTAACTATATCTTCGAACATAATAAGGATCATAACAAAAAAGCGTATATTATGCTAGTCACATAATTTTATTAATGAAATTATTTTTGTATATTTTTAATTATGTCTGATTTAGCAAAACTACTCAAAGGGTTTATTGTCGCTGTTATTATATTGACAGTCTTTGCATATGTTGGGGTTTATGTAATATCATTACTTATTTAATTTCATAGCAAG
>JADHNN010000010.1 GCA_016779485.1 Gammaproteobacteria bacterium
AATGTAAATTCATTCTTATTCTCATTTTGCGGAGCTGATGCAAAAGAGTATGATCTTGGTCTATCTAATCCAGGTATTGATAACTCAGCCCACATGCCGGCTAATCCTGGACGATCTTTACCTTCCGGGATGTCACCGTCGGTTCCTATAGTAACTGCCATAATATCTGATGTTAGCATTTGAGTTGCTTTTATTTTTGCATTACAAGTTCTAGCAGGAACTCTTATTAAATCTCCAAGCTCAACTTCTATGTCGCAGTCCATGGTTAAGCGTGACTGACATGCAAGTATGTAATCATCAGCCAACTCTTCTTTTGTAAGAGCTTCACTAAAGTCGACCATAGGCTTTATTTTGCCTTTGACTAAACGACACTTACATTCACCACATGACCCAAATTTGCAGTTATGAGGCCAATCCAACCCTTCATCTAATGCTGCTGAGAGAAGTGTTTTATCTCTGGAGACTTCTATCTGTCGACCAGAAGGTAAAAGTCTTGCTGAACTATCTGTAGGCTTTGTTCCAAAAAACCAAAGGTATTTATAAATATTCATATACTATAAAAAAAATGTTGTATAAGTGTTTCGTTATATCCGCAAATACATTATCACTTTGTTAAAAAAAAAGAAACCCCAATTAAAAAACCGGGGTTTCTAAAATTTGAAATAATACTTAGATAATTAAGCAGTATTAATTCTTACTTCACGCATGGTATTTCCATCATGATCAGCTTTTGTCGCCATGCAACTAAATGGGTTGATAGCTTCTTTACTGGTAGATGGATGTGATTGAACAGCAGCAAACCAAGTATTAACAGCAGAACGTGAGCTTACGGCATTGCCTTTACCCATGTTAGTTGCTACTTGACATACACCAGCCCATGCACAATCAGCTAATGTGTGCTGACCTACACAGTAATCACCTTTCATGTTTCCAAGCGGTGAGTTAAGTGTTGCTTCTAACTGGTCTAATGCGGCAGCTAATGCAGCATCATCTGAACAATCAGTTTGTTGAGCAATAGTGATTTCCTGGAACATTCTAGCTCTAGTTACACCATTTCTGTGAACAAGAGATGGTCCGAAACCTTTATCATCAAGATAGGACATGCAAGAAACTAAACCTATGTTTACTGCTGTACGATCTTTCAGTACAGGTCCAATACCTAGTGGACTCATACTTCTTATTGATGAACTAGGACCCCAGTCATCTTCTACGTGTGCGTTAATATCAACGCCTTTTTCACCTGCAGTAATAAGTACTGCATTTGTGTGAGGACATTTTGGACTTCCATACAGGTCCATAACATCTCTTAAGTGATCTCCAATTGCCATAATTACCCCCTAATTATTATTAGTTAATTGTAAATTTTACTCTTCGATTACAAGTGCGCCTGATGGACAATTGCCTACAGTAGCTCTTATATTTTCTTCACTATCTGCAGATGTGTCAATTACAAATTGACCATCTACAACTTTAAATACATTAGGTGCACCTTTTACGCATTCCCCAGCGTGTGTACATACGTCTGCATTATAAGTTACTTTCATATTATTCTCCGAATCGTAATTTATTTGATTTGAGTCAGTTGTCTCAATATCCCTTTCCCTTAATGAGATGAAGGTGTCTAGATCGAAATCCAGGCACCTTCAAATTTACTTACTGCTTGGGTAAGTTACTTCTTAGCTGATCTTAAGCCAAGGTCAACGTTACCAGCATCTTGTAACACATCGCCTGAGAATGGTGTGCCTTCGTAACCGACTTCTTTATTAAGTCTTGATGCGATTGCTTTCTCTTCGTCTGTTGCAAAATGTGTATCCCATGCAGCTAATCTTTTACGCATGTACCAGTGCCAAATTGGTGGTACTAGTGCGATGAAGAATACTACAAAGTATCCCCAACCTGTATTTGGGCAGCCTACATTTTCAAGTTCCCAGAAATGTGTTTCTCCACGATCATGGTGGTCAGCTTGACGACCAATTTCGATAAAGAACCATGCTGTGAAACATGTAGAGTTATCCCAGTTATGACGATAGTCAATAGGTTGATCTTTTACACGGATTAAGCCGTAGTGCTCTAGGTAATTCAATGCTTCTAATTCGAAGTTTGAAATGCCCCAGATTGTAGCTAGTACAGCCATACCAATCCAGCCGCCTGCTGCAAAGAACAGAGCTACTGTAGGTACCGCCATTAAGTAACCACGAATCCAACGGTTTTGCCATGAAATGAATGAAACACCCATTCTTGAAAGTCTTTCTTTTTCCATATTGAATAAGAATTTAGACTGACCTAGATATGAAAGTGGATAGTGACCATAAATAGTACGACCGCGTGGTGCAGTTGCAGGATCATCTTCACTTGCAAGTTCTAAGTGATGGTTGTATACGTGTGCATAGCAGAAATGTGCTGAACCAGATAGCGCCATCATCAAACGTGAAATCACGAAACCAAAACCTTTAGTATGTGAAAGTTCATGTCCGTAAATAATACCGATACCGATGAAGATACCAGAAGATAATGTAGCACCGATTAAGTTAACAGCTGTAATTCCTTCGTGCATTACTAAAATGCCCGGAATTAATTCCATTACTACCGCGCCTTCAGCTCCACCTAGTGCCATGAATGTATAAAGTCTCCATGCCATTACTAGTTGGAAAAGTACGAATACAGGTAACATGAAATACATTGTTAAGTTTTGGAATGTTGGCCATCCAAGACTTTCACCGTTTTCATTGTACCCTACACCTGTTGTTTCAAATTTTGTAGCTATGTCTACTAATAGACCTACAAAAAGAAGTACAACGCCTAACCAAGCCATAATACCGCCTAGTAAGACACCAGCACCCGCTACTATAATTAGTATCGGTGCAAGTAGGTAACGTGTGTTTAAAAGTATTTGTCCGATCATCTTTACCTCCAGATTAATCGAATTGTTTTCTCAGCTTCCCTTGGCGTCGTGCCATAATCTGCTGAGTTCCCTAGGAAAAATTTTCCCATTGCATAAATATTAATATCTGTTTGCTTGAGTGTCAAAACAATAATGCATAGAATGTGTAGATAAGAATATAAGATTATTCTAATATTTTATGTAGTTATTAGGGTATAAATAACCACAAAAAAACGCAATTAAATTTATTAATAATCTTTGTTAATGTATATTGGGACATGCAAATTTTTCGAAAAACAAAATTTCTTTTTTTAGGCTTACTTTTTGGCTTCTTAGTCCATTCAAATAATGTTAGTTCTGATATCTCAAAAGCATTTCCAGATATGTCGAATGTTTTTGAACGAGTGGACTTTTATAATAAAGATAATAAATTTGAAAAGTTCAATGGTTACGAAGATAAAGTTCTATTAGTTTTTTTTGGCTATACTCACTGTCCTGATGTCTGCCCTACCACTGTTTTAGATATGGCAAGAGTTATGAAAGACCTTGGTGATCAATCTGAGAATGTACTACCAATGTTTATTAGTGTGGATTACGACAGAGACGACTATAATAAAGTAAGAGACTATGTCGACTTTTTTGATAGCAGAATTGCAGCTCTTACATCTGATAAAAAAAATATTGATATGCTCACAAAGTATTTTAAAACTAAATACGAATTTGTTGATCCAAAAGATAAAGGATATATAGTTGAGCATAGTTCTAATATTTATGTGTTGGATAAAAATTTACAAGTGAGACAAATTATTCCAAATGGAATACCAAGTAAAGAAATAACTAATATTGTTAAAAAATTTCTCTAGTTTTTAATCGTCATATTTAAGATATTTAAATCTTGGATCATCTGGTGTGCCCTCAAGAGTATTGTCTTCTTTAGAGGGTTGCCATTGAATGACTGATTCAAGTTTTTCTGCAAGTAAAAAATCTTTATCTGTTATACCTTTCGCTGCATGGTTTTGCAATTTTACGATAACGAATCCATAAGATGCTGCAACGTCAGGATGATGCCATGCTGCCTCTGCAAGATGTCCAACTGTGTTGATAACCATAAGCGTACCTTTCCAACTACTTGTTTTATATTTCCTTCTTATCCACCCGTTTTCATAAAACCAGTGTGGTAATTTATCAGTTAAATAACTTTTAATTTCATCTTCGGAATAAACTTTTTCACTACTCATAATATTACTCCTAATAAGTAAATTTATATCTAATTAATATATATCAATTCCTAAAACTAATAAACCATGTCAGCTTGATTCATTACCTAAAGAACATATAATTGTGTATGATTATCAAGGATAGGAAAAACCATGAAAAATAAGCTCAAAAGTAAAATTACCCTAAGGCCTCGCGGAAGGAAAGTTGATTTTGATATATTGAGCAAATTAAAGAGCATTCTCGATACAGTTTCATACAGAAGAGACCATCTAATTGAATACTTACATAAAATCCAAGACACACAGGGTGCTATAACAAAAGAATATATGACTGCATTAGCAAGTCTCATGGGAATCTCACAAACAGAAGTCTATGAAGTCGCAACGTTTTATCACCATTTTGATGTTGTAGATAATGATGAAGATAAACCTGCTGCTCTAACTGTGAGAGTCTGCGATTCTGTTACCTGTGAGATGAATGGTGCAAAGGAACTTGCAAAAATACTTGATGACTATTATAAAGGCACTGTTCGTATTCAAAAAGTTCCTTGCATTGGTAGGTGTCAATCAGCACCAGCAGCTGTCGTAAAATTTAATCCTATAGATAGCGCTACTTTTGAAAAAGTTAAAAAAACAGTTGATGCTAGAGCTTATGAACCTCCTATCCCAAATTACATTGGAATAGATGAATATAAATCTCAAGGTGGTTATGAAATTTATAATGCAATATGTACTGAGGACATCTCAGCAGAGAGAGTAGTAGAAATTTTAGAGGTATCAGAACTTAAAGGTTTAGGTGGCGCAGGATTTCCAGCAGGAAGAAAATGGAAAATTCTAAGAGAGCAAGATGCTCCAAGATTACTTGCTATCAACATTGATGAAGGTGAACCGGGTACGTTTAAAGATAGGTATTATTTGGAATCAGATCCTCATAGATTTTTTGAAGGCATGTTGATCGCCTCGAGGGTTGTTGGCATCGATAAAATATATATTTATTTACGTGATGAATATCCAGCTGTTAAAAAAATTATGGAAGATGAGCTTGAGAAAATTAAAAAGCAATTTATTGATATACCTGAAATAGAGATGAGACGTGGCGCAGGCGCATATATATGTGGAGAAGAATCTGCAATGATTGAGTCCATTGAAGGAAAGAGAGGTATGCCTCGATTGCGTCCGCCATTTGTAGCTCAAGTCGGTCTATTTGGAAGACCTACCTTAGAGCATAATATGGAAACACTATTTTGGATTAGAGATATACTAGATAAAGGTTCTGACTGGTTTGCAAATCAAGGAAGAAATGGAAGAAAAGGTTTACGGTCATTTTCAGTAAGTGGAAGAGTGAAAAAACCTGGTGTACATTTAGCACCAGCAGGCATCACAGTGCAAGAGTTAATAGATGAATTTGCAGGTGGCATGTTAGATGGGCATGAATTTTATGGCTATTTTCCTGGAGGCGCCTCTGGCGGAATATTACCAGCAAGTATGAATGATATTCCTCTTGATTTTGGAACGCTTGAAAAGTATGGATGTTTTATAGGGTCAGCAGCAGTTGTAATTTTATCTAATCAAGATAAGGCTCGAGATGCAGCTAAAACAACTATAGATTTTTTTAAACATGAATCTTGTGGTAAATGCACGCCATGTAGAGCAGGAACATCAAAAGCTTCCGTATTAATGAGTGATGATAAATGGGACATCAATCTATTGGAGGATTTAAGTCAGACTATGTCAGATGCATCTATATGCGGTTTAGGTCAAGCAGCCTCAAACCCGATAAAATCTGTGTTAAAATACTTCTCGGATGAGGTAAAAGATGTCAGCAAGACCTGAAGATATTGATTTAAAATTGGATTGCACCATCACACTAGATGGTGCTGAATATTTGGCAAGTACTTCTGAGACTATTTTAGATGTCTCAAAGAGAAATGGTATCGAAATTCCGCATTTATGCTTTAAAGAAGGTATGAGACCTGATGGAAATTGTCGCGTATGTGTTGTCGAAATTGTAGGCGAAAGAACTCTTCAACCTTCATGTGTTAGAACAGTAACTGGCGGTATGGTTATCAATACCAATAATGAACGTGTGATTCACTCGCAAAAAGTTGTACTAGAATTACTTGAATCTGATATTTCAAAAGAACAATATGATCCTAATTCAGAATTAAAATATTGGTCAAATAAACTAGAAGTCACAGAATCTAGATTTCCATCTAAGATACAAAACAAGCATGATTTATCTCACCCTGCAATTGCAGTTAATTTAGATGCATGTATTCAATGCACCAGATGTGTAAGAGCTTGCCGCGAGGAACAAGTTAATGATGTGATTGGTTATGCTAAGAGAGGCCTATCATCTGAGATTATATTTGACTTAGATGACCCAATGGGTACAAGCACCTGTGTAGGTTGTGGTGAATGCGTACAAGCTTGTCCAACAGGAGCGCTTATGCCGTCTAGAGAAGTCGGACAAGTATTACCTGATAAAAAAATTGATAGTGTATGTCCATACTGTGGTGTCGGGTGTCTCCTAACCTACAATATAAAAGATGACAAGATACTCTTTGCAGAAGGAAGAGATGGTCCTGCAAATATGAGTAGGTTATGTGTTAAAGGGAGATATGGTTTCAATTATGTTAATAGTGATCAAAGACTCACTGTACCTCTTGCACGAAAAAAAGGTGTTAATAAAAATATTAATCCTGAAGATTTTAACATGGATAAGATTGAAGAGTATTTTGAGCCTATTACTTGGGATGACGCTATTATTCGGACCACTGAAAAATTTAAATCACTTATTCAGAAGGACGCTAAATCTACCGCCGGATTTGGTTGCGCAAAAGGTTCTAATGAAGAAGCCTATTTATTCCAAAAACTCATCAGAACGGGTTTCAAAAATAATAATGTAGACCACTGTACACGATTATGTCATGCGTCATCTGTTGTTGCGTTGCTAGAGATGATAGGGTCCGGTGCAGTTTCAAATCAAGTAGCGGATGTAGCTGAAGCCGATACTATAATAGTCATTGGCGCTAACCCTACAGTTAATCATCCGGTTGCTGCAACCTTTATTAAGAATGCTGCTAAAGCTGGTAAAAATTTAATCGTACTTGATCCAAGAAAAAATGATTTAGCGAGACATGCCACACATTATTTGCAATTTAAACCGGATACAGATGTGGCTCTACTTAATGCAATTATGAAATCAATTATCGATCAAAACTTATTAGATCAAAAGTTCATTGATGAGCGCACGACTGACTTTAATGAATTAAAAGAGCATCTAAATGACTTTACTCCTGAGAAAATGTCATCAATTTGTGGAATCAGTGCTGATATGATTAATGAAGTAGCAAGAATCTATGCCTCATCTCCTGCATCAATTATTTTTTGGGGCATGGGCGTCTCGCAACATATTCATGGAACTGATAATGCAAGAGCTCTTATTTCATTAGCGTTGATGACTGGGCAAGTAGGTAGACCTGGAACTGGTTTGCATCCATTAAGAGGACAAAATAATGTTCAAGGCGCATCTGATTCTGGACTGATACCAATGGTATATCCAGATTATCAAAGAGTTGATGATCCTAAAATCAATAATTTCTTTGAAAAGTTTTGGGGTATGTCATTAGATTCCGAACCAGGTTTAACGGTTGTGGAAATAATGGATGAAATTACCAAAGGTAGAATTAAAGGTGTGTATGTAATGGGCGAAAATCCTGCGATGTCAGATCCAGATTTGAATCATGCAAGAAATGCTCTCTCAAAACTAGAGCACCTTGTTGTGCAAGATATTTTCTTAACTGAAACTGCTATGTATGCAGACATCATTTTACCAGCTTCTGCGTTTCCAGAAAAAACGGGGACCTTCACCAATACAGATCGACGTGTTCAGTTAGGTAATCAAGCAGTTAACCCTCCCGGAGACGCTAAACAAGATCTGTGGATTATTCAAGAAATTGCTAGAGGTGTAGGTTTGGATTGGAACTACAAGCATCCAAAAGAAGTTTTTACAGAAATGACAAAATGTATGCCAAGTATACAAGGCATTACATGGGAAAGGCTTGAAGAAAGTCACTCGATAACCTATCCGTGTGATGATTCTAATGATCCGGGTCAACCGGTCATATTTATAGATGGTTTCCCAACTGAATCTGGAAAGGCTAAATTTGTTAAATCGCCACTCATTAATGCTGCTGAGTTACCAGATGAAGCATATCCCTTTGTATTAATCACTGGAAGACAGTTAGAACATTGGCACACTGGATCAATGACTCGAAGAGCAAGTATGTTACATGAGATAGAACCAGACCCAAATGCTAATCTATGCCAGGAAGACATGAATAAGTTCAACATAAAAGACGGTGACCTTATTACTGTAGAGTCAAGGAGAGGTAAAATTGATGTCTATGCAAGGCGCGATGATATGCTTCAGTCAGGACAAATATTTATACCATTTTGTTATGTTGAGTCTGCCGCTAATTTATTAACCAATGCTGCACTTGACCCTTTTGCAAAAATCCCAGAATTTAAATTCTGTGCAGTTAATATTAAGAGCAACACAAAACATTAGAGGGTGTTGAAAAAAACTCTCAATGAGTTCATAGCTCAACTTAAAAATTATTTAGAATCTAAAAATTATATCGAATGTATACCGCTTTTATTATCTGCTATTGAGCAATATCCTGAGGAATATAAGTTAAAGCTAAATTTAGGTAATATATATAAATTGCTTGGAAAAAATAACGATGCAATTAATACTTATAATTCACTTTTACAGACACCTCTCAAATCGATAGCGCATAATAATTTATCACTGATTCTATTGGAAGATGGTGACAATGGAAAATCTATACGACATGCCCGTGAGGCATTAAAGATTGATGATAACTATAATGATGCTAAGTACAACCTTGCAATAGCTCTGTTTGAAAATAGAGAATTCCATGAGGCCTTATTTTTATGCAAGCAATTAAAAGACGATAGTTTATATACTAATAGAGCATATGAATTAAAGTTTAGAATTCAACAAATCATATGTGACTGGTCGGAGTATGATGAAAATAATAAGTTACTGATATCAAATCAAGTCATCACTCATCCATTCTTACATATATCTAATATTGATGATGAAGAATCTAATTATAAAAACTCTTTGTCATGGAACAAAGAGAGCAAGACTAATGTAATAGAAAGAAATGATAAATGTGATTCAGATAAAATTATTTTAGGTTTTTTTTGTGGTGAGATACGAAATCATCCAACATTCTATTTAATTAAAAATCTTTTTAAAAACTTAAATAGAGATATTTTTTTCGTGTATATGTTTTCATATAATCATTCTGCTGATGAAAAAAGATACATAGAAAAAGATATTGATGACTTTATTGATATAACTGACTTAAGTACAGACGATTCAAAAAAAATAATTAAAAAATATCAATTAGATGTATTAATTGATCTAACAGCAATTGTTTCTCATAATCGCTCAGACATTATAGAAAAAGGTTTATCGAAAATTATAATTTCATATCTTGCTTTTCCGGGCACTACTGGAAAAAGTTCATATGATTATATGATTACTGACAAAGTTGTTACACCAATAGAGCAGCAAAAGTACTATAGTGAACAATTTTTATATATGCCCAATACATATCAAATTAACAATGGAGAAACAAATTTCGATACTGATACTATAAAAGATGATTTTAATTTACCAAATGATCAAATAATTTTAGGTTGTCTTAATCAGTCTTTCAAACTAGATCCTATTTTTTTTGATATTTGGGTGAATATTTTAGAGGACTACAGTAAAACATGTCTATGGATTTTAAATCATGGTGAAGATATGCAAGAAAATATTTATAAATTTATAAATAACAGAATTGATAAGGATAGAATTATATTTGCCGATAGAGTTGGCTATGGTATGCACCTTAAACGTATTCAGCATATTGATATAGCTCTAGATACAAGAATTTACAATGGTCACACAACAACTATTGAAATGTTGCAAGCTGGAATTCCACTTGTTACTCTCGAAGGCAATCATTTTGCATCTAAGGTTAGCGCAAGTATTTTAAAAACATTAGAAATAGAAGAGCTTATTACGAAAGATTATGATGGCTATAAAGATAAAATAGTTTCTCTAATTAGCACCGAAAAACGCCAAAACATAAAAGATTTAATTAAAAACAAGATGCAGACTTCTAAATTATTGGATATTAATTATTTTACTAAAAGCTTTGAAAAGATTATCTTAGATGCTGCATCTAAACGCTTTTAGCTTTATTGGCTATGAGTATAACGTCTTTTGTGATACCAACATCATGAACACGCAAGAATGCGATTCCTTTCAATGCACACAATGTAAATGATGCTACATTTGCAACCTTGAGGTCATCTTTCGTTTCGATTCCATTGAATAAGGTTGAAGAGTATCTTTTATTACTCGTTCCTATACAAATTTTATTATGTATTTTCTGAAGAAAATCTATATTCTCAAGAATTGTAATATTATCATCACCAGATTTTCCAAAACCTATACCTGGATCTATTATTATTTTATCTTTATCAATGCCCATATCTATGCATAATTTTATACGTTCATTAAAATATGTATCTAGCTCTTCAAGTATATTTTTGTAATCTTTATTGATACCTTTTTGATGTTCATCAGGCATATGTGTCATTATATAATTACAACCGAGTTTAGATATAACCTCCAGCATGTTTAAATCATGAGTTCCTGATGATACATCGTTAATGAATGAAATATTCTTATCAGAAAATGCACTAGCAACTTTACTTGATCTCGTATCAATGCTTATGTCGATAGAATATTCATTTGTAATAAACTCTATTATAGGTTTTAGCGTTTTAATTTGACTGTCTTCATCTACATCTGAGAAGCCAGATCTGGTAGATTCAGCTCCGATATCAATAACATCAGCACCTTGTTCTATCATCTCAGAAATATGTTTTTTAGCAGAGGTTAAGTCATAATACATTCCTCCATCAGAAAAACTATCCATAGTTAAATTTAGTATACCTATTATTTTTGTCATAATTTTTTTTGCTTATAAATATAAATTTCCTCTTTAAGGTCAATTGACATCAAATCTTTAGCTATAATAACTTCATGTGAAGTATTCTTTTTAATTTCTTTTAATATTTCATCATCAGAAGTGCCGTCAAGAGATAGGACATGATTAAGAACAGTAAGTCTTGGCTTAACGGTATTGATAATTTTTGAAATTTGTTGAGCGTTAGTGTGATAAGAAATTATACCTTTAGCTTTAGGATATTTATTTAAAGTATGTTCTGATGCATGAGCAATTTCATGAATCAGTAGATCACAATCTTTTGCTTTTTCTAAAACCTGCTCAGTGTAAGTAGTATCTCCTGATATAACCATGCAGTAATTATTATTAGATATTTTAAATCCAAATGCATCTGTAAATGGTTCATGTTTCACTGAAAATGCTTCAATAGTTAATCCGTTTTCTTTGTGTATATAGCCATCAGAAATAATTTTTATGTTTGTTTGTAGATTATTCTTATCAAGTTTTTCTGGTGCCATACTTCTTACTTTAATATCTTCCTCAAACGCTTTGAAAGTACTATCAATAAAGTTCCGTGTACCTTTCGGTCCAAATACATTCAAACCTGATTGTCTATGATAGATCCAACCTGTCATTAAAATATCAGAAAATCCAAGTATGTGATCAGAATGCAAGTGTGTAAAAAAGATATTGTCAATCTCATGAGGAAAAATATTTGACTGGGATAGTCTAAGAAGTGCTCCTCGACCCACATCAAAGAGAAATTTATCACTTTTATGTTCTACAAGTATTGATTGAGAGAACCTATCTATATTTACCCTAGGAGTTCCGCTGCCTAAGATAGTAATTTTAATAATATCTGCATAAATATTAGTTGATAGGATAATTAAAAATAAAAAAACAAATTTTCTCATCATTGTATTGTAATATAATTGAACTCATATGGATAATAAAAGCAAAATAGAACTCACAAATTCAAAGAGGCCGGATACATCAGAGATTACAGTAACTGATGAGTATAATACTGAGAGGCGTTTTCCTATTACAGGAGAACTGCCTCTTACTATTTTTTTAGATAAAAAAGAAATAGTAACTCTTATGACGCTTGGACACTATCCAGAAGCATTAGTTATTGGTTATCTTAGAAACCAAGGTATTATAGATAAAATTTCTGACTTGAAATCTGTTCATGTTGATTGGTCTGTAAATACTGCAGCGGTTACTTCAAAAGGATTAGATCTTGATAAAGTAAATAATAAACTTAAACATAAAGTTGTTACCT